>CAZGBU010000007.1:23127-34322 GCA_964523945.1 uncultured Oscillospiraceae bacterium
CAAAGCAGAACAATCGCAAGGACCATTGCGCCGCTGCGCAGCGCGCTGCGAATTGCACCGCCGCTACGCTCACCGAGAACCGAGAGAATCTCGCTGACCCCCGCCGCCAGATCATCCGACGATTCCGGCGTCAGGTCTCCGAGCATATCCCGCACATCATCCGGCACGGCCTGTTCCAGCGGCGCGGTATCGAATGCGGCATCCGATTCGGCACGAACCGGACTCAGCAGCAGAGCGCCGAGCAAGACCAGAAGGATCATCTTTCGCATTCCATCACTCCAGAAGTGTTTCGACAAGAGACAAAACCGCCTCAAGCAGCGGCAGAGCGCAGTAGAGCGCAGCGGCAGCGCCGCACAGCCCAATCAGGCGGGCAAGTGAGCTCTCGCCTGCGTCCGAGCAGACGGTCGCGGCAATGTCCGTAATCAAACCGATCGCCACCACTTTGAGCAGCGGCATCAAGAATGCATTGGAGAAGCCGGCTGTCTCGCGCAGCCGTTCCACAAAACTGAGCAGCGGCCGGATCAGCGATAGCAGCGTCACGCACAGCAGGCAGCAGCATGCGAGCAAGAGCGCGAGCGCCATCGGCTGGTTCTGCTTTTTGAGAATGGAGATCAGGATTGCGCCCACAATGCCGGCCGCAGCAGCGCGGATGAGCGTGTCCATCTAAAAGTTAAACAGCGTCTTGACCATGTCGAACAGCTCAGCGATCTCCTGTACGACGATCATCAGTACGACAACCAGTCCGGCCAGCGTCGTCATGGTCGCCATTTCCTCGCGCCCCGAGCGTGAAAGTACCTGGTTGAGAATCGACACGATGATCCCGACGGCTGCAATTTTAAAAATCAGATCAATGTTCATACGCCACCGCCTATATCAGCAGAATTGCGATTGCCAACCCGGCACACACACCCAGCGCACAATAGCTGCGGCAACGTGCGGCCTGTCCGCGGGAGAGTTCTTCGATCAGGCGGCCAAGCCGCGCGCGCGCAAGTGAGATCGCATTGAGCTGACCATCCAGATCACTCCGTCCAAGTGAGCGCGCCAGGATGCAGAGGACAGAGAACGCATCTTTGGGAAGTGTCTCCGGCCGTCCGGCCGTCAACACGGCGTACTCAGCGCTGCAGGCGGCGTCCTGCTCCATGTGCTCGGCGGCACGCGCAAACACGCCGGCAAGCTGTGTCCGGCAGCTGCCTGCGCAGGACCGAAACAGCTCCGGGAGCGGCAGCCGGCGGAACCGGATTTCTGACTCCATGGTCTCCAGTACGGTTTGCAGCTCATTGAGCGCAGCAAGCGCACTGCGGACAGACAGTGCCGTCCGAATCCCGCACCATGATGCGCCGCAGGCGACCAGTACCGCTCCGAGTATCCTAATCACTGTGCCTCAGCTCCTCCATTTTCAAAATGCGGCCGGATTGCATCGTCAGCAAATAGTCAAACAACCGCATCTGCATCAGATTTCGATACAGCGGCCGGTCAAAGAGCTCCTCACCGGAAAATGCGTGTGCGGTCGCGATCAGCCGAACACCGCCGTAGCATGCGTGCTGCAGTGCGCGCAGATCCCGCGTATCGCTGATCTCATCGACAGCCAGATACTGCGGGTTCATCGCACGCAGCAGTCGGATCATGGTCTGCGCTTTCTCCCCGCCAGACATCACATCGGTCTGGCGGCCGACATCAAGCTGCGGGACCCCGCCGAACACTGCAGCGACCTCGCCGCGCTCATCTGCCAATGCAACCCGATATCCCAGCCGGTCGGAGAGCTGGCAAATCAGATCACGCAGCACGGTCGTCTTTCCGCTTCCGGGCGGGCCGATAATCAAAACACTGCCTGGTGCAGCGCGGAGTGTCTCTACCGCGGCGGATGCACAGCCAGGGCAGGTCCGTGCGACCCGGATATTCAGCGAAGAAAACGCCCGGATGGTGATCAGACCTCGCTCGCCTGGTACTGCCGTACCGAACAGACCGATCCGATGACCCCCGCGCAGGGTCAGGTAGCCCTGCGCAATCGGCTCGCTGGCAGAGTAAATCGATTGTCCACAGGCACTCGAGACAATCTCAGTCAAATCCTCCGGCCGTATCATCAGCGCGTTGCCCCGATCGGAAAAAACGATCTGCGCTCCGTCGATCAGCGCGGTAAACGGCCGTCCGGCACGCAGCCGGAGTTCTTCCAATCGGCCGCACTGCTCCGGCGCAAGCCGGTCAAAGGCGCTACGCAGTGCCTGCGGTAAAACAGCGCGGATGGGTTCCAGATCTGGCTGCATCTTCATCACTCCGATACAGCATATGGGACAGGTCTGGGGGATATGCCTTGCCACGCGGGCGCAAAAAGCAGGCGGCCGGCATTTGCCGGCCGCCTGCACAGGGCTTTCTTTTCCAGTTACAGTTCTGGCTGGTTCGGTTCATACTCCACATCAAAATAGAATTCCATCACATAGGTGGTGTCGCGCACAGTATGAAACCGGCCGGACACCGTATAGTTCGCGCTGTATGGCGCCAGCGGGAGCAGGTTGTCTTCCAGCTCGCTGCCTGTCACAGTATAAGCGTCAGCGCCATCCCATGACTTGACGGTCACGGTATAGTCGTCCTCCGGCGCATAGGAGAATTCCAGCACCGCTTCTGTAAAAGGCGCACCATACACACCGCCAACTCCCCCCTCATTCAGCCGCTCGCTGTCCTCGCGCCGCACGCCGGCGTCCTCAATCCAGAGGATGGACGACTGTGCGTAGATCGGATCGTCGTCCATTCCCTCGCCGCCTTGGAAATGCACACACAGCTCCGGAGGCTGCGGCGCCGGGTCAGGGTCGACTGCATCAAAGTCGAGCAGCGACGAGAGATAGTCCCAGTCCGGAGGCTCCTCCAGCAGGCAGGCGATATCGGCGCGTGAATCATATGGAATGCTGACGTACAGGATGTCATTGTGGAGCGAAAGCAGGGTCCGGCTGACGGTGACGCCGTCCTCGGTCTCTGCATACGCAACCAGCAGTGACCGGTCATCCTCCGGCTCGGGGAATTCGCCGGAGTAGACCATCCGCACACGCAGCGACGAGAGGTATTCGGTCAGCGCCGCCTCATCCCGGCCGTAAATCGGCCGGTAGCCGTGGCTGCTGTCGTCCCAGTTGACGGCATGTACCTCGTCGATGGCGATCCCGGCCGGAGCCTGTTCGAACACAGCCTCACGCACAGTGCGCGTCGTGTCGGCCAGCGCGAGATTGCCGCTGCTCATCAGCAGCACAAACAGCACCGCGCCCACCACAACGCCGCCGACTGCGCGTTTGGCCGGCTGTATCACGTTTTTCAGCCGGTAGCGCAGTGTGCTGGCCGAGGCGGACAAGCAGGTTGTGAATCCTGCACCGCCGTCGGCACACTGCAGCAGCAGCTCGGCGTAGCGCCGGCGGGTTTTGTCGTCCTCGAGCAGCAGAACGCGCTCATCACAGCTCAGCTCCAGATCCTCCGACACCCGGCGGCGTGCCATCCAGGCAAACGGGCTGAACCAGCACAGCGCCGTGCAGAACCCGATGAACAGCTTGGTGCGCGTGTCGCAGTTGCGGATGTGCGCGGCCTCGTGCCGAAAAATCAGCGCCAGATCCTCATCGGTATAATACGTCCGCGGCAGCACCAGCCGCATGCTAATCGTAAAGCAGCCGACCGTCACCGGGGTTTTGACGTCCTGCGACCGCCGGACCGGGATCTTCTGCCACAGCCCCTGCCGCGCCAGCTCGCTCTGCCAGAGCGAGAGAATCCGCTCATCGGTCACCCGTTCAACATCATGCAGCAGACGGTGCCGGCAGACGAGGTGCGCACCCAGCAGCCAGAACATCACCGCGGCAAACCCGGCCAGCCAGACCCAGCCAAGCGCCAGCATCCAGCTGCGCGGCAGAGTGAGGACAACAAGTGACCGCGTCTGATACGGTACAAACGTCGTCAGATACAGCAGATTGGGCAGCAGCCACAGTGACGCGCACGAGCGTGCGCTCACATACCGCCGCAGCAACGGCATCAGGCACAGAAGCAGCAGCTGGTACAGCGCGAGCTGCAAAAGGAGTCCCGCCGCAGACAGCCAGAGCGTCCAGTTGTTTTCGGCATATGTGACGCCGTCTGGGATGTTCCAGACAAACAGAACATACAGCAGAATCAGAAAAAGCGGCAAAAGCAGCGGCTCGACCAGGACTGTACGGCCCGACCGCCTTTTCGGCGAGAGGGACACGGGAGAATAGAGCGTCCTCTCCCGCCGCTCGACGGCCGTGATGGCTGCCGCTGCAATGAGGACGCAGACAATTGTCTTGTAAAACATCACAGCTCCCCCCTCTCGAGCAGGTCGCGGAGCTCAGCAATGTCATCGCGGCTCAGACCGCTGTCGCACAGCGCTGCGGCAAACACGCCAAGATCGCCGCCGCACAGCTGCTCGACAAAGCGGCGGCTCTGCGCGGCGAGATAGTCCTGCCGCGAAACAGTCGGTGTGTAAAGATTGCGCTTTCCGCTGTGCGACAATCGCAGGAATCCCCGCTCGACAAGCCGCGAGAGTAGCGTCAGAACTGTGGTCGTTGCCAGCGGATGCGTCTGCCCAAGCGTTGATTCGATCTCAGCCCGCGTTGCCGGCGCATCACACGACCAGACCGCCTGCATCACCGCCAGCTCTGCATCCGGCAGCCGGCGCAGATGATTGTTCATTGCGCCACCTCCTCTACAAATGTAGTACCTACATATATACTACAATCGTAGAATATAATTGTCAAGCACGCCGCAACAAAAAGCGGGAATCCGCAGAAGCGGATTCCCGCAGAACTCAAACTTTCAGATCAACCTGCCGGTCGGTCAAAAGATCTGCATACTTTTTTCGCATCGGTTCAACGCACTGCTCAATCAGCGCCGTGACCTGCTCCGGGCAGCGGCCGATGTACGCCTCCGGCCGGAGGTTTTGCAGGATTTGTTCCCGTGTCAGGCCGAATGCAGGATCGCCGGCAATCCGGTCGATCATGTCGTTTTCGCGGCCCTCCTCTTTCACTGCCTTTCCGGCGGCGATGGCATGCTGGCGGATGCGCTCATGCAGCTCCTGCCGGTCTCCGCCGGCACGCACGGCATCCATCAGGATATTCTCTGTCGCCATAAACGGCAGTTCCTCCATCACATGTTTTTCAATGACTTTCTCATAGACGACCAGGCCGCCGGCCACATTGAGATAGATGTTCAGGATTGCATCGACGGCCAGGAATGCCTCGGGAATCGAGATGCGCTTGTTGGCCGAATCGTCCAGTGTGCGTTCAAACCACTGGTTATACGCCGTAAAGGCCGGATTCTGCGCGTCGCAGATGACATAGCGCGCCAGAGAGCAGATACGCTCGCAGCGCATCGGATTGCGCTTATACGGCATTGCCGATGAGCCAACCTGGTTCGTCTCGAACGGCTCTTCGATCTCTTTCATATGGGCAAGCAAACGCAGGTCGGTCGCGAACTTACCCGCAGACTGTGCGATCCCGGAGAGCGTATTCAGTACAAATGCATCTGTCTTGCGCGAATACGTCTGACCCGAAACGGGCACTACATCTTCAAAGCCGAAGTCCGCCGCGATCTCCTTTTCGGCAGCGAGCACTTTCTCATGGTCGCCGTCAAACAGCTCGAGGAAGCTCGCCTGCGTACCGGTCGTACCCTTCGAGCCAAGCAGCTTCAGCGTACCGATCCGATATTCAACCTCTTCCAGGTCCATCAGCAGATCGTTGAGCCAGAGGCTCGCACGCTTGCCGACGGTCGTCATCTGCGCGGGCTGGAAATGCGTGTAGCCAAGCGTTGGCAGCGATTTATAGCGGTCGGCAAATACAGCCAGGCGGTCGATCAGGTTGACGAGTTTGGCGCGGATCAGGCGCAGCCCCTCGCGCATCAGAATGATATCGGTGTTGTCACCAACATAGCAGCTTGTCGCGCCGAGATGGATGATCGGCATCGCCTTTGGGCAGTGTGCACCATAGGCGTGGATATGCGCCATGACGTCGTGGCGCAGTTCTTTCTCTTTCTGCGCGGCGAGCGGATAGTCGATCTCATCTTTGTGGGCGACCAGCTCGTCGATCTGCTCCTGTGTAATTGGCAGGCCCTGGTTCTTCTCGGCCTTGGCCAGCGCAATCCACAGCTCGTGCCAGGTGGTAAATTTCTTGTCAGACGAAAACAGATAGAGCATCTCCTCGCTAGCATAGCGGGAAGAGAGCGGGCTTTCGTAGGCGTTGGTTGCCATTGCAATCCCTCCTGCAGTCAAAATCAGCGTACCGTTGTCACAGTACGCTGATTATACACGATTTGGCTCAAAATTACTAGCCTTGCACGCAAATTGCCGTTCAAGCCGGGGCGATTGTCTGGAGGAATGCCGCGAGCCGGTCGCAGCCGGCCTGGATCTGCTCCATTGACGTGGCATAACTCCAGCGGACATAATTCGGCGCGCCGAAGCCGGAGCCCGGCACCAGTGCGACCAATCCCTTGCTGAGGAACAGGTCGGCAAATACGTCGCCGTCAGTGATCATGGTACCGTCCAGCGACCGCCCGATGAGCGGTTCAATGTTCATCATGACATAAAACGCGCCATGCGGCTTCAGGCAGGATACGCCGTCGAGTGCGTTGATGCGGCTGACCAGATAGTCGCGGCGCGCCTCAAATGCCTGGCGCATGGATTCGAATTCGTCCTGCGGGCCGGCAAGCGCCTCCGTCGCCGCACACTGTGAAATGCTCGACGGCGAGCCGGTGGAATGACTGCAGAATCGGCTCATCACATCGATGATCTCCGGCTCGGCCAGCGCATAGCCGATGCGCCAGCCGGTCATGGAATAAGCCTTGGACACGCCGTTGACCAGGATCGTGTGCGCTTTGGCCTCCTCACTGAGCGAGGCGAACGACACAAACTCACAGCCGTCGTAGAGCAGCGTATAGTAGATCTCATCGCTGATAACGTACAGGTCATGACGCAGCGCGACCTCTGCCAGCGCACGCAGCTCCGCTTCGGTGTAAACCATACCGGTCGGGTTGGAAGGGTTGTTCAGAATAAGGCATTTGGTACGATCGGTGACAGCGGCTTCAAACTTCTCTGCCGAGAGCTTGAACTGCTCGCTTTCCGTCGTCTCGACAATCACCGGGACGCCGCCTGCCAGCCGGACCATCTCGATATAACTCACCCAATACGGTGACGGCAGAATCACCTCGTCGCCCGGGTTGAGCAGCGCACACAGCGCGAGATACACTACATGCTTCGCGCCGGAAGAGACAAACACATTGCCAGGCGCATAATCGAGTCCGCAGTCCTCTTTGATCCGTTTACAGACCGCTTTCTTGAGTTCTGCCGTGCCGGAGGCGGGGGTGTATTTTGTCTGGTTCTCATGGATGGCACGGATGGCAGCCTCCTTGATATGCTCGGGCGTCGGGAAATCCGGTTCGCCCGTGCCAAAGCCGACCACGTCAATCCCGTCTGCTTTCATCTGCTTGAACAGCGCGTCGATGGCAAGCGTACTCGACGCCTGCGCGGCCGAGGCAACAACGGACAATGGCTTCATGATATCCTACCTTTCTGCAACGTCAATCGTTCATTTCACTTCATCGAGAATTGATTATATGGCACAACTTGTAAAAAATCAAGTCAGCTTTCATAAAAATGCGGAATAAAATATGAAATATGAAATTTAGAACGATATAATTTGCAAAATAGCAAGGAATAAACAACCTGGCCGAAATTTTTTCGGCCAGGTTGTTTCACTGTGTAAAATCAAAGCTTTGCCACGATGCGCTCTCCCATTTCCGCCGTACCAATCGGCTCTCCCCGACCGGCGAAATCGGCCGTGTGATACCCCTCGGCCAACACAGCGTCCACCGCAGCCTCAATTGCGTCGGCCTCCCTGGCCAGATGGAATGAATAGCGGAACATCATCGCTGCCGAAAGAATTGTCGCAATCGGGTTCGCCCGGTTCTGCCCGGCAATGTCTGGTGCAGAGCCGTGGATCGGCTCATACAGGCCGCGCGTACCGTCACCGATCGAGGCCGACGGCAAAAGTCCGATCGAGCCTGTGATCATCGACGCCTCATCAGAGAGGATGTCGCCAAACATATTCTCCGTTACAACGACGTCGAACTGCGATGGGTCGCGGACAATCTGCATGGCACAGTTGTCTACCAGAACATCGGAATACTCCACATCGGAATACTCAGCTGAGAGCCGGTGCATTACGCTGCGCCAAAGCCGCGAAGTTTCGAGCACATTCGCCTTGTCGACCGACGCAACCTTTTTTCGGCGCAGCCGCGCCAGTTCAAACGCACGCCGACCGATGCGCTCGATCTCCATTTCAGAATAGGTCATCAGATCCGTGCACTCAATGCCGCGGTCTATCGTCTGATAGCGGTTGCGCTTGCCAAAATAGATGCCGCCGGTCAGCTCACGCACCATCAGCAGATCGATTCCCTTCATCGCCGTCTCTTTTTTCAGCGGGCATGCGTCAGCCAGTGCCGGGCGCAGTGTCGCCGGGCGGAGGTTGGCATACAGTCCGAGATCCTTACGAATGGCCAGCAGCGCCGTCTCCGGCCGCTGTTCAGCCGGCAGCCCATCCCACTGCGGCCCACCGACGGCGCCGAGCAGCACCGCATCGCATGCACGGCATTTTTCCGCTGTGCCATCCGGATAGGATTTTCCGACCGCATCAGTCGCGCATCCACCCATCAGCACATCGACATAATACAGCGTATGGCCAAACCGGACCCCAACGCGGTCCATGACATGAACCGCCTGATCGACGACCTCCGGGCCAATGCCGTCGCCGCGGATCAGCGCAATTTTAAACTCCATTACAGCCCCCTCGCTTTCAGGCTCTTGAGCAGGCCACCCGCCTCGATAATCTGCGTAATAAACGGCGGGAACGGCCGTGCTTGATAGGTTTTACCGGTCGTTTCATCGGTGATGACACCGGCTTCGGTGTCCACGTTGACGGTGTCGCCCGCCTGAATCTCCGCAGCAGCCTCCGGGCACTCAAGGATCGGCAGGCCGATGTTGATCGCATTGCGGTAAAAGATCCGCGCGAAGCTCGAGGCGATCACAACGGAAATCCCACTGGCCTTGATGGCAATCGGCGCATGCTCACGCGACGATCCACAGCCGAAATTCCACTCTGCGACCATAATGTCGCCAGGCTGAACCTTTTTGACAAAATCGGCGTCGATATCCTCCATGCAGTGCGAAGCGAGCGCCGCATGATCCGGCGCATTCAGATAACGCGCCGGAATAATGACATCGGTATCGACGTTGGAGCCATACTTAAATACAGTTCCGCTGAGTTTCATGATTTGCTCCCTCCCTTACAGATCACCCGGCGCGCACAAACCGCCCGCCACAGCAGACGCAGCGGCCACTGCCGGCGACGCCAGCACTACTTCGCTCTTGACATGACCCATCCGGCCGACAAAGTTGCGGTTTGTGGTGGACACAGCACGCTCCCCCTCGGCCAGCACACCCATATGTCCGCCCAGGCACGGGCCGCACGTCGGCGTCGAAACAACAGCACCAGCCTGAATAAACGTCTCGATCAGGCCCTCACGGAGCGCCTGCAGATAGATCTCCTGCGTTGCCGGGATGACAATGCAGCGCACGCCGTCTGCAATGCTGCGGCCGCGCATCACCTCGGCCGCAACGCGCAGATCCGAGATGCGGCCGTTGGTGCATGAGCCAATGACACACTGCTGGATCGGCATGCCGCGCACTTTGGAAACCGGCCGTGTGTTGCTCGGCAGATGCGGCAGGCTGACCGTCGGCTCAAGTGCAGAGAGGTCAATCTCAATCGTCTTTTCATATTCGGCGTCCGGATCTGCCGCATAGACAGTATAGGGACGATTGACGCGGTCTTTCATATACGCGATCGTCTGATCGTCGACCGGAAAAATCCCGTTTTTCGCACCGGCTTCGATGGCCATATTGGCAATGGTGAAGCGGTCGTCCATCGACAGGGATGCTACGCCGGGGCCGTCAAACTCCATCGACTGATACAACGCACCGTCCACGCCAATCAGGCCGATGATATGCAGGATGACGTCTTTGCCGGACACCCAGGGCTTCAGCGCACCGGTCAGATGGAACCGGATGGCTGACGGCACCTTGAACCAGTTCACGCCGGCCGCCATGCCGGCACACATATCCGTCGAACCGACGCCGGTGGAAAATGCGCCGAGCGCGCCGTATGTACAGGTATGGGAATCTGCGCCGATGCAAAGCTCACCCGCTGCGATCAGGCCCTTTTCCGGCAGCAGCGCGTGCTCGATTCCCATGGTGCCAACATCAAAAAAATGCGTGATCGCATGCTTTTTCGCAAAATCGCGCGACTGTGCCGACAGTTTTGCAGCATTGATGTCTTTGCATGGTGTAAAGTGATCGAGCACGATCGCGATTTTATCGCGGTCGAACACTTGCGTAAAACCGGCGTTTTCAAATTCTGTGATGGCCACCGGCGTTGTCACGTCGTTGCCCAGTACAAGATCCAGCTTTGCTTCGATCAGGTCGCCGGCATGCACTTCCGGCAGGCCGGCATGCGCGGCCAGGATCTTCTGGGTCATTGTCATCCCCATGGTACTCGCCTCCAAACAATGTTTATCCCATTATGCCATAAATCGAATTGAAAAAAAAGGGGCACACAGAAAAAATCTGTGTGCCCCGCCCGGGCTTATTTGCTGAGCTTGTCAATGACGCCCATCAATTCATCGATGCTCTTGCCCGCATCGCCAGACTCAAATGAGTCCCGTACGCACCCCTCAATATGCGCGCGCAGGACAATCTTTCCAGCTTTGTTGAGGATAGCCTGCGTCGCCAGCAGCTGGTTGTAGACGTCCATGCAGTAACGATCCTCATCCACCATTTTGAGCAGTCCATCCAGCTGGCCGCGCGCAGTGCGCAGCAGCCGGGACACTGCATCCGGATCGGCCCGCATCAGCCGACAACCTCGTATCCCGCGTCCCGCACGGCTTTCTCAAGCGCTTCGCGCACAGCGCTGCCCGCAACATGGGCAGACTTGTTTTCCAGGTCGACTGAAACAGACGTAACGCCTTCCACTGCGCCCAGCGCCTTTTCCACCGCCATTTTACAGTGATTGCACATCATGCCCTCAATTTTCAGCTCCGTTTCCATTTGTTGTTCTCCTTATATTATAGAGTAGTAGTTATTAGAGCCCCTCTCCAAGGGCTGTGCTACACTGTAA
>CAZGBU010000008.1:0-33888 GCA_964523945.1 uncultured Oscillospiraceae bacterium
GGAGTTCTGATTTACCGTCTCGCTCAGCAGCTTCCAGAGGGGCAGCGTCTCAAATCTGTCGTAGGCGGGCCGGACGATCTCCAGCCGATCATAATGGGCCTGGATATTGTCCAAAAACCCTTTGAATGTATTGTGGAGGAAAAACCGCACCGACAGCCGGGCAGCGTTGGGCGACAGGCCCAGGATGTAGAAGTCCATGTTGGGATCCAACTGTTCTGCGTTATATTCTACACGCTCGCTGTTGCACAGGCTCTTGACCATGCCCTGCAGATCGGAAACACTGTACGGTGTGGGCGCGTCAAAGGCGAACCCGGCGAAGAGGTCGGCGTAGCCGTCCCCGCCGCCCTTTGCCCAGCACACCACGGTGGCGTCCCCTATCCGGTAGACATGGTCCCGGTCGGAGAGCAGATGGTTCAGGGCGGCGGTGTAGGCGAAGGCGGCAAATTTTCCGGTGGGGGCGTTGAGATTCTGTTCCTTGCCGTAAGAGCAGAAAGCCGGGGCGTTGAAAGAGACCAGAGCAGCCCCGCTGGACTGGGCGCCCGCCACATTTTTGATGGCGGGATGGACGGACTCCACCGGTCCTTCCTCTCCAGTCACCAAGCAGATGCCCCGGGGACCGTCCCCGGCGGCACTGTAGTGTTCCTCCCAGGCCTGCCGAACTGCCGGATCTTCGTGGACAAAGCCCTCCGCCGTGCGGAAGATCAGGTTGCCGCCGGCGAGGATGTCGTCCAGATATTCTGCCAGGGCTGGATGCGCCCGGGCCTGCTCCGGATCCCAGGTGCGGAAGAAGGCAAGCACCGCCTGGGCCGGCGGAGTGTTCACGCCGCTCAGGATCGTTTCATGGAGCGCTTTGCATGCGTTAAAGCACTCCCGCGTCCGCTGAGGTTTCCCCTTGTTGTCAATCCCAAGGATATAGCCGGAGTTGTCGCACAGGAAGTTGGCGGCTACGCCCACCGTCCGCTTCACCGGGGCGGGGAGGGAAATGCTCCGGGGAGCCAGAACGGTTTTTTTGCCCCTGGGCTGCTCTGTCTGGAGGTAGAGCACCTGCTCCACCGTCCCGTCCGTACCCAGCTGCAGGGCAAAGGACACCTTTACCGGCGCCCACCCCGGCGCAGCAATCTTCCCCGCCTGTTCCAACGTCTGATAGTACTCGGCCAGCGCCTGCAGAATCATCCCCGCACCTCCCCGCTGTTTCGGGCCGGAACATGCAATACACCGTTTTCCAGCCTGCCCCGGAAGAACAGGGGCCGGACGTCCTCCGGATCGGTGTAGTCCATGTCATAGAGCATCCACCCCAGATCCCGGGTGCCTTTCAGCTCCTCCGGGCAGGGCGGCAGCTCCCCGCACCACCGGAACTGGGCCGGGAACTCCCGGCAGCCGAAGCAGGGCTGGTGGTAAAACTGCCCCTTCTGGATGCGGCGCTTCACGATGTCCTGAAATTTGCCCGGGTTGTCCCCCGGTGCGGCGTTGTCCGTCATGTCAAAATGGGCTTCGATGACGTAGCGTACGTCCCGCAGCAGAAGAGAGGCCCGCTGCTGGATGTCGTCGGCAGTACATAGATACAGCGCCCCTTTGCCCCGCTCCATTACGGTACGGGCCGTGCGGGCAGAGATGGTGGACTTGACTTCGTTGCGCCGCAGATTGGTAAAGCGGATGGGGGCGCACACATGGATGCGGTCGATGACCCATCTTAGTCCGGGATGCCAATATATGGATTCTATCAGTCCCCGGGCGGCGGAGGGTGTCATCACATCGTAGCTGACCCGCTCCACTTTCATCTCCGGCCGGGTGAACAGGGCGTAGTCCCCCCAGACCTCCAGCGAAATCGACATGGGTATTCACTCCTTTCTCTGAACTGACTGATGTGGGGAGGGGGAGCGGTATACCGCTCCATAGACAGGTACGGCCTTATCGTATGCTAGAATGGACATCCAGTCTTCACCCCCCTGAGTTTGGATAATGATATCGTAGCAAAAGTCTTTATAAATTGCAATATTTTATTTCTATAGATGTTGAGTATAAAGTATAAATTGAGTATAAATTAAATATTGTGCAGAAATAATAAATTGACAGGAACAGTGGTACCTGCTATCTTCTATCTTAATAAGGTCAAGTTGCACTTGAGGATTGAAATTATAGTTGTTGCGTATGTCCGATTGGAGGCGAAACCGAGAGTATTCTCGGTTTCGCCTCATTTTACACATTACACAAACAACCCTTTCCCGCTGTCTGCCTCCAGGCTCAACCCAGTCTCCTGGGTGTAGAGGGACAGATCCGTCAGGAGCGCGGAGCCATCCTCCAGCCGCTCCAGCGCCCCGGCCCGGTCCAGGGCGGCGAAGTGCTGCGGATAGACGGACACCCCGTACTGTCCCAGCTGGCGGAACAGATCTCGGCCCCGCGCACCGGCGCGCAGCCGTTCAGCCAGTGCAGCGCCTGCTCCGTCTGGGATGTAGACCGTCACCGTGGGGCTGTCGATGAGGTGGAACCGCTCCGCCACGGTACGGAAGGGGAAAAACGCCGTTTCCATCAATGGAAGGATTTGCTCTTTGTCCTGGGCCTCCTCCCCTTTCAGATCCAGTAAGGTGGAGAAATAGGTATGGACCGCCGCCCGGGAGGCAATGTCCTCATATTGATCCAGCACCAGCCGCCCCGCGCCGATGGCGGTGCGGAACAGGGGCGGCGGCACTGTCTCACCCTGAAAGATGGTGACGACGCTCTCCCCGGTGGGACGATTCCCCTCCCGATTGCACCGGCCGGCGGCCTGAAGGATGGCGTCCAGCCCTGCTTCCTCCCGCCACACCGCCGGGAAATCCACATCCACCCCCGCCTCGATGAGGGAGGTGGACACCACCCGGCAGGGAAGGCCGTCCCTGAGACGGCGGCGGACCTCCTCCAGCACAGCCTTGCGGTGCGCAGGGTACATCAGGGTCGACAGGTGGAAATTGCCCGCCCCCGTCAGCCGGCGGTAAACCGCTTGGGCCGCCGCCCGGGTGTTGACCACGCACAGAGCCTGCGTCTGCATTTGCAGCTGCTCCGCCAGCGCGTCCCAGGTCAGCTGCCCTGCCCGCCGGAACGTCACCCGGCGGAATGCGTCCCACTCCGCCGGCTCCATGGGGCACAGCTCCGTGACTGGCAGCGCCGGGGCAAATTCCCGGAACAGTGGGGAGAGCGCTGGCTGGGTGGCGGTGCACAACACAGCAGAGGTGCCGTAGTGCTTTACCAATTGGGCAATCGCCCAGACGCAGGGGCGGAGATAGGGCAGCGGCAGCATCTGGGCTTCATCAAAGATGATGACGCTCCGGGCCAGATTGTGGAGCTTGCGGCATTGGGAGGGCTTACAGGCGTAGAGGGATTCGAAAAACTGCACTGCCGTGGTCACCACCACCGGCATATCCCAGGTCTCGGTGGCGTCAGCCAGTCGGATGGATTCCGGCGTGGCTTCTTCCTCCACGTCAAACAGCACGCCGGAGTGGTACTCCAACACGGCCTCCGGTCCCAGAATTTTGCGAAATGTGTCGGCGGTTTGTTCGATGATGGAGGTATAGGGGATCACATAGATCACCCGCCGCAGCCCGCAGGCTTTCGCCTGGGCCAGGGCGAAGGCCAGAGAGACGACCGTCTTGCCGCCGCCGGTGGGCACCGTCAAAGTATACAAGCCCGGCCTTTCTTCCTGGCCCGCTTGGATGCATTGCTCCAAAATCGCACACCGGCGGATATTCAGTGCTCCCTTGGGTGGGAACCAGCCGGACAGGTAGGTCTGGAGCCGCTCCCACAGGACTTCAACGGACGGGCCAAACCCGGTCTCATGGGCCGTCCCCGCCATAAATTCACCCGTGTCCGACCAGTCGGCGTCTACCAGGCAGGAAAAGAGCATCCGGGTGAAAAACATCCCCGCCGGCTTGTCTGCCGCGGCAGAAGCAGGGACCGCCGCTGCCGGCAGGGACAGCGCCCTGCTCCAGGCGCTGTAGTCGTCCAGCTTGCTCTGAGCTGCCCGGTTCATACGGCCCCAAAAAGTGCCGGAATCCGCGCTGTCGCCCCGCCCGCCGCCGTCGGGCAGACCGCCGTGGTGTCCGGCCACTGCAAAGGCAGCCAGGGGCTGTCCCGATCTGATGCATTCGAAGGCTCCGGCGGTGGCGTGGTCCACCTGCTCCGGGGATCCGCGGAGCCGCCGCTGAAACGCATCGGAGTATTTCCCAATGTCGTGGGCCAGGCCGACCAGACGGCCCTGTTCTTCTGCGCCGAATGCATTGGCAAAAGCGGCGCACCGCTCCGCTGTGCCCTCCAGATGTGCCGGAACGGTCTGCGTTCGGCCATCTTCCGCGATATGGGCCAGATAATTTGTCATTACGCCTCCTCCATTCCTGTCGAAAATCTGCTGTAATGGTATTTTACAGAGCAGACAGTCCGATAAAACGGACGCTGCCCCTCGATTTTTCACGCCCGCGGCACCGCCGCCGGTGCCGTGCCAATCCGGCCTTTCAAACAGTACATCGGATGTTCCTCCCTGCGGCGGGTGTGCGCTGGGTTTTCTGCCGTTATTGTAACACGTCGCGGCCCGGCTGGGAAAGATCGGGAAAGAAACAGGCCACAGGAAATGACCTGTGGCCTGTGCAGACAGGACTGCCCCAAATCGAACGCCGCCCCCGCCCCGGGACAGCGGGGCGGGCGGCGGTGTCACCCGGCACGGTTTTTGCGCCTGTGCCAGGAGAGAACGAGCACCACAATGGCCAGCACGACGATTCCCGCAGCGACTGCGATCCAGACGGCGGGGCTGATGCCGTCGGACGCGGCTGGCGCGTCGGCGTCGGCGCCATCGGGCTGTGTGATGGTCAGCGATTCGGTTTCCGTCCCCGTTTCCGGTGTACTGGCTTCTGGTGTGACGGGGACAGCATTTTCGCCAAACGCATCCGGGTCGAGCGCGAGGGCGATGCCGGAGTATGGACTGTATTCGCGCGGGCCATCCTCAAACAGCACGCGGGCGAGTTCTTCCAGCCCGGCAAGTACATGTTCGTAGCTGCCGCCCTCCGCATGAGCCATCGCGTCGCAGATGCGTGTCTGCACATCGTCCGGAAACAGCGCGGCCGCGTTCTCGCCGGCAAGCAGGCATGTCTCATCCGTATCCAGCGCCCAGCCAAGGAGCACGGCCGTTGCCGGGTCGCTGCCGTTTGGAATGCGCAGATACGACGCGGCGCTCTCGGCAAAGGCCGACTCGCTCCCTGCGCCGGTGACCAGAAGATTGACCGTCAGGCCGGCATACCGCCCAATTTCATTGCCGAGATAGCGCAGCGAGGCGAGCTGTTCGGCTGGGACCTCGGCCAAATTGGAGACCGCAGCGGGCAATGCTTCGTCGATCCGCTCAAAGACGTACACCCCGGTGCGCGGCAGCGGCGCGCTATCCGGTTCGCTGTCCGGATCCCGCAGATACTCCGCGGTGTAGGAATACGGTGGAACGTCAAACGCGCCGCTGTCAAACACGCAGACGAGCAGATGTTTCAGCCCGTTGTTGACGTGGCGGTAGACGTTGTCTGTCTCCGGCGCGGTAAAGGCGGCTTCCACCGCTGCCCGGTCCTCTTCGGTCAGTACAGCGGCCGCATCCTCGCCGCAGACCATGGCCGCTTCGTTGGTAAAAGCGGAGTAATACAGGACGATCCCATCGGCCGGACTGTCCGCGCCGTCAAACGCTGCCTGCGCCGCGGTATGCAGATCGCCCTCAGGCGGCGTCCGATACGTCCGGGACTCCGCCGAGAATACGCACAATGCGGAGCGAAACCCGGAAAAGGTTGTGAGCTCCCGTTGGAGCTGGCGATAGAGCAGGAATGCGGCGTCTGCGCCGGATTCCTGGCCGACAGGGGTGAACGAGTCAAAGAGGTAGGAAGCGGTTGCCTGCACGGTGACTGGTGCAGTGATTGTACAGACAAGAACGGCGATCAGAAGAACGGCGCAAATCAATCTGCCTGGAGTGCGGCGGCAGTACCATTTCAACGAATCGCGTTTCAGCCGCCGCATCTCCCGCGCGAATTTCGCGGATACGGGGAAAGGATCATCCGACAGGCCGGCGCAACACAGCTCAGCCGCCTCGAGCGGCGCCTGGCGCATCTTGGCATCAAATTTTTTCTCATTCATGGTACGAGCCTCCCTATTCTGCAGGATTCTTTGCAGTAGCTTTCGCCCGCGGGAAAGCCGCGAACAGACGGCCAATTCGGTCAGATTCAGCTGTTCGGCTATTTCTTTTGTCGGATAACCGGCCAGCTATTTCAGCTCCATCGCCGAACAGTACAGCGGCGGTGCAAAGCATGCAACCAGTTCACGCCAGTTCGATACCGGGTCCACTTTTTTCATATGTATGCTGAACGGCGTCCGCTGCGTCCGCTTTCCGCCACAGGATGGAATGTGCGGCGCAGCGGCTTGTTGTGGTATTTATCAACCAGGAAAAAAGTGTTGCTGGTCTGCCACATTGTCCAGGGTCGCCGGAAACAGCGTAAGCATAAAACACCTCGCGCACAACGGCATATATCCAATATAGCAAAATTTCCTATTCCTGTCCATGCGCGCCCCGCTGGAAAAGCAGCGCGGGATGTGGTATGATAAAACCGGCCGCAGCATGCGCGCGGCCGTCGCATTTTCTTCCATCAGGAGGCGGTTTGATGCCCGATTATTTTGCGCATGAAGTGTTCGGCAAGATGGTGCTCGAACGGCTGCGCGCCCCGCTGCGCGACCGGATTGAGCAGGAGAAGCTCGCATACTTCTGCGGGCAGTATGGCCCGGACCCAATGTTTTTCCTGCCGGGGCCGGCGCGGGACGAGGCGCGCAGGATGCACCGGCAGCCGTGTGCTGTCCCGGCTGGGCGGCTCGCGCGCGCCGTGCGGGCGGGCGTGCCGGAGACGGCAGGCTATCTGGCGGGGTTCCTGTGCCACTATCTGCTTGACACGACCTGCCATCCGTACATTCTCCAGCAGGCTGCGGAGCAGCCGCTCAACCACACTGCGATCGAAACGGAGTTTGACCGTTTTCTTCTCACCCGCTTTGGCTACCGGACCAACCACGACACGCCGATGGTGCCGGCACATCTGCCGCCGGCGGTGCGGCAGGCTGCGGCGGAAGCCTATGTTGTTGCGGACGCAGTGCATTATCAGCGCGCCTATCGATCGTTCACGATGGTCTGCCGGACGCTGGCGCGGCTGCAGGGTACGCCGGCGCGGCCGGCGTTGGCTGCGCTCAGCCGTCTGCCGGGGCTTGCGCCAGTCCGGGGCTGCGTCTCCGGCCGTGAGCCGGATCCGGCTGCAGAGCCGACCAGCCGCGGGCTGCTCGCACTGCTCGAGGGAGCGGCACCGGATGCCGCGGCGCACATCGGCGCTTTTTTTGATGCGCTTGCCCACGGCGGCGAACCGGAACGGGATGCGGTCTGGCAGCGCGATTTCTTCGGGAATCCTGCGACCCCATAAAAAAGCTCCTCTGGCGCAGCCAGAGGAGCTTTTTTATCCGCAGCAACCGCCGCACGCAGCGCCGTGCGGACAGTCCGGCTCGCTGGATTTGACGCGGATTGCGACGGCGCCGAAGCGCTGGCGCAGATCGTTCGAGCCGCAGTCGGGGCAGGCGGCGCGGCGCGCCTCCCGGTCGGCAATCGAACAGAGCAGCTCAAACTGTTTGCCACAGGACTCGCATTCAAATTTGTATAAGGGCATGTCATTCACCTCGTTTCCGCCGGCGAGGGCAGCGCCGGGCCAAAATACCGTTCCCGGTCGACATATTCCAGAATGCTGATCGAGTGCATCAGTCGGCGCACACAGGCGGGATCGGACCAGTCCAGTCCCAGCACATCGGCAATTTTCCCCAGCCGAAATGTCACGGTGTTCTTGTGGACACCGAGCCGTTCGGCGGCGGCCTTGACGCTGCGGCCGCAGGTCAGATAGCAGTAGAGCGTCTGCATCAGACCGCCGCTGGCATGGCTGTCCTCCGCAGCGAATTCCAGCAGGTCCGGCATACAGTAGCGCAGCACGTCCTCGGTCTGCGAGACACGGCGCACAAATACATATGGCAGACAGGCGTCGTAATCGTACAGAAACTGTGACGGCCACAGCCGCGCGCCGATGTCGCAGGCCGCCGTGGCCTGCTCATATGCCCCGGCCAGACCGGCCAGGGAGCCGAACGGCCGGCTGATACCGCACGCAGCGTGCAGCGTGGAGAAATACAGCGCAATCTGCACGCGCTCCTCGTCCGTCATCGGATGCGCGAGCGAGAGAATCATAACAGCGTGGTTGTCATAGGAGGTATAGCGGTCGTCCGGCCCGCACAGCAGCGACGAGACGATGGTCTGCAGATCGCAGCTGCTCGCGAGAAGGTTGACGCACAGCACATAGAGCACCTTGCCCGGCTGCCAGCCCAGCAGCGAGGTCTTGACCTGCAGCGTTTCAGGGGAGAGCGTGTGGCCGGAGAGCAGATAGTGCAGAAATGTGTCGGTCGCGGTGCGCTGCGCGCTGTCGACACTCAAATGCTGGTAGAGCTCGAGCGCCAGCCGCGGTGCGATCAGGTCGACGACGGTCAGGTCGTCGTCGGTAAACGGGCGGAAATAGGCGCTCGCCTGCAGGTGCCCCACGGCGATGCCGTTGACAAGCAGCCCACGCGTGAGCAGCTGCAGACCATGGAACTCTTCAAACGCCGCTCTGGGCTGCGAGTAGATCCTGCGGATGGAACGGATCCAGTTCAGATCCTTTGACAGGTCGCGCGAGGTCTTGCGGTCGACCTGGAGCTCGGTAAAGTATTGATCTGCGACCGGGACGTCGGTGCAGGCGACAATGTTTTCGTTGACATCAAAGAGCACCATCGGGTTGCCGATCAGCTCCATCGAGCAGTCGGCCAGCTCTTGAAAGCCGGACGCCCGCTGAAAGCGGACGAGCGAGTGCAAAACGGATGCGTCCACTACAATCCCTCCAGTCAAAAGCCCAGGATAGACGGTGCGCCGATCCGCTCCGGCGGATCGGCGCACTGCTATTTTAGCACAGTTTTTCCGGGGTGTCGAGCCTCAGGCGAATGTAATGTAGGTCACAACCGGGCGGCCCGGGTTGGTAAAGCAGACTGACGCGATCTTTTCACTGTTCCAGGCGGTGCAGCGGGTGGCCTCGCAGATCGGGAGAATGCGATAATTCTCATAGTTCCACATCTGCATGTTCTGATACGCTTCGGCGCGCACCTCGGGGTCGACAGCGTACAGGCCCTCGTAGAAGTACTCGTTGAATTCCGGATCGGTAATGCGGGCGGCCGTCAGCGTCGAGCCCTCGTAATAGAAGCTTGTCGAGGCGAACGGGTCGCCCGTGGCGTTGGATTCGCCGCCAGAGTCGATGGTCAGGTCGGTTTCGCCGGCGATCCACATTGGGATCTGCGTGCCCAGATCATACGACTCGATGTTGACGGTGATGCCGATCTGCGCCAGGCAGGCCTGGACGGCGGTGGCAAAGTCAACCGATCCAAGATTGACGATCGCGCGCACGGCAAACCCGTCGGCATAGCCGGCCTCAGCCATCAGTTCATTGGCCCGGTCGATGTCCTGCTCGTAGCGGTCACAGGAATAGTGGTAGGTGACAGAGTTCGGCAGCATGGAGTCGGCCGGCTCCCACAGAACCCCCATGGCGGCTTCCGCGATGGCGTCGCAGTCGAGCGCGAGCGCCACAGCCTCGCGGACGCGGATGTCGTCCCAGTACTCGCAGTATTCGCACAGGCCAATGACCATATTGATACGCATGCCCTGCAGCTGATAGGTCAATGCCGCGTTGGCTTCTTCACCGTTCATCATGCGCTCGGCGTCGACCGAGGCAATGTTGTAGGCCAGGTCAATCGCACCCTGTTCCAGATCGATGAACATCGTGCTGGTCTCAGTGTAGTACCGATAAGTGACGGCCTCGCATTCGGGCAGCTCGCCCCAGTATTGATCGGTGTCCTTGCGGACAAAGGAGGTCTGCGAGCCGTCGATGTTTTCCGTGCAGATATACGCGCCGGTACCGTTCGGATTGCTGTACCAGTCATCGCCGGTGGCCTAGGTCGCCCACTCCTCGGAGAAGATGAAGAACTGCGTCAGACCGGAGACAGCCGGGCCGTAGAGCTCTGTGAACTTCAGCACGACGACGTTGTCGCCCTCGGTGTAGCAGCCGGGCAGGTCGTAGGCGCTGAACGATTCGGCCATGGTCGTCTCGGTCGCCCAGTAGTTCAGGCTGTAGAGCACGTCGGAGGCAACGAGCGTTTGGCCCTCGGTGAACTTCACGCCGTCGCGCAGCGTGAGCCGGAGCGTGTAGTCGTCCGTATACTCCCATTCGGTGGCCAGCCCCGGGACGATCTCGTTGTTTTCGTCGTACATCACCAGCGTGTCGAAGACCATCGAGGCGTAGGGATTGACGGCGCCCATCGACGAGAGGAACGACGCGGGAGCGGTCGTCGTGCCGATGGTCAGCGTGCGGTCAACCGGCGTGTCGGCTTCGTCTCCGCTGTCCTCGCCAGGTGCGCCGGTCTCGCCGGCAGTGTTGTCGCCGGGCTGCGAATCGCCGGCGTTGTCGGATGCAGGATTGCCCGTTGTGGTGTCGTCATCGCCGGCGCAGGCGCACAGGCTGAACACCGCCAGCAGCGCAAGCAGCAGCGCGGTCAGTTTTTGCAGCTTTTTCATCGGGATGCTCCTTTCTTTCTTCCGCAAAGTGCGGGTGGTTACGCATTCAGGTCGAGTATGTCGTTGACAAAGTCCGTGATCTGCCGCATGGCGGCAGTGGCCTCCGGGAACTGGCCGTAATAGAGCGCGTAGGTGTGCTCCATCCCCTTGCCGAAGCGGAAGGTGAGGTCGACGTCGGCCTTGCACAGCGGGTAGACGAGGCGTACGACGCTTGCGCCGAGGCTTTCGGCGCTGCCCGCCTGCAGCAGCGTCGGCGGGAAGCCGGTGAAGTCCGCATACACCGGGGAGAGCAGCGGATCATGGATATCGGCACCCGGCTCGGTGTAAATGGAAAAGACGTCGTTGCCGACCTTGGAGAACATGTCCTCACAGAATAGTTCCTCATTGGCGTAGTCGGCAGAGCCCGGGGGCGAGGAGCACCAGAGACCGGCCGGCAGCGCAACACCCTCGTCGCGCAGACGCAGCGTCGTCGTCAGCGTCAGTACTGCGCCGGCTGATTCGCCGCCGACAAAGATCATTTCATAGCCCAGCTCGCGCAGGCCCTTATAGAAATTGACGCAGTCGTCGAGCATTGCGGGGTGGCGGTATTTCGGCGCAAGCCGGTAGTCGACCGAGTAGCACGCAAGACCGGTTTCGCGGCTCAGGTGCTGCAGCAAATCGAGCGAGTCCATGGCCGAGCCGATGGTGAAGCCGCCGCCGTGGATGTGCATCATGCAGCACTTTTCACGCACACCGGGGCGCGTCAGATACAGTCCACGCACGCCGCCGACGGTCACTTCGCCGCCGGAATAGCCCGCCGGCAGTTCCGGCACGGGCGCGCGGAAATCATCCGGCAGGGTCGGAGGCCCGGCCGACAGGTCGGGCATGTTGGAAATCAGCCGGTCTTCATAGGACCGGCGCTGAAATTCCTGATAGGCAAAGCTGGGCATCGTGAAAACCTCCTGTTGGCATAGATGTCGCCTGATAGACACAGTATAGCGCTGCACTGTTGTGTTGTCATTGTACAAATATACGTCAAATGAAGCAATTTATTGTTCCATAACACAAAATAGATGTAAAAAAGCAGACAAAGCTAAAGCAATTTGCTTCAGCTTTGTCTGAACTGCCCAATTTCGGGCGGGGTTATTCCACGCCCTGGCCGTCGTTCCACTTCCAGTTGCGGATCTCCGGCAGGTCCTCGCCGTATTCGGCGATGTACTGCTTGTGTTCGACGAGCTTGTCTTTCATCTTCTGTACCAGGAACGCGCCGCGGTTGCCAAGCTGCGGCAGGCGCTGCACCGTGTCGATCACCAGATGGAACCGGTCGATGTCGTTCTGCACGCGCATGTCGAACGGTGTGGTGATCGTGCCCTCCTCCTTATAGCCCCGGACGTGCAGGTTCTTGTTGTACCGGCGGTAGGTCAGCTCATGCACAAGCGTCGGATAGCCGTGAAATGCAAAGATGATCGGCTTGTCGCGCGTGAAGAGCATGTCGTAGTCCTCGTCGGTCAGACCGTGCGGATGCTCGGTGTGCGGCTGGAGCTTCATCAGATCGACGACGTTGATGACGCGCAGCTTCAGTTCCGGCAGATACCGGCGCAGGATTGTGACGGCGGCGAGCGTTTCGAGCGTCGGCGTGTCGCCGCAGCAGGCAAGCACCGCATCCGGCTCGGCATTTTCGTCGTTCGAGGCCCACTGCCAGATGCCAATGCCCTGCGTGCAGTGGCGCACCGCCTGTTCCATCGTCAGCCACTGCGGCCGCGGATGCTTTGAGGTGACCATCACATTGACATAGTTGCGGCTTTTGATGCAGTGGTCAAACACACTGAGCAGGCAGTTGGCGTCCGGCGGCAGGTACAGCCGCACGACATCCGCTTTTTTGTTGGCCACATGGTCGAGGAAGCCGGGGTCCTGATGTGTAAAGCCGTTGTGATCCTGTTGCCAGACGTTCGATGAGAGTACATAGTTCAGTGACGCGATGTCCTGCCGCCACGGCAGCTGCGCACAGACCTTGAGCCACTTTGCGTGCTGGGCGAACATCGAGTCGACAATGCGGATAAACGCCTCGTAGCTGTTGAAGAAGCCATGGCGGCCGGTGAGCAGATAGCCTTCCAGCCAGCCCTGGCACATGTGCTCGGAGAGCATGCCATCCATGATCCGACCGTCCGGATCCAGGTTTTCGTCGCGGTCGGTGCGCTCGGCGTTCCAGCGGCGGTCAGACTGTTCGAATACGCTCGTCAGCCGGTTTGACGCGGTCTCATCCGGGCCGAATACGCGGAAATTGCGCGCATCCTGGTTGAGCTTGAGCACATCGCGGACATATTTGCCCAGCTCGATCATGTCCTGCGCCTCGACCGCGCCGGGCGCGGGGACGGCGACGGCGTAGTCCCGGAAGTCCGGTGTGCGCAGGTCGCGCAGGAGCCGGCCGCCATTCGCGTGCGGATTGGCACCCATGCGCCGGTCGCCCTGCGGAGCGAGTGCGCGCAGCTCCGGCCGGAGCGCACCGGTTTCGTCGAACAGTTCCTCGGGTCGGTAGCTGCGCAGCCACGCCTCAAGCTGGGCGATGTGCTCCGGATGCTGATCGTCGATCGAGATCGGCACCTGATGCGCGCGGAATGATCCCTCGACCTGCTTCCCATCAACCTGCTTCGGGCCGGTCCAGCCCTTTGGCGAGCGGAACACGATCATCGGCCAGCGCGGACGCGTCGGGTCGCCGGTACTGCGCGCAAGCGACTGGATGCGGCGGATTTCGCGGATTGCCCACTCGAGCGCCGCCGCCATTGTCTGATGCATGCGCGCCGGCTCATCACCTTCAACGAAGCGCGGCTCCCATCCGCAGCCGCGGAAGAACATTTCGACTTCCTCGTGTGAGATGCGTGAGAAGATGGTCGGGTTGGCGATTTTAAATGCGTTCAGATGCAGGATGGGCAGCACCGCGCCGTCGGTGATTGGGTTGAGGAATTTATTCGAGTGCCATGCAGTGGCGAGCGGGCCGGTCTCGGCCTCGCCGTCGCCGACAACGCAGGCGGCGATCAGATCGGGATTGTCCATCACTGCGCCGAACGCATGCGCGAGGGAATAGCCCAGTTCGCCGCCTTCGTTGATCGAGCCGGGTGTCTCAGGGGCGACGTGGCTGGAAATGCCGCCAGGGAACGAGAACTGCTTGAACAGCCGTTTCATGCCGGCTTCGTCCTGACTGATATTGGGGTAGACCTCGCTGTACGAGCCGTCGAGATAATCCTGTGCGACCATCGCATTGCCGCCGTGCCCCGGCCCGGACAGATAGATCATGTTCAGATCAAACTTTCGGATCACGCGGTTGAGGTGGGTGTAGATGAAGTTCTGCCCCGGCACTGTGCCCCAGTGGCCGACAATGTTCTTTTTCAGATGCGCGCGCGTGAGCGGCTCGCGCAGCAGCGGATTGTCCAGCAGGTAGAGCTGCCCGGCCGCCAGATAATTGCTTGCGCGCCACCAGGCGTCGAGCTTTTCCAGTTCGTCGTGTGTCAGCGGTTCTTTCTTCGACATCCGCGCATTGGACTTAGAAGAAAACTTAATGTCGGTTTGATTGGCTTGACTCATTTGCTCTGCACCATCCTTTCTTGACTTTCTAAATTATATCATATTTAAATTGGAAATCAATGCGATTTATATAGCTTTTAAAAGAACTTATCATGCATTTTTCAAATTAGATTCAATATAAAATGGATATATAACAAATGGGGGGCGGCCGCAAAGCGGCCGTCCCCCATCAAAAACCGATTTTAATCTGGCAATTCATCGCGCGTCAGCTCATGCACCCAGCGGTAGCGGTTGCACTTGATCGCGTTTGGAATACATTTGAGCACCTGATCTGCCTTGAGAAAGCAGAATGTCACCAGCGGCGGCCACTCAAAGACGAACGCGCTGAGCGCTGCGGTCGGGATCGTGAACAGCCACATAAACAGGTTGTCACAGATGGCGGTGTATTTCGTGTCGCCGCCGCCGGCGATGATGCCGCCCTCAACCGGCCACTCATAGCACGAACCGAGCGTTGCGACCGTCAGCACCGTCAAAAACTGCAGTGCCAGCGTGCGCGTTTCTTCCGTCACGTTGTAGAACGAGACGATTGTGTGCCGCAGCGAGAACAGGATTGCCGCCGAGAGGACACCGAGGATCACAAAAATGGCCTGCAGCGTGCGCGTATACGGACGGATCCGGTCGAGCCGCTTCTCGCCAATGGTGCGGCCGATGGTGATCGAGGCCGCGTTGGCCGAAGCCATGCCGAACACGGCGCAGACCTGAGAGACAATGCTTGCGATCGAGTTTGCGGCGATGGCCGGGCCGCTGACATGGCCGAGAATGGCGGTCTGCGCCGCCTGGCCGACGCCCCACAGCGCGCCGCTGATCATCACCGGCGCGGCGACACGGATGTAGTCGCCCCAGTAGCCAAAATCGATGCGCAGCAGGTCGCGTGCTTTCATGCGCAGCTTTTTATCAATGCACAGCACATATACCAGAATGATCGCCAGCTCCGCGCAGCGGCTGATCAGCGTGGCGATGGCCGCACCGCGGATGCCAAGCTCCGGAAAGCCAAAATTGCCGTAGATCAGGCAGTAGTTCAGGCAGAGGTTGATCAGGATGGTTGTGCAGGACATGACGGTTCCGATGAACGCCGTCTCCACCGACTGGAGTGAGTACATCAGCGAATTTGACAGCGAGAAAATCAGATATGTCCAGCACATGATGCGCAGGTACTGTATACCCTCTTCGATGATGGCCGCATCGTCTGTGAACAGGCCAAGGATCTGATACGGCGCGAGCAGCGACACCAGGAAGAACAGAAAGCCGATGCACATGCTGATCTTGATCCCGAGCGAGATGATGCGGCGGATCGGCTCGGTCTGCCCTTTGCCCCAGTACTGCGAGGCAAGTACGACGATGCCGGTTCCGGTGCCGGCGGCGATCTGCTGGAGCATGAACTGAAGCTGGTTGACCAGCGTCGCGCCGGACAGCGACAGTTCGGTGTATTTGCCGAGCATGATGTTGTCGACGAGATTGACGGTCAGCGCGGCAAGGCTCTGCAGCGCGATGATGAACAGCAGCGGGAAAAATCGGCGATAAAAGCTTTTCTCCCGGACAAAGATCTGCATGGCAGCGGTTTCCTTTCTCTTTTCTGATGCGTCTATTCTTCGAGACCGGCGAGCCGGCGCACGATGGCGCCGGCGGCGATCAGCCCCGCGGCGGACGGGACAAACGAGATGCTGCCCGGTACGGGCCGGCCGGGCCTGTCGCCGGATGGTTCGGCGGGCGGGCGCGGCGGCTCGTCGGAGCAGACAACACGGACATGCTCGATTCCGCGCCGGCGCAGCTCGCGCCGCATGACGCGCGCGAGCGGGCAGCCGCTTGTGTCGGCCAGGTCCATCAGGCGGAAGCGCGTCGGATCGAGTTTGTTGCCCGCGCCCATTACGCTGAGCACGTCCACACCTGCCGCCATCGCGCGGGTGATGATCTCGAGCTTGCCGGAGACGGTGTCGATCGCGTCGAGCACATAGTCAAAGCGCGAAAAATCCAGCGCCGTCTCGTGCAGGAAAAAGACCGGATGGCAGACGATCTCAAGCTCCGGACGGATTGTGTGCAGCCGCTGCGCGGCGGCGTCTGTTTTGCGCATGCCGATTGTCGCCCGCGTGGCGAAGATCTGTCGGTTCAGGTTGCTCTCGGCGACGGTGTCGTGATCGATCAGCTCGAGCGCGCCGATGCCGGCACGGGCAAGCGCCTCGGCCGCGTGGCCGCCGACGCCGCCGAGACCGAACACGGCCACGCGCGCGCGCGAAAGCCGCCCGACCGCATCGCGGCCGAGCAGCAGTTCGGTTCGGCTCAGGGCTTCAGACATGGTATCCTCCTGAAGAAAGCACCTGCCCCGGAGCAGGTGCTTTGACTTGATTATGCGAAAGATGTGCTCAGCCGGACACGGCCTGATAGGCGGCAGCCAGGATGTTGACGGCGCCTTCGATGCCAAAGCGGCCGCTGTCAATCATCAAATCGTAGTTTTCTGACGCGTTCCAGTCGCGGCCGGTGTTGGCCTTGTAATATGCGCCGCGTTCCTTGTCGACCCGGCGCAGGAGTTTTTTGGCCTCCTGCTCGGTCTTGCCGAGCTGCTCCATCGCGTTATGTACGCGGGTATCCAGCCCCGCGAAGATAAACACGTCGAGCACATTTGGATGCTCCCGCAGGATGTAGTTTGCACAGCGGCCGACAATAATGCACGAACCCTGTTCGGCCAGGTCGCGGATCATGCGTGTCTGACTGGCGGACAGCTGCTCGTTTGTGGTCTGCATCGTACTGGCGGTCGAGTAGAAATACGACGCCATTGCGATGGACCGCTCAAACGGGGTGGCGGCTTTTTCATCAAACTGTTCGGCGTGCTCAATGGGAATGCCGTGTTCCTCCGCGGCCTTTTCAAGGATGAAACTGTCGTAGTAGGGGATGCCGAGCCGCTCGGACAGGAGCTGCCCGATCTCGTTGCCTTTGCTGCAAAACCGACGGCCAATGGTCACAATCGTACCGGTACCCATCGCTGTCCCTCCTTTGTCCGTTTTCTGAAGTTTATGATAGCAGACTGTGCCGGACATGTCAACGAACCGGCGCGGAAAATCACCGTGCAGCCAGATAGGCGAGCGCCTCGCGGTAGCCCTCGAAATGATGGCCGCAGATGGTCTTCTCGGCGGCGAGTGAGACATAGGAGAACTGCCGGAACGTCTCGCGCTGCGAGATATCCGTCAGGTGCACTTCGACGGTCGGCAGACCGACGGCCTTGAGTGCATCGAGAATGGCGACCGACGTATGTGTGTAGGCGGCCGGGTTGATGATGATTCCGTCGTACACGCCGTGGGCAGCCTGGATGGTGTCGACGATATCGCCCTCGTGGTTGGACTGATAGAGCGTCACACACAGCCCCAGCTCCTCCGCCGCGGCGCGGATGAAATTGCACAGCGCAGGATAATCCTGTTTGCCGTACAGATCCGGCTCGCGCAGGCCGAGCAGATTGATGTTCGGACCGTTGATGACCAGTATGTTCAAAGCTGCAGCACCTCCGCAATGGTTTTGGCGTTTGTTTCGGGATTGACGCAGTCGATCGCATGGTCGGCCCAGGCGGCGTACAGCGGCAATCGCTCGCGCGCAAGCTGCGCCGTCCCTTTCGCCTGGCTGACCGGCCGGCCCTTGGTGGAGAGGCCGGTAATGTCGCGCCGCAGGAAAAAGACCGTGCTGTTCTGGTGCAGCAGGTCGTAGTTTTCCGGCTGCGTGACCACGCCGCCGCCCGTGGCCAGGATCAGGCCGCTGCGCTTCGACCATGCGGCGAGCAGCGCTGTCTCACGCCGGCGAAACGCTGCTTCGCCGTGTGCGGCAAAGAAATCGGGAATGGACACGCCGGTCTCGCGCACGAACTGCTCGTCGAGGTCGACAAACGGCCGGCCGGTCAGCCGGCTGAGCGCCGCGCCGCACGACGACTTGCCGACGCCCGGCATGCCGATCAGCACGATGTTTTCCATCTGCGTGCCGAGCCGCGCGCAGACGGCTTCGTTTTCGTCCTCCGGTATTGTCCGGCCCTGAAACAGCTCCTCGGCGCGCTTGGCCTGCGCGACGAGCATCAGCAGCCCGTTTGCGCAGGGAATTCCCAGCCGCGCTGCATCCAGCAGCAGTTTGGTGCGCGCGGGATTGTAGATCAGGTCGTACACGCCGCAAAGCGCCGGAAACGCAGTGAGATCGATCAGCGATGTGCCGTTGTCCGGATACATGCCGACCGGTGTGGCGTTGACGATCAGCGCCGCATCGCGGTGGCGGTCCAGATTCCCGTAGTTGTTTTCGCCGTGGCGGGAAATGGTGACGATCTCGCGCGCGCCGCGCGCGTGCAGCACCGCGCGTACCGTCGGCGCTGCGCCGCCGTCGCCGAGCACAAGCGCCTTTTTGCCGGCCGGGTCAATGCCCGCAGCGGCCAGCGCCCGGTCAAAGCCGTAGTAGTCGGTGTTGTCGCCGAACAGCGTCCCGTCTGCACGCCGGACGATCGTGTTGACGCTGCCGATTGCGCGCGCCGCGTCTGACAGCTCGCTCAGGTACGGGATGACCGCCTTTTTATATGGGATGGTCACATTGATGCCGTCGAATTCCGGCCGGGTCAGAAAGCCCGGCAGCGCCTCCGGCTCGACCTCATAGAGCGTGTAGCATTCCGGCGGGCAGCCGAACGCGGCGTGGATCTCGGGCGAATAGCTGTGGCCGAGCGACCGGCCGAGCAGGCCATAGCGCGCCATCAGACGATCTCCGTATAGCTGCCGAGGTATTCGAACGTCTCGCAGAGCGTGTCAAGCTCGTCGATGAGTTGGATGAACTGCGGCGAGTAGACCGACGTATCGAGATCGAAATAGAACATGAACTCAAAATCGCGGTCGGGGATCGGGCGCGACTCAAGCTTGTTCAGGTTCAGCCCCAGCGCGTTGATGCGCGCGAGCACGCGGTAGAGCGAGCCGGGCTTGTGCGGCACGGTCAGCATGATGCTTGTGCGGTCGGCGCCGGGATAGATCTCAAGGTTCTTGCTGATACAGATGAAGCGCGTGTAGTTGTTGCCCTGATCCTGTACGGCGGTGGCCAGCGTGGACAGGCCGTACAGCTCCGCGCACGCGCGCGACGAGAGCGCTGCGATGTCGGTGCGGTCGGACTCGGCGACCATCTTGGCCGCGACGGCCGTGTTCTCGCAGACCGTGACTTTCACGCCCGGCAGGGATTTGAGGAACTCCTGCGACTGCGAGATGGCCTGCTCATGTGAGAAGATCTCCTTGATGTCGGAGAGCCTTGCGCCCTTTTTGGCCAGCAGGTTGTGGTCGATCTTCAGCCGGACGGAGCGGACAATGCTGAAGTTGTACTCCATCATCAGGTCGTAGATCGTCGTCACCGAACCGGCGGTGCTGTTCTCAAGCGGCAGCACGCCATAGGTGCACAACCCGTTGTCAATGGCCGAGAACACGGCCTTGAAGTGGTTGCAGTACATGATGTTCGGCTGCGCAAAGAGCTTCTCCGCAGCGATCTGGGAGTATGCGCCCTCGACGCCCTGGCAGGCGACGAGTGCCGTCTGCGGGAAGAGCTTCGGCGTTGTCTCGAGCGCCGTCTCAATGCGGCTGGCCAGCGGCGAGCGGCCGAGCAGCAGGCTGTCCTGGTATGCGCGGGAGAGGTCGAAGATCGTACCGTAGAGCACGCTGGCTGGCTGGGCGAATGTTTCGCCGGCGGCCTCGCGCACATCGGCGAGCTTCTGCCGCTCGCGCTGCACATCGAGCGCCGGCAGGTTGTGTGCTTTCTTGTACGCGGCGATCTCGCCGCTGATGGTCATGCGTTCGGTGAAAAGGCGCACCAGGTCGGCGTCGATGCTGTCGATCCGGCCGCGGAGTTCAGACAAATCCATTGGCTTCAGGTCTCCTTTAATATTAATATAATAAGATGTATGGAATAACAGGATCAGGTGTGCCCGGCTTCGAGCAGCGCATCGAACAGGGCGATGGCGGCGGCCGCCTCAACGACCGGGACAGCGCGCGGAACGATGCACGGATCGTGGCGGCCGGTGATGGTCAGCTCGGCCGGCTCCATGCGCGAGAGTGAGACGCTCCGCTGCGGCAGGGCGATCGAAGGCGTCGGTTTGAACGCCGTGCGGAAGATGACCGGCATGCCGGAGCTGATGCCGCCGAGAATGCCGCCGTGGCGATTGGTTTCGGTGCGGACGCAGCCGCCTTTGATGCAGAACGGATCGTTGTGGTCGCTGCCGCGCATGGCGGCCGCAGCAAAGCCGGCGCCGAATTCGATGCCGCGCACGGCGGGGATGCCGAAGACGATGGCGGCGATCCGGCTCTCCAGCCCGTCTGTCATCGGCCCGCCAAGGCCAGCCGGAACGCCGAGCGCTGCGCATTCAATGACACCGCCGACGGAATCGCCCGCTTCGTGCGCGCGTGCGATCTCGTCGATCATGGCCTGCCGCGCGGCCGCGTCGCCGCATGGAAACTCTGCCGCCGCCGCGGCGCTGAGCGCGTCCGGCGTGAGTGAAACCGGGTCAAAGCCCGGCGCCTCGACCGGTCCGACACGGACGATGTGCGCGCCGATTGAGACGCCGCGCCGCGCGAGGATCTGGCGGCAGATCCCGCCGAGAATGCACAGCGGCGCGGTCATCCGGCCGGAGAACGGGCCGCCGCCGGCCATATTGATCCGCCCGCCGTATTTGACCTGCGCCGTGTAGTCCGCGTGCGACGGGCGGGGCACATCGATCAGATTGCTGTAGTCCTGCGAGCGGGTGTTGGTGTTGCGGATCTCGGCGCGCAGCCGCGTGCCGTCGAGCGTGCCATTGGTCAGCCCGGCGGAGAAGACCGGCTCGTCCGCCTCGCGGCGCGGCGTGGACCAGGGCGTGCGCCCCGGCGCACGGCGGCGCAGAAATGCGCGCAGCGCATTGGGATCGACCGCTTCGCCGGCCGGCAACCCGTCGGCCTCGACGCCGATGGCCGGCTCGTGGGATCCACCGTAAATGGTGTAGTGCAGCACCGCGCCGTTGAACGTCATCATGGCGTCTCCTCCGTTTCTCCGCCGAGGGCGGCAAAGTCCGCGAAAAATGCGGGGTAGGATTTCTGGACGGCCAGCGCGTCGGTGATGGTCACGGGGCCGTCCGACAGCAGCGCTGCAAGCGCCGCAGCCATCGCGATGCGGTGATCGTTCCACGAGTCGACCGTACCGCCGTGCAGCGGCCGGCCGCCGCGGATGACGAGGCCGTCCGGCGTTTCAGCGATGTCTGCACTGAGCGCCGTGAGCACGGCGCAGGTGGCCTGGAGGCGGTCGCTCTCCTTGATCCGCAGCCGTGCCGCGCCGGTGATGCGCGTTTCGCCTGCGGCCGCGCAGGCGACGACGGCGAGCGCCGGCACCAGATCGGGTGTGTTGGACGCGTTGATCTCGCACGCGTGAAGCGGCGCGGGAGCGACCGTCAGCGCATCCGGCGCGCTCTGTCCGACCGCCGCGCCGAAGCGCGCGAGCAGCGCCGCGACAGCGCGGTCGCCCTGCGCAGACTGGAGATTCAGCCCTGTTACCGTGACGGGTGCAGGGCCAATCGCGCCGGCGCACAGCCACACGGCGGCATTCGACCAGTCCCCCTCGACGGTCAGCATATCCGGTGCGCGGTAGCTGCCTGCGACAGTGAAGCAGTCGCCCTCGCGTGCCACCTGGATACCGCACCGACGCATTGCGTCCACGGTCAGGTCGAGGTAGCCCGCGGATTCGAGCCGGCCGGTCATCTGCAGCTGCCCGCCGCCAAGCAGCGGCAGCGCGAGCAGCATCCCGCTGAGAAACTGCGATGAGATGTCCGCCGGCAGTGAGAAGGTATGCCCTGTCAGCCGGCCGCCGCAGCACAGCGGATTGCTGCCGGGCGGCGAAAGGGCAGCGCCGTGCGCAATCAGCACCTCCCGCAGCGGGGAGAGCGGCCGCTCGGGCAGCCGCCCGTGCATCCGGATTTCGCACGGTATGCCAAGCGCGCTCACAACCGGCAGCAGAAAGCGGAGCGTTGAGCCGGACTCGCCGGCGTCCAGCACGGCGGTCTGCCGCGCGCCGGGGCGCAGCGGCCGGACGGAAAAACCGTCCGCCGTCCGCGCAATGTCCGCCCCGAGCGCGTTCAGACAGGAAACGGTTGCAAGAATATCCTCGGACACGCTTGCGCAGGCGATGTGCGACGGTGTTTCCGAGAGCGCGGCGCAGATCAGCAGCCGATGTGCGCAGGACTTTGACGCGATGGCGCGCACGCTGCCGCCGAAGCGGCCGGCGCGTACAATCTGATTCATCGCGGCCACCTCACAGCCCGCCGGCAATATAGCCGCGCAGGTCTTCGATGGGCATGCGCCGCAGCTCGCAGCGGCCGATCTCCCGTGGAATCACAAGCGTAATGGTGTCGCCGGCGCGCTTTTTGTCCGCGCGCATCGCGCTGTCGAGCGCCTCGGCGGAGAAGGTTGTCTCAACCGGCAGCCCGGCGCGCAGCAGCGCGCTCATCACGGTCAGCGCCGTACCGGGCGGGCAGTCGCCGGCACGTTCGGCTGCACAGGTGATTACGGCCAGGCCGATGGCGACGGCTCTGCCGTGGCTCGTGCCGTAGTTCGTCAGCTTTTCGATTGCATGTGCGACGGTGTGGCCGAGGTTCAGGCTCTGACGCGCGCCGGTATCGCGTTCGTCGGCCTGCACAATGTCGCGCTTGATCTCCACACACCGGCGGATGAGCTCGGACCGGTTTTTCTCCGGGTCGAGCATCAGCCGCAGAATGTCAGGGTCCTGCAGCACACCGTATTTGATGACCTCTGCACAGCCGTCGGCGAAGATCTCCTCCGGCAGCGTGGCAAGTGTACCCGGATCGCACAGCACCAGATCGGGCTGACAGAACGCACCGGCCAGGTTCTTTCCAGCCGTCAGGTCGATGGCAGTCTTGCCGCCGACGGACGAATCGACCATTGCCAGCAGCGTCGTCGGAATCTGCACGAGCTTCACCCCGCGCAGATACGTCGCCGCGGCGAAGCCGGCCAGGTCGCCGACCACGCCGCCGCCGAGCGCGACCACCGCGTCCGCGCGTGTCAGGCCGTTTGCCGCGAGGAATTCCAGCAGTTCGACATATGTCGCCGCGTTCTTCGATGTCTCGCCGTGCGGAAACACAAATTCGCATACGAGCAGGCCGGCGTCCTCCAGGCTCCTGCGCACCGGCGCGGCGTACAGCGGCGCAACGGTGTCGTCTGTGCACAGTGCGCACGCGCCTGCGCCGGTTGCCGCGGCGATCAGCCCGCCGCAGCGTGCGATCAGCCCGGATTCGATCCGGACGTCATAGGTTTTGGATGCTTTGACGGTGACGGTGGCCATCAGCCGTCCACCTCCTCTTTTCTCTGCCGCCCCTCTGCGAGCAGGGCTTTCAGCCGCGGCGCGTCGCCGGCGGCGATGGCGTCGCGATACTGCCCGAGCGACGCGATGAGAAGATCCAGTTCCCGGCCGAGGTTGTCGGCGTTTTCCAGAAACAGATCGGTCCACATTGTCTCGTTGAGCCAGGCGACGCGGGTCAGATCCTTGTAGCTGCCGGCGGAAAAGCCCTTGTGCGCACGCGCCGTGGGGCTTTTGATATAGGCGTTGGAGACAACGTGCGCAAGCTGCGAGGTGAACGCGATCAGCTCGTCATGCTGTTCGGCACTTGTTACGCTGATGCGGCCGAACTCGCATGGTGCGAGCATGTCGTAGACGGCCTGCAGCAGCGCGGCGTCCGCGCCGGCAGGGGGCACGATTACCATCGGCGCGCCCCGGAACATCGTCGCGCGGCTGTGCTTGAAGCCGGAATACTGCGTGCCGGCCATCGGGTGGCCGCCGACGTAGGTGTATCCATACTGCCGGGCCAGGCGGAAGCCCGCCTCGCACACAAGCCGCTTGGTGCCGCAGCAGTCGATGACAAACGTGTGCGCCGGCAGCTTTGGTGCAATGCGCTCCATATATGCAATGGCGTCGGATGGATACAGCGCGATCAGGATCAGGTCACATGTGGGCAGCGCGGCGTCGTCCAGCGCCCCGTCTGCCGCGCCGGCCAGCGCGGCGTAGGAGACGATGCTCTCGTCGATGTCATACAGATAGACCGTGTGTCCCTTTGCCTTGTACGCGCGCGCGAGCGACCCGCCGATCAGCCCGGCGCCGGCGATTCCGACTTTCATGCGTTCACCTCCCGGATGCGCTCAGAGCACGGTGCGGATCGCGGCGACGCGGCGCGCCACCTCGTCGAACTGCGCAGGCGTGAGCGACTGTGCACCGTCACACAGCGCGTGCGGCGGGTCGTTGTGGACCTCGATCATCAGACCGTCTGCGCCGGCCGCTGCTGCGGCCATTGCCATCGGCATCACCAGCCGCGAGTGGCCGGTTGCATGACTTGGGTCGACGACGACCGGCAGGTGCGTCAGCTCATGCAGGACCGGAACGGCCGACAGGTCGAGCGTGTTGCGGGTATATGTCTCAAACGTGCGGATGCCGCGCTCGCAGAGGATGACGTTCTCGTTGCCCTCGGACATGATGTATTCGGCGCTCATCAGGAATTCCTTGATCGTATTGGCCAGACCGCGCTTGAGCAGGATCGGTTTGTCCGTGCGGCCGACGGCCTTGAGCAGCTCGAAGTTCTGCATGTTGCGCGCGCCGATCTGGATCACATCGACGCCTTTTTCCAGAAACATCTCGATGTGGTCGGCATTCATCAGCTCGGTGACAATCGGCATGCCGGTCGCCTTTTTCGCCTCGGCGAGCAGATCGAGACCCTCAGCGTGCAGGCCCTGAAAGTCGTACGGCGAGGTGCGCGGCTTGAATGCACCGCCGCGCAGCAGATTTGCGCCGGAGGCCTTGACGGCCTGCGCGACCTCGAGGATCTGCGGCTCGGACTCGACCGAGCACGGCCCGGCGATGATCTGGAAATTGCCGCCGCCGATCTGGTAGCCGCACACGTCAACAACGGTGTCGTCCGGATGGAACTTGCGGTTGGCGGATTTGAACGGCTCGGAGATGCGGGTGACGGACTCGATGATGTCCAGCCCCTCGAGCAGGTCGGGGTCGATGCGGCTGACGTCGCCGATCAGACCGATGATGGTTTGAAACTTGCCCTCGGAGATGTGGACATCCACGCCGCGGCTGAGCAGCCACGCCTTGAGATTTTCAATCTGCTGTTCGGATACGCCCTGTTTGAGCACGGCAATCATGGGAATTCCTCCTGTAATGTGAATTTGAGAAAAAGAAAAAGGCCGCGCAGTGAATTTCTCACTGCGCGGCCGGAAACGACGCGGGGAACGACAGCCATTTTTATGCAGCAGAAATCACTTTTACTTTATGTTTGGTAAAGTAAAAGTAATATGCAGCTGCAAAAACGGTGCGGTTCATGGCGGAAAGCTCCTTTGCTGTTTGGGGTCATTGTAGACCTGTTTTTTTCGTCTGTCAAGCGTTTTTTTCAACGCCATGCAAAGGATGCGCTTGGACGGCGGCGCAGATTACGGCGGCGGTGCAAGCGCCTGCTTCAGATCGGCGACGAACTGTGCCTGCTGCTTTTTCAGATAGCGCTTGACAAAAGACCGCAACAGCGGCTTTTTCACCGTCACATATTCGGTCAGATCCAGCGCTGTTCCTGCACCCGCCGGTGCAAAGATGCCGATCCAGCGCCCGCGCAGATTGGTGTTTTCCAGCTCGAATTCCCAGCGGCGGAGCGGCTCGACGCCTGTGATGGTAAACCTGGTGGCATACCCCGATTTTGTGTACTCCACAAACTGCGTTTCGCTCAGCACCTCAGTCCGGCTCAGGTCGCTGCGCCAGGCATAGCCGTCGACTACGGTGACAACCGCCCAGACGCGACGGATCTCACAGGGAATGACGGCCTGAATGTTGGAGGTTACCATGCGCTGTGCCTCCTTTGCGCGATCTGGCAATATCATAGCATACCGTTCGCACGCCGGCAAGCCCGCACGGCTTGCAATGCGCGCGGGCAGTGTTGTATAATGGAAAAAAACGCGCTGGGCGCGGAGCAGGAGGAAATCCATATGCTGGGACAGAAAATCAGGATCACCGTCATGATGCGCACCGATCTGACCGACGCGCTCGGCGTGCAGATGCCGCTGCCGCCGGACGCGCGCCGGAGGCCGCGCTTGATGTGCGCTGCCCCGTGTTTACCGAGGGTCAGCAGATCGAATACACCCATGGCGGGGGCGGCGTGCCGGCGGGTTTCTGCGACTGGGCCTGGGGCGACATCTTCAAGGACGTGCTCGCCATGTGCGGCAAGGCGGAGTATATGCAGGGGCGCTGCAGCGAGATCCCGCCGGCGTACACCTGCTGCACCGACGGGCTGCGGCCCGTGATTTTCAAGATTGAAGCGATCGACTGAACAGGAGGAAACCAATGGCAAACGGCAGCTTTCTCGGCCAGAAGACAAAAATTACCGTCGTGCGCAAGCTGAAGCTCGACGATGTCGCGCGCGAATACGGGCAGATCCGCCCCGGCGAGGCCTCCGACGACTTCATTCCGGACTGCCCGTTTTTTGAGGAGGGGCAGGAATTCGTCATCGAGACCGGCGGCAGCTCCGACTGCAAGCCCGCCGGCTTCTGCGACTGGGCGTGGGCGGATATTTGGAAAGACGTGCTGATGATGGCCAGTAAGGCGGGCATCACGCCGGATGGGGAAAAGCACCTGCTGGATCCGCAGTTCACCTGCTGCACAGACGGACTGCGGCCGGTGATCTTCAAGGTGCAGCCAATGGAGACGGAGGAGACGTGATGGAGAGAAACGAGCTGCTTGTTGTCTATGGCGACGATCCGGCGGCAATGGCGCGCGCGCTGCTGCGCGAGGCTGCGCCGGAGCAGGAGATTCCTGCGGGCGGCCGCGTCGTGCTCAAGCCGAACCTCGTTGTGGGAAAGACGGCCGACACCGGTGCGACCACCCACATCGAAATCGTCGGCGCCGCGATCGAGCACCTGCGTGCGCATGGTGTGAACGACCTGCTCATCGCCGAGGGAAGCTGGGTGGGGGACGACACAAAGCGCGCGTTCCGCGTGTCCGGCTTTGAACGGCTCGCACATGAGCTGGACGTGCCGCTGCTCGACCTGAAGGACGACGAATATGAGACGGTCACATCCGACGGCATCCAGATGCAGATTTCCAGAACCATCCTGTCGGCAGACTATCTGATCAGTTTCCCGGTGCTCAAGGGGCACTGCCAGACCAATATGACCTGCGCGCTCAAAAACATGAAGGGCTGCCTGTCCGACCGGTCGAAGCGGATGTTCCACACGATGGGGCTGCACCGGCCGATTACTGCGCTGAACGCCGCCCGGGCGGCCGACCTTGTGATCGCGGACAGCCTCTGCGGTGATCTCGATTTCGAAGAGGGCGGCAACCCTGTGCAGACAAACCGCATGATTGCGGCGAAAGACTCCGTTCTGCTTGACAGCTATGGTGTGCGGCTGCTCGGCTACGAACTGTCCGACGTGCCGTATATTACAATGGCCGAACGGCTCGGCGTCGGCTCGACGGATGTGGATGCCGCCTGCATCCGCGCGCTCAACGAAGCGTCTGCGGCACCCGCGCCGACGGCTTCGCGCCGCGTCCGTGCGCTCGCGGGCTATGTCGATGCGCGCGATGCCTGCTCGGCCTGCTATGGCACGCTGATCCACGCGCTTTCGCGGCTCGAGGAGCAGGGGCTGCTCCGTCGGCTGCACACACCCATCTGCAATGGGCAGGGCTTTCGCGGCAGGAAGCCGGATGGCATCGGCATCGGCTCGTGCTGTGCCGGCGCCGCGCAGTGTGTGCCGGGCTGTCCGCCGAGCGCGCAGGCGATCGTCCATGCGCTGAAACAGCAGATCACCGGAGAATTGTAATACAAGTTGATATTGCGTTTGGGGAATGTGACAAATTTGCGTCGGGCGCCGGAAAAATCGGCGCAGACGGTTGACACCGGCGGAAAGACACGGTATAATTGGGATGGAAGCACCTTTGGCCGTGTGCCGCCGGTTTCGTCTTGTATCGAAACTTGTCATACAACTTTGCAAAGGGGGACCGGCATGGACGGCAAACCGAAAAAACCAAGCGTCGCCGACGCCGTGTTTACTGCGCTGCGCCAGTCCATTGTCTCCGGTGAGCGGACGCCGGGCGAAAAGCTCCCGTCGGAGAATCAGCTCTGCCGGCTCTACGGCGTCAGCCGCGTGTCGGTGCGCACGGCGCTCGCGCGGCTGGCAAGCCTCGGCCTGGTTGAGAGCCGGCAGGGAGAGGGGACATTTGTGTGCAGTCTGCACGGGACACAGCCGCTCAACTCCATGGTGCCGTACGCGGCGCTCAGCCGGCTCGACCGCGTCAATGTCTCCGAATTTCGCCGCATCGTCGAGGTCGAGAGCGCCTGCCTGGCTGCCAGCCGCGCTGATGCGCAGATGGTCCGCCGCATGTATGAAGCGACCGAGATGATGGAGCACGCTGAAATTCTTGCGGAGATCGCCCGGTGGGATCTGGAGTTTCACCGCCTGATTGCCGAGGCGACGCGCAACGACATCGTTATCAAGGTGTTCGATGTGCTGCGCGAGACGTATCTGGCGCTGCTGGAGAACAATGTAATGCAGCTCGGCGCGGCAGGTGCAGCCTGCCATCGCCGCATCACCGAAGCCATCGAGCTGCGCAGCCCACAGGCGGCGCGCGCAGCGATGCTCGAGCATATGAACAACACGATCCTGCAGATGCAGGATCTGCCGGAGGGAAATGCGTGAACATTTTAATTGTGCCCGATTCGTTCAAGGGCAGCTTATCGTCCGCCGCGGCGGGCACATGCATCGCGCGCGGCTTTCGTGCCGTCTTTCCGGACGCAGACTGCCGCGTCCTGCCGCTGGCCGACGGCGGCGAGGGCACGGTTGACGCGCTGGTCGCCGCGCTTGGGGGAGAGGAACACACCCGCACGGTCACAGGGCCGGACGGCCGCCCGGTGCAGGCGCGCTTTGCCATGCTGACGGACGGAACCGCCGTCATGGAGATGGCGGAGGCGTCGGGACTTGCGCTGCTCGCAACGGAGGCGCGCGATCCGGCGCATACCACAACCTACGGCACCGGTGAATTGATCCGCGCCGCGCTGGATCTCGGCGCGAAACAGATCCTGATCGGCATTGGCGGCTCGGCCACCAACGACGGCGGCGCGGGCATGGCGCGCGCGCTCGGCGTGCGCTTTCTGGACGAAGCCGGCGGCGAACTGCCGGAGGGCGGCCTGGCACTGGCCGGTCTGGCGCGCATTGACGCGTCCGGGCTGGACGCAAGGCTGTCCCGGACCCCGGTGGCCGTTGCGTGCGATGTGACCAATCCGCTGTGCGGGGAAAACGGCGCGTCATGGCTCTACGGGCCGCAGAAGGGCGCGGATACGGCGCTGTGTGCCGCGCTCGACGCAGCGCTGTCCCGCTACGGCGCGGCGCTTGCACGCCTGTGTGGGCGCGACATTGCGTCGATTCCGGGCGCAGGCGCGGCCGGCGGCCTCGGCGCAGGGCTGATCGCGTTCTGCGGCGGCGCGCTGCGGCCGGGAATTGAGGAGGTTATGCGGCTGCTCCGCCTGGACGAGCAGGTCGCCTGGGCCGACCTTGTGCTGACCGGCGAGGGGCAGATCGACCGCACCTCGGTGATGGGGAAGGTGCTCTCGGGCGTCGGCGCGCTCGGGCTGCGGTATGGAAAGCCGGTCGTGGCCTTTGGCGGCGGCATCGGCGACGGCGCCGACGACGTGCTCGCCGCGGGCATTACAGCCTACACGGCCATCACCAGCCGGCCGATGGCGCTCGAAACGGCCATCGCGGACGCGCCGGTGCTGCTGGAGCAGGCCGCACAGTGCGCGGCGCGCATGATTCAGACAGGTATCATCCTGCATCGGTGTATTCATACAGCAAAAACGGAAAACAATCACGAAAAGGAGAATCCAGCATGAACGAATCGATCCACAAATATTTTCAGGTCGGCACCATCCAGTGGATGAGCTTCCCGAACCGTGACCCGATGGAATCGCTCAAGGCCATCTGCCGCGACGATTTCTTCGACGCCATCGAACTCAAGGGCTTTGGCGAGAAAAACGAGGAGGCCAAAAAGCTTCTCGATCAGAGCCATTTGAAGGTCTGCTACGGCGCACAGCCGCGCCTGCTTGGCCCGAAGCTCAACCCGAACGACGTCGATGAGGAGGGCCGCAGGAAAGCGGAGGCGACGCTGCTCGAGGGTATCGACGAGGCCGAGTATCTCGGCGCGAAAGGCATTGCGTTCCTGGCCGGCAAGTGGTCGCCGGAGACAAAGGAGCTGCAGTACGAGCAGCTGCTCAAGACGACCCGCAACCTCTGCGACTACGCGGCGGGCAAGGGTATGAACGTTGAGCTCGAGGTCTTTGACTTTGACATGGACAAGGCCGCGCTGATCGGCCCGGCGCCGCTCGCCGCGCGCTTCGCCGCCGATATGCGCACGACGCACAACAATTTCGGCCTGCTCGTCGATCTGAGCCATTTCCCGACGACGTATGAAACCAGCCGCTTTGTCGTGCGTACCCTGCGCCCGTATATCACGCACTTCCACTTCGGCAACGCCGTTGTCCAGCCGGGCTGCGACGGCTATGGCGACCTGCACCCGCGCATGGGTTACCCGAACAGTGCCAACGACACGCCCGAGCTGGTCGACTATCTGCGCGTGCTGAAAGAAGAGGGCTTTTTCGATGCGGAAAACCCGTATGTGCTCTCGATGGAGGTCACGCTGCGCCCGGGCGAGGACGAAGATATTGTCCTGGCCAATACCAAGCGCGTGCTCAACCGCGCGTGGGCGCTTGTATAATTGAAAACAGGAGGTTCCTCTATGAAAATTGTAATTCTGGACGGCTACACGGAAAACCCCGGCGATCTGAGCTGGGACGGGATCGCCGCATTCGGCGATCTGACGGTCTATGACCGCACGCCGGTCGATGACGAGGCTGAGATCGTCTCGCGCATCGGCGACGCAGAGATTGTGTTCACCAACAAGACACCGATCACCGCCGCCACGATCGCAGCGGCGAAAAATCTGAAGTTCATCGGCGTGCTCGCCACCGGCTATAACGTCATCGACGTGGCGGCGGCCAAAGCCAAGGGCATCCCGGTGTGCAACGTCCCGGCCTATGGCAACGACGCCGTCGGCCAGTTTGCCATCGCGCTGCTGCTGGAGATCTGCCACCATATCGGCCATCACGACCAGGCTGTGCACGAGGGCAAGTGGAACACCAATCCCGACTGGTGCTTCTGGGATTATCCGCTCATCGAGCTGTGTGGCAAAACGATGGGCATCATCGGGCTTGGACGCATCGGCCGGTCGACGGCGCGCATGGCCGGCGCGATGGGCATGACGGTGCTGGCCTACGACGCGGCGGAGAACGACGCCGGCCGCGAAGTGGCGCAGTATGTTACGCTTGATGAGCTGCTCGCGCGTTCAGACGTCATTGCGCTGCACTGCCCACTCTTTCCCGAGACGCAGGGCATCATCAACAAGGACACGATCGCCAAGATGAAAGACGGCGTCATCATCATCAACAACAGCCGCGGCCCGCTCGTCGTGGAACAGGATCTGGCCGATGCGCTCAATTCCGGCAAGGTCTATGCCGCTGGCCTTGACGTTGTCTCCACTGAGCCGATCCGCACCGACAACCCGCTGCTGAAGGCGAAAAACTGCCTGATCACGCCGCACATCTCCTGGGCGCCGAAGGAGTCCCGCCAGCGCCTGATGGACATCGCCGTGAACAATCTCAAGGCGTTTGTCGAGGGCAGCCCGGTCAACGTTGTCAATCCATGAGAAAAGGCGGTTGACCGCTGCAGGGAAACCGGCTATTATGGCAGTATCAACAACAGAAAGAGGGATTTCACCGTATGACTGACGCACGCATTCAGGAGCTGAACGCACTGTGCCTTCGGTTCCGCCGCGAAGTGCTCCAGGCCATTCACGGCATTCAGTCCGGCCATCCGGGCGGCTCGCTCTCCGTGTGCGAGATTCTGACTGTGCTCTATTTTGAGCATATGACCGTCCGGCCGGACGATCCGGAGAATCCAGACCAGGACCGCCTCGTGCTCACCAAGGGGCACGCTGCTCCGATGCTCTACCGCGTCCTCGCGGAAAAGGGCTATTTCCCCGTCGAGACGATGAACACGCTGCGGCGCATCGACTCGCTGCTCCAGGGCCATCCGTCCGCGCATACGCCGGGCGTCGACATGCCCTCCGGTCCGCTCGGCATCGGCCTGGGCGCGGCGCAGGGCATCGCGCTGGGCATGAAGCTGCGCGGCGCGGACCGCTTTGCCTACGCCGTCATGGGCGACGGCGAGCTGGACGAGGGCGCCGTCTGGGAGACGGCCATGAGTGCGCCCAAGTTCCATCTGAACAACCTGATTGCCATCGTTGACCGCAACCACGTCCAGCTCGACGGAACGGTCGACGAGATTATGCCGACCGATCCGCTGCCGGAGAAGTGGAAAGCGTTTGGCTGGAATGTCATTGAGTGCGACGGGCACAATGTCGCTGCGCTTGATGCGGCCATTTCGCTCGCCAAGACCGAGCGCACCCGCCCGAGTGTCATTATTGCCGACACCGTCAAGGGCAAGGGCGTCTCGTTTATGGAGGGCAAAAACACCTGGCACGGCAAGGCGATTTCCGACGAGGAACTCGCTGCGGCGCTGGCGGAACTGGGAGGTGTGCAGTAATGGCAAAGGCAATCCGTGTGGTCTACGGTGAGAAGCTCGTCGAAATGGGCAACGTCCACGACAATGTCGTGGTGCTCGACGCAGACGTTGCATCGTCGACGCAGACGAAATTCTTTGCGGCCGCGCATCCGGACCGCTTCTTCAACATGGGCATCGCCGAGGCGAATATGGTCTCGACGGCTGCGGGCCTGGCGCAGCAGGGGTTTGTCCCGTTTGTCAATACGTTCGCGGTGTTCCTGTCATCCATCGGGCTGATCGGCGCGCGCGCGCTGGCCTGCTATGCAAACCTCAACGTCAAGTTTGCCGGTGCGTACTGCGGCCTGTCCGATGCGTTCGACGGCGCGAGCCATCATGCGACCGAGGATATGGCAATCCTGCGCGCGCTGCCGAATATGCGCGTGCTCGTCCCGTCTGACGCGCGCTCGTCCGGCGCGCTGACCGAGCTGGCCTATGCCACGCCGGGACCGGTATATCTGCGCCTGTCGCGGGATGTCTATCCCGATTTGTATGGCGAAGACACGAAATTTGAAGTGGGCAAGGGTTGTGTTGTCCGTGACGGTTCGGACGTCACTGTCATCGCCTGCGGGATCCTGGTGCACAAGGCGCTCGCTGCCGCCGTGGAACTGGAGAAGCGGGGCGTCAGCGTCCGTGTGGTCGATATGTATTCCATCAAGCCGATCGATGCGGAGCTGATCGCGCGCTGTGCTGCCGAGACCGGCGCGATCGTCACCGCCGAGGAGCACAGCGTCATCGGCGGGCTTGGCTCGGCTGTCGCCGAGGCGCTCGTTCGCTCGGGCAGGCCGGTTCCGGTCGAGATGGTCGGGGTGAAAGACACGTTCACCGAGTCCGGCCCCTATGCGCAGCTCCTGCCGAAATACGGTCTGGATGAAGCCGCCGTCACGGCCGCGGTAGAGGCCGTTTTGAAGAAAAAATAACCCGGTCGGGCACAGGCAGCGCCTGTGCCCGCCGATTCCAATGAGTCCAATGGTATTAAGTCAAGTAGGTGATCCAAGAAAATATTAAGGCAACACC
>CAZGBU010000009.1:0-8629 GCA_964523945.1 uncultured Oscillospiraceae bacterium
GCGGCGTCATCTCGCAGGAAGAGTTCGATGCAAAAAAGGAGCAGCTTCTGGGGCTGTAAACAGCGAACGGGGGACGGAGCCAAGCTCCGTCCCCCGTTTGTATCATATTTCTCAGCCGAAGTAACGATCCAGCAGGCCCTTGAGCGCACGGCCATGTCTCGCTTCGTCGCGCGCCATTTCATGCACAGTGTCATGAATCGCATCGAGGTTCAGCGCTTTTGCACGCTTCGCCAGATCGGTCTTGCCAGCGGTCGCGCCCATCTCGGCCTCGACACGCATCTCGAGGTTCTTCTTGGTCGAATCGGTCACGACCTCGCCGAGCAGCTCAGCAAACTTGGCGGCGTGCTCTGCCTCTTCATAGGCAGCCTTCTCCCAGTACAGTCCGATCTCCGGATAGCCCTCGCGGTGGGCCACACGGGCCATCGCCAGATACATGCCGACCTCGGAGCACTCGCCCTCGAAGTTCGCACGCAGGTCAGCCAGAATATCCTCCGGCGCGCCCTGTGCGACACCGACGACATGCTCGGCAGCGTAGGAGGCATTCTCCTCCATCTTCTGGAACTTCTCCGGACCGACGCCGCAGACCGGGCACTTCTCGGGTGCGCTGTCACCCTCGTGAACATAACCGCAAACTGTGCAAACATACTTCGCCATTTTGTTTCCCTCCAAAATAAAAATGATTTCTTTAGTTGATGATCAAATCAGACGCACATGCGTCGGATGCACATGAATGGCAGACACCGGTAAAGGTGACCTGGCAGCTGCTGACATTGCCGGCCGCAGCACCCATCGCCGGCAGCTCTGCCGGCAGCTGCGCACCCTCTACATCGAGAACAGCGCCGCAGCAGGTACACACAAAATGCATATGGGGCGAGGTATCTGCATCAAACCGCTCCAGCCCATCTACCACGCCAAGCGAGCGGATCACACCCTCTTCACGGAACAGGGTCAGATTACGGTATACCGTACCCAGGCTCAGATCCGGGATCTCGGGCTTCAGCCGGGCATAGATCCAGTCGGCGGACGGATGCACTGTTGTGCCGCGAAGGCACGCCAGAATCGCATCGCGCTTTCGGCTGTGTTTTCGCGTCGGGCGTTCCATAGCTGCCTCCATAACAATAACAATTCTTATTTCTGTTATTAAGATAGGACAACTGAACCTGTTTGTAAAGGCCTTTTTTCAATTTCCTCCGAATTTTTTGCAGCATTTCCCGCTGTCCGCCGGCGCGAGCCAAAAAACGGTTGAAATCGGGCGGACAAGCCGTTATAATATATTCTGTATCAACAGACTTTGGAGGGGATCGGTTTGGGGCAGGTTTTGGCTGTCACCTCCGGCAAAGGCGGCACGGGCAAAACCTCGCTGTGTGCGGCAATTGCCTCGTGCCTGGCCGCAGAGGGCCGGCAGGTGCTCTGCATCGATCTGGACGTCGGGATGCGGAATCTCGACATTTCTCTCGGCATGACCGATTTGGCCTCCGTCTCCTTTGCCGACGTGCTGGCCGGGCGTTCCCCGCTCTCCGCTGCGCCTGCACATCCGGAGATTCCGGGTCTGTTCCTGCTGACCGCGCCGGTTCTTGCCGCGCCGGAGTCATTTGACCCGGACGCGTTTGGTGTACTGCTGGCCAATGCGCGCGGGCAGTATGATTGGATTTTGCTTGATGCGCCGGCCGGTATCGGCGCCGGCTTCCGGCTGGCAGCGATGCACGCCGACCGCGCGATCGTGGCGGCAACGCCCGATCCGGCCTGTCTTCGCGACGCCGCCCGCACTGCCGAACTGCTGGAGCAGGCCGGCTGCAGGCAGTCCCAGCTGGTTGTCAACCGCGTGGTGCCGCGCCTGCTCGGTCGGATGCGCTTTACGATTGATGACGTGATGGACGGCGTAGGCCTGCCGCTGCTCGGTGTGGTGCCGGATGATCCGCAGGTTGTCCTTGCGGCCGCAGCCGGGCAGCCGCTGGTGCTCTGTGAATCACGCGGGGCAGCGGAGGCCTGCCTCCATATCGCGCGCCGCCTGTGCGGGCGCAGGGTGCCGCTGATGAAACTCTAACCCCTCTCCCGGCCTTGGCCGGATCTTACAGAAACGGGAGTGATCTGTTTGAATATCGCTTTGATGGCGCACGACAAGAAAAAAGAGCTGATGGTGCAGTTCTGTACGGCGTACAAGGGCATCCTCGCCAAGCACAACCTGCTCGCCACCAGCACGACCGGGCGGCTGATTGCGGAAGCGACCGGTCTGCCCGTCAGCCTGTTTCTCTCCCGCGCGCAGGGCGGGCACCAGCAGCTTGGCGCCCGCATTGCATACAATGAGATCGATATGGTGCTGTTCTTTACCGACCCGACTGCGCTTGATCCATGGCAGGATCAGACGCTTGTCGAGACGCTGCACCTGTGCGACGCGCAGAACGTGCCGTGCGCGACCAACCTGGCGACGGCAGAAATGCTGATTCTCGGCCTGCAGCGCGGCGACCTGGACTGGCGCGAGGTCATGCGCGGCAAGGGCCGCGTCTCGGTGGTCTGAGAATCGGTTTTCCCGTCCCCTGCGGGGGCGGGATTTCTTTTGAACGCATGAAAGGACGAAATGCATGGAAAAAATGAAACCGCGCACACTCTCCGGCTTTCTGGAGCTTCTGCCCGCGCCGCAGCAGCAGATGGAGCGCATGATGGACATCCTGCGCTGCACCTACTCGCTCTACGGCTTTACTCCGCTCGACACGCCGGTCATCGAAGCGGCCGAGGTTCTGCTTGCCAAGGCCGGCGGCGAAACGGAAAAGCAGATTTACCGTTTTACCAAGGGCGACAGCGATCTGGCGCTGCGCTTTGATCTGACTGTGCCGCTCGCGCGCTATGTCGCGCAGCACTATGGCGAGCTGACGTTTCCGTTCCGCCGGTATCAGATCGGCAAGGTCTACCGCGGCGAGCGTGCGCAGCGCGGCCGCTTCCGCGAGTTTTACCAGGCCGACATCGACATCATCGGCGACGGCCAGCTCGACATCGCAAACGAGGCTGAAATTCCCTCGATCATCTACCGCACGTTCACCCAGATGGGGCTGACACGCTTTCAGATCCGTGTGAACAACCGCAAGATCCTCAACGGGTTCTACGAGATGCAGGGGCTGTCCGCATGCGCCGCCGATGTGATGCGCACCGTGGACAAGTTCGACAAGATCGGCGCGGAGAAGGTCCGCGCGCTGCTGACGGACGAGGTCGGTGTCGCGCCCGGCGCCGCGGACGAGATTCTCCGCTTTATTGCCATCCAGGGGACGAACAGCGCGGTACTCAGCGCGCTGGAGGGCTATCGCGGAAAGAGCGAACAGTTCGACGCCGGGCTTGACGAGCTGACAACCGTCGTGCGCTATCTGGCCGCGTTCGGTGTGCCGGAGGCAGCGTTTGCGGTCGACCTGACCATTGCGCGCGGGCTGGATTACTATACCGGCACCGTCTATGAGACAACGATGCTCGACCACCCGGAGATCGGCTCGATCTGCTCTGGCGGCCGCTACGATAACCTTGCGGAATTCTATACCGACAAGAAACTACCCGGCGTTGGCATCTCCATCGGTCTGACCAGGCTGTTCTATGTGCTCGGCGAGCAGAATATGCTCAACCCTGCCCTGCCCACCGCACCGTGTGATGCGCTCGTGCTGCCGATGACAGACAACCTCGCGCCTGCCATCGCCTGCGCCACGCAGCTGCGTGAAGCAGGACTACGCACGCAGGTCTACACCGAACCGAAGAAGTTCAAGGCAAAGATGAGCTACTGCAACAAGCTCGGCATTCCATACGCCGTCGTGCTCGGGGAGAACGAGATCGCCGCCGGCACAGTCTCGGTCAAGGACATGGAGACAGGAGAACAGGTCGCCGTCCCGCTGGCGGAAGCGATCACGCGCATCACAGGCGGCATCCGCACCCGCGCAGCCGCCAGTCCGATTCGGGAGGCTCCACCCGTCTGAACCGTTTTGACTGCAAAGGAGGCGCTTGTATGACAGCATCATCCCCAGCGCAGCCCCATCCCGCCGCGAAGCGGAAGCACAACCGCGGCATTTGGATCCTGATCGTCTTTCTGGTCCTGTTGGCCGCCCTGATCGGCTGGTATTTCTGGTACACGCGCCCGGTGCCGCTGACGACAGTGCTCGGCGGCGAACCGGCGTCCGTCTCGGCCACGCTGCTCGACGGGATCGGCCGCCGTTACGACCTGAACGCGCAGCGCGGCGAACCCGGTATGGACGCGCTGCTCGAGGTGCTCACCGCCGTGGAATACAGGAAAAGTCTCTGGACGTTGTTTTACCGCCCGTTTCCGCTGGACGAAACCGGCTCCAACGGCATCACCTTTGTCGTGGATGGCCGCCGCATAAACCTCTGGCTGGCTGACGATGCAGATCTGTGCAGCGTCAATGATGAAACACAGCGTCTTTATGCCATCGACGGGACGCTGTATGAACAGGCAGCGGCGGTCGTCGCAGCATACGGCGCATAAGCCCCGGGAAAATACAGATTTATAATTACAGGAGTTGACAAGTTTTATGGTACAGTCCCGCAGCCACACCTGCGGCGAGCTGCGCCTTGCCGACGCGGGCAAGGCCGTCACGCTCGTCGGCTGGATGGAAAACGTGCGAGAGGTCAGCGCATCGCTCGCGTTTGTCGTCCTGCGCGATTTTTACGGCACAACGCAGCTCGTTGTCGAAACCGACGAGATCATGCGCGTCGTGAAATCGCTCAACAAGGAGTCAACGATCTCCGTGACCGGCACCGTGCGCGAGCGCGCAAGCAAAAACCCGAAGCAGCCCACCGGCGACATTGAGGTCGTCCCGGATCGAATTGAGGTGCTCGGCCGCTGCCGCTACAACGAGCTGCCGTTTGAGATCAACCGCAGCCGCGAGGCAGACGAGTCCGCACGGCTCAAATACCGCTATCTCGACCTGCGCAATCCGGCCGTCAAGGCCAATATTGTCCTGCGCTGCAATGTGATCGCCGCGCTGCGCCGCGCGATGACAGAGCAGGGCTTCCTGGAGATCACAACGCCGATCCTGACCGCCTCGTCGCCCGAGGGTGCGCGCGACTACCTGGTGCCGGCTCGCAAGCATCCGGGCAAATTCTATGCGCTGCCGCAGGCGCCGCAGCAGTTCAAGCAGCTGCTGATGACAGCGGGCTTTGACCGCTATTTCCAGATCGCGCCGTGCTTCCGCGATGAGGATGCGCGCGGCGACCGCAGCCCCGGCGAGTTTTATCAGCTCGACATGGAAATGGCATTTGCCAGCCAGGAGGACGTATTCTCCGTCTGCGAGGCAGTGCTGCCGCCGATTTTCGCCGAATACGGCAAGTACTCCACCGCGTCGTCCGCGCCGTTTGTCCGCATCCCCTACACCGAGGCGATGGAGCGCTACGGCACTGACAAGCCGGATCTGCGCATCGACCTGGAAGTCCGTGATATGACTGCGCTCTGCCAGGGCACGGAGTTCCCGCCGTTTGCCGAAGGCAACACCGTCAAGGCCATCGTCGTCACAGACTGCACGCTCGCCCGCAAGGCGATTGACAAGCTCTGTGCCGAAGTCGAGGTGCTCTCCGGCGCGAAGCCATATTGGTTCAAGGTCGATGAGGCCGGCGCGCTCACTGGTGGAATTGCCAAGTTCCTGACTGACCGTACTGCGGCCGTCACCGCAGCGCTGGACCTGAAGCCCGGTTGCTTTGTCGGCGTGACTGCCGGCCCGAAAGCCCTTGCGCAGAAGACCGCCGGCGCACTGCTCAAGGCACTCGGCGCCGCCTGCGAGGGCCATATGAACCGCGAACAGTATGCGTTCTGCTGGATTGTCGATTTTCCGATGTATGAGATCGGCGAGGAATCCGGAGCGCTGGAATTCTGCCACAACCCGTTCTCGATGCCGAACGGCGGGCTGGAGATTCTGCAAAAGGCCGAGCGCGGCGAGGTCGACCCGCTCTCGATCACAGCGTATCAGTATGATCTGGTCTGCAACGGCGTGGAGCTCTCCTCCGGCGCGGTGCGCAATCACGACCCCGAGATTATGGTCAAGGCCTTTGAGCTCGTCCGTCTCGGTGAGGAAGACGTCAAGGCCAAATTCCCGGCGATGTACAATGCGTTCTGCTATGGCGCGCCGCCGCACGCCGGCATTGCCCCGGGTGTCGATCGGATGATCATGCTGCTCGCCGGTGAGGACTCCATCCGCGAGATCATCCCGTTCCCCATGAACAAGAGCGCGCAGGATCTGATGATGAACGCGCCGTCCACTGTCGAACAGAGCCAGCTCAATGAGCTGCATATCGCACTCGTCCCACCGGAGGCGTAATGACAAAGCCAAAAAGCCCGCCGGCGCAGCCGGCGGGCTTGTCCTGTATCTGCAGCAACGCACTCAGCGCTGTTTAGCCAGGAAGAACAGCGCAATTGTGCCGGGGCCGGAATGCGAACCGATCACCGGGCCGATGCTGAAAATCCGCACGTCATTGACATGCAGCCGCGATTTGACCTGGTCGGCGACATATTGTGCATCGGTCGGCGAATCGCCGTGGCTGATGAACACCGTCCCACCGCCGGCCGGCAACGCCGATTTCTCCATCCGGTCGAGCAGCGCGTTGAGGGAAGACTTGCGTCCGCGCGCCTTGTCAACATTGATGAGATGCCCCTCGTCGTCGACATGGAGCACCGGCTTGATGCCGAGCACCGTACCGACCAGCGCCGTCGTCGCCGAAACGCGGCCGCCGCGCTTGAGGAAATTCAGATCCTCGACCGTAAACCAGTGCGCCAGATGCAGCTTGTTCTGCTCGAGCCAGTCGCGCACCGACTCAATGCTCCCGCCCTCTTTGCGCTTCTGCGCGGCGTGCCAGACGAGCAGCCCCTCGCCGCTCGAAGCGCACAGCGAATCAACCACTAGCACCTTCCGCGCCGGATGCCGCTCGAGCATCTCTTCCGCCGCCATCGTCGCAGCCTGATAGGTGGAGCTCAAACCGGAGGAAAACGCGATGACCAAAATGTCCTGTCCCGCCTCGAGAATCGGCTCCATCGCCGCGACCCAGTCACTCGGGTTGATCGCCGACGTGGTGGCCATCGTGCCGCCGCGCAGCTTGCCATAGAATGCATCGGTCGCCATCTGCCGCCCGTCCAGCCAGTTTTCGTAGGTCTTATCCTCCATTGTGAACCGCATCGGAATATACTGCACGTCCATCTCCCGCATCAGTTCTTCCGACAGGTCGCAGCAGGAGTCAGTCAGGATGACATAGTTGTCCATCTCAAATCCCTCCTTATCATATTATATGCATTTTATCACAGATACCGCCGATTGTAAATAGAATTTGATTTCTGATATTACATTTGGCGATTGTTTGGTCGACATTACTTTTCCCTTGCAAAGGCCGCCAGGGCGTCCTATAATCTCAGGGAGAACCTACCGGGGAGGAATGAATTTGAAGCAGCTTCTGCTCCGCCTCTATCTGCACGGTGATGATGCGCGCAATCCCGCCGTACGCGCCCGCTGCGGCAAGCTGGCCGGGCTGACCGGCATTGTCTGCAATGCTGTGCTGTGCGCCGCCAAGCTGGCGGTTGGCATGCTCTCGGGCAGCGTCTCCATCACGGCAGACGCGGTTAACAACCTGTCCGATGCAGCTAGCTCGGTTGTAACGCTGCTGGGCTTTCGCCTGGCGGAAAAGCCGGCTGACGAGGACCACCCGTATGGCCACGCGCGAATGGAATACATTGCCGGCCTGGCCGTGGCCGCGCTGATCCTGGTCATCAGCGTGCAGCTCGCGCGCTCTTCCATCGACAAGATCCTGCATCCGGAGCCGGTCGAATTCTCCGCGGTGCTGGCCGCTGTACTGCTCGGCTCGATCCTCATCAAGCTGTGGATGGCGCTGCTCAACCGCACGCTCGGCCGCGCGATTGATTCCGAAACGCTCAAAGCCGCCGCGGCGGACAGCCGCAACGATGTCATCTCCACAGCTGTCGTGCTGATCTGCTGTACAATCGGCCACTTCAGCAGCCTGATGATCGATGGCTACGCCGGTCTGGCTGTCGCCATATTCATTGTCGTCTCCGGCATAGGGATCGCAAAGGACACGGTCGACCCGCTGCTCGGTGCTGCGCCGGATCGCGAAATGATGCGCCGCGTCGCAGACGAGATCCTACAATATGACGGCGTGCTTGGCATTCACGATCTCATGGTGCATGACTACGGCCCCGGCCGCCGCTTTGCCAGCGTTCACGTCGAGATGGATGCAAGCGCTGATCCGCTTGTCTGCCACGATCTGATCGACGACATTGAGCGCGACTTCCGCACCCATCATCACATCGACCTCGTCATCCACTATGATCCGGTCGTCACAGACGATGCTGAGCTCAATGAAATGCGGGAAACCGTGCAGCAGCTCTGCACGCAGCTCGACCCACGGCTGTCCATCCACGATTTCCGCATGGTGCGTGGCCCCGGGCACAGCAATCTGATCTTCGACCTTGTCGTCCCGTTCGATCTGCAGCCACAGCGCGAGCAGCTCGGCAAAATCCTTGATGAGCGCATCCGTGCCGCGCATCCGCAGTATTACACGGTCATTACATTCGATGAGGATGCATTCAATCTGCGCCAGGATGGAGATTCCCATGGACGAACGCGAGATTCTGATTGACGCGCTTGAG
>CAZGBU010000009.1:8729-33660 GCA_964523945.1 uncultured Oscillospiraceae bacterium
GGCGCGGTGATCGTCGGCGCGTCGTACAGGCATATCTGAACGTCCGCGCACCGGGTGCGCTCAGCCCCGGGCTTGTCCGGGCACAGGACGCATATCTTACCCGCATGCGCAGAGAAAAAGGCGTGGTGGACGCAGCGCAGCTTCCTGCTGTACCGCTCGATGCACGGCTCAGCTTGTGGCAGGGCGATATCACACGGCTTCGCTGCGATGCCATTGTCAACGCTGCCAATTCCTCGCTGCTCGGCTGCCGTGCGCCGTGTCACGACTGTGTTGACAACGCCATCCACACCGCTGCCGGCCTGCAGCTGCGCGAGGCGTGCGCTGCTCTGATCGCCCGTCAGGGGCATCCCGAGCCGTGCGGACACGCGCAGATCACGCCGGGCTTCAACCTGCCCGCGCGCTATGTGCTGCACACGGTCGGTCCGGCCGTATCCGGCCAGCCGACGGAGGACGACTGCGCGCTGCTGGCTGCATGCTACCGTGCATGTCTGTCGCTTGCAGCGCAGAATCGGCTGCAAAGTGTCGCGTTCTGCTGTATTTCCACCGGTGTGTTCGGCTTTCCGCGCGAGCGTGCCGCCGAAATCGCAGTGCACACGGTGTGTCAGGCGCTTGACTGCTGTACCGGCGTGCAGCATGTGATCTTCAATGTCTTTGGCGACCGTGACCATGCGATCTATGCGCGACTGCTTGGTCTTGCCAAATGAGCTTTTGTGCCGGCAGTCTCCTGCCGGCACGACTTTTTCCATCCAGCGCATGCTCATGCCTCGGCCAGGCCAAGTGTCAGAATCCCAAGGTTGCTTGCATAGATCTCATCAAATTGTGCAAGCGGGAGCGGATTCTCGCCCTCTCCGCACTCAATGGTGTAGCCGGGACTGTTGTACTGCTGAATGAGCCAGTCCTTGTATCCGGCAAAGCTGGAGGCATATGGCGTGTCCTCGAGCGCATAGCCGCTGACCTGCTGGAACTGCCGGCCGATCTGCTCTGCGCGCGGCGGATCGTAGTCCAAAAACCGCCAGTAGATCACCTTTCCCTGCGTATGGTAGGAAAGCGTCAGATTGGGGGACACCGACTCGGTGAAACGGTGGAGCGACGCGCTCTCGGGCTGGCTGAGCGGCGCGTCGCCGACGAAATCGCGCGGGCCGGGCTGGGTATAGCCCTGACTGAATTTGATCTGCCGCGCCTGTTCCCATTCGGCCGGATACTGGAGGTTCAGGTCCACGCCGGCCAAGTTGGCTTTCCAGCCGTCCGGGAATGGAATGTCGGGATACGCCGCGGCCAGCGCGCGCGCTGCGGCAACCTCGCCCTCCCTTGCCGCGCCAGTCACCAGGTCGACCCCGTCCGGATTGACCATTGGCGCCAGATACAGTGTCGTCCGCTCAAACAGCGTCTGCGCCGAGCGGCCAAAGATCTCTCCCCGCGCGACATAGGCAGCGCAGTACTGCTCCAAAAACCGCAGTACAACCGGCGTTGTGATCCACTCGTTCGCATGGTGCGCGGCGTTGTAGAGCGCGGTCCGATCCCCGCGGCCCATCCGCAGCATCCACACCGGCCGGCCGGACTGTGTACGCGCGATCACCTCGGACGTCAAAAACGGATAGCGCACCAGCAGTCCGCGCAGACTGACGTCGAGCACCCTGGAGGTAAATGGCACATCGGTCGGCACAACAGAAAAGCCAAACGGTACAATCAGGAGCGATCCGACACGCAGATTGTTGGGATCGCTGCCGGGATTGGCCGCAGCGATGGCGGCCGACGTCGTCCCGAACTCCCGCGCCAGACGGTAGTATGTATCCCCGCGCACGATCCGGCGGATCTGATAGCCGAGCAGATACGGTGCAAGCGCCTCGAGCGTCGCTTCATCCGGCTCACCGGTCTCCAGCAGGCCGTTTTGCCGTTGAAAATCCGAAAAATCCGTTGCTCCCGCGCGCCGCAGCGCCATAAGCCAAAGTTCATCCATCCAAAATCCCTCCCCGTCAGTGTATGCGCAGACCGCTTGTCTGTGGGACAATTTCCCCGGTGTTCGGGCCGCTTGATTGACAGGAGATTTCCAATCCTGTAGAATGGTAACAGGATTCCGACAGATTCCCCATTTGTCTCCGTCCATTTTCACAAGAGCTTCCTGCGCATCGGAAGGAGAAGAATCCATGAAACGATTGATTGCCCCGCTGCGGCCATTGCGCTGCTGCTCGGATTGGCTGGCTGCAGCGAAAGTGACGACACGCCGGCGGCCGCTTCCGACCGATCCGGTGGACCGGACTGGCTCGCCATGGTGGCCGAGGTGATCTGCCCTTTCACAGCGGGTTCCGAGCTGGAGGGTGAGACCTACCGGCTGTGCAGCGCAATCCCAACATACGTCTATGAAAATGGCGCGCTCAAGCCCACCGACTACACGCTCTATCCGCTCCTGTCCGGGCGCGATACCATTGATCTGTTCGTGACGCTCAATTCAACCGACGACGGCGTATATCCGCAGCTCGATCAGCCATTTGAACTGGCCGACCGGGTAACGGCAGCATATGCAGCCGGTGATCGCATGGCGCTGGTCTACGATGCGTCGCGCTGCTATCTGGTTCACGGCGAGACGGGAGAAGAGGTTTATCTAGGCGAATCGATCCCGGGGCGGGATTCGTTTGCAGACGCGCAGGCGGCTGCCGATGCCGTGCTGGCGCTCGACGGCGGCGGCGTTGTGGCCATTGCCGTCCAGGCCGACGCGCCCGAAATCGGATGGCTGGAATAACAGTGCCGGTAATGTGGAGAGGGGATGAGAACATGCTGGGCCAAACCGGATTTGACCAGTGGGCCAATGATTACGACAAGTGCGTCGGCCTGTCCGATGAAGATGACACATACCCATTTGCCGGATACAGGCGCGTTCTGAACCGGATCTGTGATCTGGTCTCAACTGCACCAGGAAAATCCGTGCTGGATATTGGCTTTGGGACAGGGACGCTGGCTGCAACGCTCTATGCGCGCGGGTACACAATTTGGGGGCAGGACTTCTCCGCAAATATGGTTGCTTTGGCACAAAAAAAGATGCCGCGTGCCAAGCTGTACCAGGGCGACTTCTCACAGGGTCTTGCTGCGGAGCTGAAGCAGCAGCTTTATGACATCATAGTCGCAACCTATTCGCTGCATCATCTGACGGACGCCCGGAAAATCGTCTTTCTGCGCGAGTTGCTGCCGCTTCTGAATAAGGGCGGCGCGATCTATATCGGCGACGTGGCATTTAAATCCCGCGCGGAACTGGAAAAATGCAGAGTGCAAGCCGGCGAAACCTGGGACGAAGCGGAACATTATTTTGTATTTGACACGCTGCGTGCAGCGTTCCCGTCGCTGCAATTTGAGCCGATTTCCGCCTGTGCCGGCCTGCTGATTTTAAGGCGGTAATCCGGCACGCCGAAATACAAAAAATCCTCCGTATGCATCTCATACGGAGGATTTGCTTTTTATGCAATGGGGCAGGCTTTATGCGCCGGCCGGGGCGCGGCGCTGCGGCGCAGAAAGCAGGAACACCATTCCGACCATCAGCACGAAGCCGGCCACGTCCGCACCAGTAAATGCGGTGCCCAGCCAGAAATGGGAAATCAACGGCGCAGAGAGCATCTCGGTGCATGAGAGCAGCCCCGCTCGCACGCCGCCGATGTCGGAAACGGCCTGCAGGTACATGGAAAACGCAGCTGCCGTCCCGACGAGAACAATCACTGCCAGCGCAGCCGCCGCACGCGCATCCAGTGTCAGTCCGATCCGCCAGGGCCGCAGCAGAAGGCACAGCACCGCACCGCCGATCAGCATCCCGTAGCCTGTGACGACGCGGCTGCCGTAGCGCTCCATCAGCTGCCCGGGCGAGAGCGTGTAGATCACGACCGAAACTGCCGCCCCCAATCCCCAGGCCAGCGCCTGCGGCGTGATGGCCAGCGAACCAAGATGGCCGTGTGTCACCAGCAGCAGCGCGCCCGCCGTAGCGATCACGAGCGCGGCCGCCTCGCGCCGGCGCGGCAGCCGCCGCCCCATCACACACGTCACCAGCAGAATCATTGCCTGGCCAAGATATTGCAGCGCTGTCGCCGTTCCGGAGTTCGAGTGTGCGATCGCCGCAAGATAGGTGTACTGCACCGCCATCAGCCCAAGCAGCGAGAACAACACCAGGCGCAGCGCATCCCGCCGGCCGTGCCAGACAGCCGTCAGGCCGGGATCACGCTTCCATGCGGCCAGGCCAAGCAGCGCTGCGCCCGCGCCCAGCATCCGGATCACTGTCAGGACACCCGTATCCATCTGGCAATACGAGAACAGATACTGACCGACCGTGCCGGACAAGCCCCAGAATACACCGGCGATCAGCGCAAAGGCCACGCCGCGCGCCGCATTTCTGCCCATGCTCAGCCAGCGAGGTAGAACGCCTGCATGCCCTTCATGGTCATATAGCAGTCGAGCTTGCTGACCAGTTCATACGGCGCATGCATCGACAGCACCGGCACGCCGGCGTCGAGCGTGTCAATGTTGCGCTTGGCCATATAGACCGCGACCGTGCCGCCGCCGCCCTGGTCGACCTTGCCCAGCTCACACATCTGCCAGTGCACGTCCGCTTTGTCGAAGATGCTGCGCACATGCGCGACCAGCTCTGCCGAGGCGTCCGACGCGCCGGACTTACCGCGCGAGCCGGTGTACTTGCACAGCGCAATGCCGTAGTTGAGTTTGGCGCAGTTGCGCTTTTCCGAAACCTCGGGAAACGTCGGGTCAAACGCGGCTGTCACATCGGCCGACAGGCAGGTCGAATGCTCCAGGCAGCGCTTGAGCGACACGCCCTGCGCCTGGCACAGGTCGTCCATAAACGTCTCAAATGCCGCGCTCTGCATGCCGCTGACGCCCTCTGAGCCGATCTCTTCCTTGTCAGCCAGGATGCATACAGCAGTGCGATCGGGTGTGTGCAGCCGCAGCAGTGGCTCAAACTCGGCGTATGCGCAGACGCGGTCATCATGGCCGTAGGCCGCAATCATGCTGCGGTCGAGGCCAACTTCGCGCGCCTTGAGCGCCGGCACCAGCGACAGCTCGGCCGAAATGAAGTCCTCCTCCGTCATGCCATAGAGCTCGTTGAGCTGCCGCAGGATCGCCAGCTTCACACGGTCGGCACCCTCGTCTGCACCCGGTGCCGAGCCAATCAGCGCATTGAGCTGCTCCGCCGTCACGCCGTCGGCCAGCGTCTTTTTCATCTGGTCGCCCGCCAGGTGAATCAGCAGGTCTGTGATATAGAAGATCGGATCGGATTCGCTCTCGCCGATCGTGACGGTAACGGTCGTGCCGTCTTTGAGCGCGACAACGCCGTGCAGCGCCAGCGGTACCGTTGTCCACTGATATTTCTTGACGCCGCCGTAGTAGTGCGTCTTCAGCAGTGCCAGCTCGCTGTCCTCATACAGCGGGTTGGGCTTCAGGTCAAGGCGAGGCGAGTCAATGTGCGCCGCGGCGATGTTCGCGCCGTGCGACAGGTCCTTCTGACCAATGACGGCAAACGTCACAGACTTGCCGCGGTTGTTGCAGTAGACCCGGTCGCCCGGGACGAGCGCCATACCCGGCTCATAGGCGACGAATCCGGCCGCTTCTGCCTGACGGATCGTCTCTGCAACAGCCTCGCGCTCCGTCTTGGCCGCGTCCATAAATTTCATATAATCGCGGCAGTAGCGGTCCAGCTCGGCCCGGTCGGCCTCGCTCAAACGGTCAAAGCCGTTTTTCGGCGCGTACAGCAGCGCCTCACGTGTGATTTCACTCATGTTGGATCCCTTCCTCATTGATGATTTTCTGAAAGTATGCGTCACAGAGCGCGGCGAATTCCTCCTCCACTGCGCAGTCATTGACCAGTGTTTTGTCGCATCGTGCGGAAAAATATTCGTTCGGCTGCTGCGCACCGATGCGAAGCCGGGCATATTCTTCCGAAATACCCTCGCGCGCGATCAGCCGCTGCACGCGCGATTCAACCGGCGCTGTCACCGCAACCGTGACATCGCAGTGGCCAGCCAGATCGCCCTCGAGCAGATTGATCGCATCGACCGCAACCGCCGGGCAGCCTGCCGCACGTGCGGCCTCAATCCGCCGCCAGACCTCGCGGTTGACGTACCGGATGATAATTGCATTGAGATCGGCGAGCGCCGCTTCGTCGGAAAAAACGATTCGTCCAAGCGCCTTGCGGTCAAGCCTGCCGCCCGACATCGCTTCCGGAAAGCGCGCAGACAGCTCAGCGAGCAGGTTCCCATCCGTCTCAAGCAATTCGTGATAGACTTCGTCGCAGTCGATGACCGCGCCGCCGAGCGCTTCGATCCGGCGCAGCGCGGTCGTTTTGCCGCAGCCGGTACCGCCCGTGATTCCGATGATTTTCATTCGTCCGCCTCCCCGGAAACGATGTGGAAGCCTGCAGCCTTTTTCAGGCGGTTCTGCACAGCCCAGGCCACGCCGCCGCCCGACGGACAGCGCGCAAAAATATGCCCGGCGCCCTCGCTGTCGAATTGGCGCAGCGCCGCAAACAGGCCGCGCGCAAGCGTTTCCGGCGTGTGGGATGAACCATAGGCAACCGGGTTGAGCCCCTCATAAAGCGGCAGCTCCTCGGTAAAGCACAGTACTGCATCGCCCGGTGCGAAATGGCGGCGGACATAATTTGCCGCCTGCTGCGCGCCGCCCTCAACGATTATGACCTCGCCTGCCGGGGCATAATGCCTGTACTTCATACCGGGCGCACGCGGGGTCGCATCCGGCGGCAGCTCGCCGGTGACAGCGGGGTCGACCGCCAGCGCACCGAGCAGTTCACGCAGCACCTCCGGCGTCACGCCGCCCGGCCGGAGCAGCTGCGGCACCGCGCCAGTCAGGTCGACAATCGTCGATTCTACCCCGACGCGGCACGGCCCACCATCCAGGATCAGCTCAATCCGCCCATCCATGTCGTGCAGCACATGCTGCGCTGTTGTCGGGCTCGGTTTGCCGGAAATGTTGGCCGATGGTGCAGCAATCGGTACGCCCGCGGCGCGGATCAGCCGACGTGTCACCGTATTGTCCGGGCAGCGGACCGCCACGGTGGAAAGCCCCGCCGTCGTCTGGCGCGGGACGCTGTCCCGGCAGGGCAGCACCATCGTCAGTGGCCCCGGCCAGAACCGGTCGGCCAGCAGTTTGGCCTGTTCGGGAATGTCATGGCAAACTGCGCCGACCTCGTCAAACGACGCGACATGAAGAATCAGCGGATTATCCTGCGGGCGGCCCTTGGCTGCAAAAATCTTCCGCACAGCGGATGCATCGAGTCCGTTTGCGCCGAGGCCGTAAACCGTCTCGGTCGGGATCGCAACAAGTCCGCCGGCACGGATCACCGCTGCAGCACGCTCGACCGCATCCGGCGCGCTGGCCGGAAGAAGCACGGTATTCATACGCCGTCACGCTCGCTTTGTCTGAGTTTTTCCGCCTGATCCGCGGCCAGCAGCGCATCGATCAGCTCGTCGAGCGCGCCGTCCATCACATCGTCCAGCCGGTAGAGCGTCAGACCGATCCGGTGATCGGTGACGCGCCCCTGCGGGAAGTTATAGGTTCGAATGCGCTCGTTGCGCATCCCGGTCCCCACCTGGCTCCTGCGCTCGGCCGAAAACGCGCCCTCAATGCGTTCGGCCTCCTTCGCATACAGCTTCGAAGCCAGCATGGCCATTGCCTTTTCGCGGTTCTGGAACTGGCTGCGTTCCTGCTGGCACTCCACGACCAGCCCGGTCGGGATGTGGGTCAGGCGGACGGCGGACGAGGTCTTGTTGATGTGCTGGCCGCCCGCACCCGACGAGCGGAATACGTCCATTTTGACGTCCTCGGGCCGCAGTTCAACCGATGCCTCGTCCATCTCCGGCAGCACGGCGACCGTTGCGGTCGAGGTGTGGATGCGGCCGCCGGACTCCGTCTCCGGCACGCGCTGCACACGGTGTACGCCTGATTCGAATTTCAGCCGGGAGTACGCCCCGGTGCCGCTGATCGAAAACGCGGCCTCACGAATGCCGCCAAGCTCTGTCTCGCTGATACTCAGCAGCTCAACTGTCCACCGCCGCGATTCGGCGTACATCTCGTACATCCGGTAGAGCGAGTGAGCAAACAGTGCGCTCTCCTCACCGCCGACGCCGGCGCGGATCTCCATAATCACGTTTTTCTCGTCGTTCGGATCGCGCGGCAGGAGCAGGATCTTCAGTTCCTGTTCCAGCCGCTCCATCCGCTCACGTGCGGACTGGAACTCCTCCTGGCACAGAGCGCGCAGTTCCGGGTCGGCGCCTTCGCTCAGCTCGCGTGCGTCGGCCATCTGCCGTTCCGCCTCGCGCCAAGCGCGGAAATGCTCCACGACCGGCTCGAGCTCACGCTGTTCCCTGCGGATGCGTGCCGCCGCTTTCGGATCGGCATAGAACTCCGGCTGTGCGGTGCGCTGTTCCATTTCCAGATACCGGTTTTCCACATCCTCCAGCCTTGCTTTGACATTCGGCAGCATAGCGCGCCTCCTTTCGAATCTATTTAGTATACCAGATTTCTGCCGTAAAGTAAACCCGCCGGCACGGCTCCGCGCGCTTTCGGCGCAAATTCAGCGCACGGACGCGGAGGTTTTGACTTGACGGCTGTTTGATGCTACAATGAAGCCATACAGGGCGGCCGCGCCCCTGTGCGAAGGGATGATATTCATGGCAACCATTCAGGAACTGATCCGGCAGGTCACGTTTGACGATGTCTGGCTCGAACTGACCAATATCTCCGGCAGCATTGACGAATACAAAGAGAGCTTTCAAAACATGTTCAACGACCTGCGCGATGCCGTGCCGGCCGAGAACACAGCGCAGATGACCGTCTGGCTCAAGCCGGCGGAAGAAGACCCGTTCGCCGCGTTTTATGATGCGGACGATGATTCGGACGAAAGTGCGGCGGCAGATGCAGACGGCGGCCTGCAGATCTATGCCTATATCCCCGGCGATCCGGACAGCTACGCCATCGGTGTCAAGCCGCCGGAACAGATTGCCGGGCTTTCCGTTGCAGACGAAACACTGCAGTCGTTCGCGCCCGCTGTGATCATTGCATACTGTCTGATTGAGATCACCTACTCGTCGTCACTCGCTTCGTCGACCTACGGCACAAAGCTCGACCAGGCCGGCGGTGGACTGTATGCGGCACAGCGCTGCGTCGAGGGCGGGCTGCAAAACCTCTCGCTCGATCATCTGCGCGAGCAGCTCGGCCTCCGCGACGAAAAAGAGGATCTGAAAGAAAAATATGGATTTCTGTTCTGAGAAAAGGAGATCTGCCCATGGAGGAAAAGATTATTGATGCCGGCTTCGTGCGCCGGCCCGGATGGAAGCGGACTGTTCTGAACATAATACTCACGCTGCTCTTTGCAGCGGTGTATTATTATGTCTCGCTCCCGGCGCTGAATCTGCATGCGCCGGACTTCTATGCGTTTCTTGCGCTGATCCTGCTTGTGTTCATGGGATTGACGCTGCTCAGCTCCGGCCTGGCCGCAATCACCGCCGGCCCACGCGAGGCAGCCCGCGCGCTCAAGTCCAACTGCAAAATTCCGCTCATCCTGCTCGCTTTGATCCTTGCGGTTGTGCTGATCGGCAGTCTGGTCGGCGCGACGGTGTTCCGCGCCAGCGCATACAGCTCGATGCTCGTGCCGGAGAACGGCGATTTTGCCGCAGAGGTCAACCAGATCTCATTCGACCAGATTCCGATGCTCGACAGCGCCTCGGCCAATGTGCTCGCCACGCGCAAGCTCGGCGAACTGAGCGACCTGGTCAGCCAGTTTGAGGTGGATTCTTCCTCTGCGCAGATCAACTACCTCGATCAGCCGGTTCGCGTCACCTATCTCAACTATGGTGACTTCTTCAAATGGTGGAACAACCGTGCGAACGGCATTCCGGCCTACCTGATTACCGATATGGTGACACAGGAGGTCACAGTTGTCCGCCTGGACGAGGGCATCCGCTATTCCCCGTCGGAGCTGTTTCAGCGCGACCTGATGCGCCATCTGCGCTTCGCCTATCCGACCAAGATGTTTTCCGACGTCAACTTTGAAATCGACGAATCCGGTCATCCGTGGTGGATCGCGTCGGTCAGCACACGCACCATCGGACTGTTCGGCGGCGAGGATATCATCGGCGCCGTACTGTGCGACGCTGTCACAGGCGAGACAACCTACTGCGACATCAGCGAGGTGCCGTCCTGGTGTGACCGCGTGTTCACTGCCGAGCTGCTCATCGAACAGTATGACTACTACGGCCGCTATCGCAACGGATTCTGGAACTCGATGTTCGGCCAGGTCGACTGCACCGTCACCACTGAGGGCTATAACTATATTGCGCAGGATGACGACGTCTGGCTCTATACCGGCATCACCTCGGTGGGCGGCGACCAGGGCAACATTGGCTTTATTCTGGTCAATCAGCGCACCAAGGAGGCACGCTACTACTCGTGCGCCGGTGCAGAGGAGTATTCCGCGATGGACTCCGCCGAAGGCGCAGTGCAGCAGTTCGCCTACAAGGCCACATTCCCGCTTCTTTTGAACATCGGCGGGCAACCGACTTACTTTATGGCGCTCAAGGACAACTCCGAGCTGGTCAAGCAGTACGCAATGGTCAATGTCCAGCAGTATCAGATCGTGGCAACCGGCTCGACCGTTGCAGCCTGTGAGCAGAACTATCTCTCACTTCTGGCCGAGAACAATATCCAAACCGATTTGACCGTTGACCCATCGCCGGCAGACACAGAAGAGATCTCCGGCACATTGGCCGAGATCCGCTCCGCCGTCATCAGCGGAACCACCTATTACTATCTCCGGCTCGAGGACGAAGACGTCTTCTATCGTATCAGCGCCGCTGACTGTGAAGCAGTTGTGCTGCTGAATGTCGGCGACATGGTTACCATCGCCGCATCCGCCCAGGCGGATGGCGGAATTGTCACAGCCCAGTCCGTATCCTAAGCGCGGGAGTGCGTTACCGGTGCCCTTCCGCAGCACATGCGCAGGTGATGCACTTTGAAACACAACAATTGGCGCGGCCCCATGCTCGGGGCCGCGCTGCTTCTTTTTGCATTCCATCTATTTCCTGTCCAAACCACCGCAGCAGACGCCGCTGAAGCCGGTGGGACAGCTGCGCGCTATCTTGCGCTGACATTTGACGACGGCCCATCCGGCAAGGCAACCGAATACCTGCTCGCCGGCCTGCGGGAGCGCGGCGTACGGGCGACGTTCTTCCTGTGCGGCTATCGGATGGAACAGTTCCCCTCGCTCGTCTGGCAGATCGCGGACGAGGGGCATGAGCTGGCCATTCACGGCTACAGCCATGCACACATGAATACCATGGCGCAGTCGGATGTCGCCGACGAGCTGGCGGAGACATCCGGACTGATTACCGAGCTGTCCGGCGTGGGAGCACGGTTGTTCCGCCCGCCTGGCGGATTGTACTCCGACGCCGTGCTGGCCGCAGCCGAAGAAAACGGGCTGTCAATCGTCCTGTGGAACAACGACCCGCATGACTGGAGTACGCCGGATGCTGCCACAGTCGCCCGCCGCGTTGCATCAAGCGCCAGCTCTGGTGACGTTGTGCTGCTGCACGACATGTACCGTACCTCTGCCGACGCTGCGTTCCGCATCATTGACACGCTCGCAGCACAGGGATGGCAGTTCGTCACCGTCTCGGAGCTTGCCGCGCTCAAGGGGCAGACGCTCACACCGGGAGAAATTCTGACGTTGGCGCCATAAAGCGCGCGGCAGCCATTTGCTGCCGCGCGCTGCAGTCTGTCTGGCGTGTTCAGGATCCTACATCATCTCAAAAAACGAATCAATCTCTGCCGCCGTTGCCTGTACCGACCCCTGGGCAAAGCCGCCACGGCCGCCGCCGCGGCCATGCAGCGCCTCGTTCAGCGCGCGCACCAGCGCGCTGACGTCGCCCGATGGATCTCCGACGGCATATTTGTATCCGTCGCCATCGGCGCCGGCAAATACCGCGCACCGGCCGCCGCATGTGGCAAGCACTGCATCGGCCAGACGGCGCACCGCGTCCGGCCGCATTGGCCCGCGGATCATATAGGTGTCACCGCAGTTGGCATTGTCCTTTGCAATGCGCGCAAAGGATTCGTTCTCCAACTCCGTCACGCGCTGTGCCAGCGCGGCCTTTTCCGCAAGCGTCCGCTCGACCAGTTCCGCCGTCTGGTGCAACTTTGCGCTGAGCAGCACAGACACACGGTGGTTCTGCTCTGCGCTCATCCAGGCAAAATCGAACGCGCGCCTGCCACAGAGCAGCTCGATGCGCACACCCGCGTGGAACTTCTGGCAGCTGACGGCCTGGATCAGGCCAATCTGCCCGGCGGTGCGGACATGCGTTCCACAGCAGGCGCACACGTCGCTGCCCGGGAAGCGGACAATCCGCACCGCCCCGGTCAGCGTCTTCTTGCTGCGATAATCCAGCGCGGCCAGCTCCGTCTCGGACGGATAGAAGATCTCGACCGGTTCGTCGCGCCAGACGGCCTCATTTGCACGCAGCTCAATCGCGCGCAGCCCTGCCTCATCAATCATGCCGTCGAAGTCGATTGTCACTGTCTCCGCACCAAGATGGAACCCGACGTTGTGATAGCCATAGGTCTGATAAACCAGTCCGGAAAAGATATGCTCGCCAGAGTGCTGCTGCATCAGATCGAACCGGCGCGGCCAGTCGATGACCGCCTCGATCTCCTCACCCGGTGTGAGCGGCGCGTCGCAGTAGTGGACCACCTCACCGCTGCGCTCGTGCGTATCGGTGACGCGCACCGCACCGAGCCGCCCGGTGTCGCCCGGCTGGCCGCCGCCCTCGGGATAAAATACCGTCCGGTCCAGCACGACTTCATAGCCGTTTTTTCCCGGCCTGCAGGAGACGACGCGCGCCCGGCAGTCTGCCCGAAACGCGTCTGCGTAATAGAGTCTTTCTGTTGCCATTCCGATTCCTCCAAAAAATCCGCCCGGTTGTCCGGGCGGATCTCAGAATTGGGCTCATTGCTTTGCCGTCTGAAGCTGACGCTGGTAGCGGCGCACCACACACGAAATGATAAAGTTGATCAGGAAATAGATCACACATGCCAGGCCGAAGAGCACAAAAACATCAGAGGTATTGACCGTGCCGGTGCCATTGTAGCGGTTGGCGGTGGCGAGGATTTGCTTGACCCGCGCCATCAGCTCGATGGTCGCGACATTGGCCAGATATGACGAGTCTTTAATCGTGGTGATGACCTGGCTGAGCAGCGTGGGGATAATGCTACGATAGGCCTGCGGCAGAACAATATACAGCATGATCTGCACCGTGCTGAATCCCTGCGACCGGCCGGCTTCAAACTGCCCGCTGGCCACTGCGTTCAGACCGCCGCGGACAATTTCCGCAATCACGGACGATGTGAACAGGATCAGCGCGATGGTTGCTTTGAACAGCTGGCCGACGTCGACGCTCGACAGACCGAAATGCCGCCCGGTGAACGGGCTGGGAATAAACACGAGGCAGATAAAGATCCACAGCAGCAGCGGCGTATTGCGGAAGATCTCAATATAGGCGGTGGACAGCCAGCGGAAAATGCGCGCTTTCCCCGTACAGTAGTTGCGGCAGAGCGCGAGCACAGAGCCAAACAGCAGGCCCACCACCACAGCGATCAGAGAGATGATCAGCGTAAATACCAGGCCTTTGGCCAGGTATTGCAGCAGCGCGCCGTTGGTGATCATCATCAGGCTTCCCTGCAGATCTGTCATGATTCATCCACCGTCCCTTCCGTGTTGTCTGGGGCGGCATCAACCTGCCCGGAGGCGATCATGGCGTCAATCTCCGCATCGGTGATTTCCGGCTGCGCATTGGCCAACACCGTCACGCGCTGGTCGCGCGACTTGAGGTTGGCCTCCCACTTGCTGGCAAGCGTCGAGAGCGGGAAACAGACAACAAAGAAGATTACGCCGCTGACGATATAAGCCGGCGCATAGGCGCCGCCGGTCTGCGCGCCTGTGACAAAGCTGTACGTCGCAGAGATCAGATCCGCACCGCCAATGATATACAGGCAGGAGGTGTTCTTAATGAGTGCGACCACCTGGTTGACCATGGGCGGCAGGATGATTTTGATGGTTTGGGGGACGATAATATAGTACATCCGCGCGATATAGCTGAAGCCCTGCGACTGCGCCGCATCGAACTGTCCACGCGGAATCGCCTGGATGCCGGCACGGATAACCTCTGACATATACGCGCCATGGTAGATGCCCAGGCCGATCATACCGGTGCGGATGACACCGAGGCTGTGGCCGGAAAAGGCCAGTGCATAGTACAAGAACAGCACCTGCAGCAGCAGCGGCGTGTTCTGAATGATTTCAACGTAGACACGCGCAATACCCCGCAGCACTTTTTTCCCGCTTGTGCTCATCAGGCCGATCACCACGCCGATGATAAACGCCAGGATCAGTGCCACGACGGCAGTCTCAATCGTGTTGAGCAGGCCGTTGAGGAAAGTATTGCGATAGGTCCAGATCGTTTGCCATTTATCGGCGCTCAGCAAACCATGCAAGCTGCGTCCCTCCTTTCTCCTTGCAGCGGAAGCGCCCGTCGTCCGCGTGCCTCCGCTGCAGGCAGGATCCGCGCTGGATCCTGCCATGCTGTATCACAGTTCAGCTGTCAATCAGCCGAGTCCCCACTCGTCGATCATGCCATCGATGGTGCCATCGTCCAGCCACTGAACAATCAGTTCATCAATCGCGGCAGACAGGTCAGAGCCCTTCTGGGTTGCGACGCCGTACTCCTGCGGGGAGAAATCCTCCTCAATGTAGCTGCGGCCGTCGGTCTTGTAAATGGCCAGAATAGACTTGTCGACGCAGAACGCATCAATCTCGCCGGCAGCCAGCGCCGTGGAGATGTCCGGGTAGTCGGCATACTGCTGGAACGAGATTCCCTCAGTCCAGGTGTCGATCTCAAATGCATCGGCATTGTAGTTCTCGTCGGAGATCACGCCGGCCTCGATCATCGCCTCAACGAGCGCTTTGGCGGAGGTGGAACCGGACGAGACGCCGACCGTCTTACCCTCGAGGTCAGCAAGGGTCGTGATGCCGGAGGAATCCTCGACCAGGACCGTGATCGCGTCAGTGTAGTACGGCGTGCTGAAGTCCCAGGACTCCTTGCGCTCGTCGGTGATAGTGAACGTGGCAATGACGCAGTCAATATCGCCGGCATCCAGCAGCTCAGTACGGGTAGCGGCAGTGACGGTGGTGAACTCCACCTCGTCATAGCCCAGTGCCTCAGCCAGCATGTTGGCCAGGTCAATTTCAAAACCCTCGTACTCACCGGTCAGCGTGTCCTGATAGGCAAAGCCCTCAACGGCATTTTTAACGCCAACGCGAAATACGCCGCCGTCCGCATAGGTTCCGCCCGTCTCTTCGCCGGACTCGCTGCCAGTCTGTTCGTCGCTGGAATCGCCGCCGGTCTCGCCCGATTCATTGGTGTCGTCGGTGCCGCTGTTGGTATCATCGGTCGTCGTACCCTCGTCCGAGCTGCACGCAGCGAGCGCGAACACGAGAACCAGCGCAAGCAGCAGTGCAAGCAGTCTTTTCAGTTTCATCGTGATTCCTCCTATTATTTGAGTGATATCTTGTACGCGCAGGTCGGCGCGCGTTGCAAGCTTCAGCGCAGGATCTTACTGAGGAATGCCCGCGTACGCGGATTTTCCGGATTCTCAAAGAAATGCTCCGGCGTTCCCTCTTCGAGGATGCGCCCGTCGTCCATAAAGATGACGCGGTCCGCCACCTGGCGGGCAAAGCCCATCTCGTGCGTGACAACGACCATGGTGATGCTCTCCTGTGAGAGCCGGATCATGACGTCGAGCACCTCTTGCACCATCTCCGGATCGAGCGCGCTGGTCGGCTCGTCAAACAGCAGGATCTTGCTCTGCGAGCACAGCGCACGCGCGATCGCCACACGCTGCTGCTGGCCGCCGGAGAGCGTCGACGGATACACGCCGGCCTTGCTGGTCAGCCCGACCACATCAAGATAATGCTCCGCCAGCTCGACTGCCTCTTTTTTCGACTTCTTCTGGAGTTTAATCGGTGCAAGCGTCAGGTTTTCCAGCACCGTCTTGTGCGGATAGAGATTAAACTGTTGGAACACCATCGAGATCTTGGTGCGGTTGATGCGGGTTTTGTTCTTGTGGGTGAGCTGCTCATCGTCGATATAGACCTCGCCGCTCGTCGGTTCTTCCAGGAAGTTCATGCAGCGCACCGTAGTGGACTTGCCGGAGCCGGACGGTCCAATGATGACCAGCTTCTCCCCCTCGTTGACGGTGAGGTTGACATCCTTGAGAACATGCAGATCGCCAAAGCATTTATTGACGTTGACCATTTTGATCATCAGCAGACGCTCCTCTCATTTCCATGCCGATGCATAATCCGTTTCGCCGGATTGCAAAGCAGCCGGCCGCGCCTCATGCGCTTTCGCACGGTAATGCAATAATTATACCCTGCATTCTTGCAAATTTCAAGGGAGATTTCTCGCATTTTCTGAACATATTTGATACTTCTGCAAGTTCACCATGCCAAATCTGCAAATTCATCGGTTTTTCGGCGAAATTTCCTGTCCGTGACCGGAAACGGGCGCAGTTTGCCAGCGTGCTGCCCGGCATCCTGCAAATCTGGGGCAAAGATTTTACACGGTGACGATTGACAAAGCGAAAAAAATCACCTACTATGAAATCCGGACCGGCTCCGGTTCGCTTTTATATTATATAATGTATCAAGGAGGGAACAGAATGGACGCTGGAAGTAATAACGGCACAACCGCTGGCCGACGACGCTGCCCGTCTTTCGGTGCCCTGTTCCCCTGGGCTTTGGCGTCGGCCGCCGTTTGCGCTTTTACTTCCGTTACTTAACCCCATGAAGTAAAGGAGAAAAGCAAAATGGCAGAACACACTGTGGTCGAGCACGCGCTCTCCGCGCTGCTCGACGAGAAGAAGTATGCCTCCCTGCGCGATATCCTGACCACAATGAATCCAACGGATATTGCGGCTATTTTTGCAGAGATGGAACAGGACCGTCTGCCGCTGCTGTTCCGCCTGCTGCCGAAAGAGCTCGCCGCCGAGACGTTTGTCGAGATGGAGCCGGAAGCGCAGGAGCTGCTGATCCGCGGCTTTTCCGACAACGAGCTGAAAGAAGTCCTTGACGAGCTCTATGTCGACGATGCCGTCGACCTGGTCGAAGAGATGCCGGCCAACGTGGTCAAACGCATCCTGCGGCAGGCCGATCCAGAGATGCGCACGATGATCAACCAGATCCTGCGCTATCCCGAGGATTCCGCCGGCTCCATCATGACGACCGAATTCGTCACCCTCCGGCCGCATATGACTGTCGGTGAGGCGATCAAGCGCATTCGCCGTACCGGCGTCGACAAGGAAACCATATACAACTGTTATGTGACCGAAGACAAGACGCTCATCGGCATGATCTCGATCCGCACGTTGCTGCTGGCCGATGACGACGAGATCATTGAGCAGATCATGGAGCCGAATGTCATCACCGTCAGCACGCTGACCGACAAGGAGGAAGTCGCACAGAAGTTCTCGAAATACGGGTTCCTCGCCCTGCCGGTCGTCGATCAGGAAAACCGTTTGGTCGGCATTACCACCGTCGACGATGCAATGGACGTCATGGAAGAGGAGACGACCGAGGACATCGAAAAGATGGCCGCCATCGCGCCGTCCGACCGGTCGTATATGCGCTCGAGTGTGCTGTCGATCTGGCGCAACCGCATCCCTTGGCTGTCGCTGCTGATGATCTCGGCCACATTCACCGGTATTATTATTACCCATTTTGAGACGGCGCTTGCAACACAGGTCGTCCTCGTCGGTTTCATCCCGATGCTGACCGGCACAGGCGGCAACTCGGGCACGCAGTCATCCGTCACCGTCATCCGCGGCATCTCGCTCGGTGAGATTTCCTTTTCCGACTTGCCGCGCATTATCTGGAAAGAGATCCGTGTGGCCGTGCTGTGCGGTCTGAGCCTGGCCGCGATCTGTTTCGTCAAGCTGCTGCTGATCGACCGACTTCTGCTCGGCAACACAGGCGTTACCGTCATGGTTGCGCTCGTTGTGTGCGTAACGATGGCAATCACCGTGCTCTTCGCCAAAGTCGTCGGCTGCACACTGCCGCTGCTGGCCAAGCGCATCGGCTTCGACCCGGCCGTGATGGCCAGCCCATTCATCTCAACCATCGTCGACGCGCTGTCGCTGCTGGTTTACTTCGAGGTTGCGACGATTATGCTCGGCCTGTAACCGCGGCCGCGTACCGCTCTGCACTGCCCAAAAGCCCCTGTTTCTCCCATGCCGGGTGAAACAGGGGCTTTTTTCAGGGCCTGTCTGCTGTTTTGGGGCCATGCAAGCAATGCAGCGGTTCCACATAATGCACCACAGATGTCTGCCAATACTTTTGGTAGACCCTGTCTGCATTGCCATCCAGATTGCGCTGATACAGACGGAACGTCACCAATTTGTCCTTTGGCTGCCAGTGCTCTTCATAGGTATACTGATATTGCATCCCCAGCTTCTCCATGACCCGTCCGCTGCGCGGATTATCCCGGTCATGTGTCGCAGTCACATATGGGACGCCATCCTTCTGCGCCGCTTCCAGGAGCACGCTCCCCGCTTCCGCCGCAATGCCCCTGCCCCAGAACGCTTCCCGCAGACCATATCCCAGATCGCGGGCTTCGTCTGCGCTGATGTTGATATAGCCAATCGGGACATTGTCGCAGCGCAGGCAGATTGCATATTGATATCCTTGCTGCTGTGCATAGCGTTCTTCAAAAAAGGCCCTTGCCTCCGCAAAAGAGCGCAGCGGATACCACGGCAGGAATGTGTTCGCATTCTGCTCCCCAAATATTTGGAACAGCGCCGGCAGGTCATCCTGTGTAAACGCCCGCAGGATCAGACGCCGCGTATACAGGGTCTGCGTATCGGTTTGTCTCATTCCAATCCACCCACAATTGTTTTTCCGCAGCAATGCACACTCGTCGATCGGGTCGGCGCAGTGCAAAACGGCCAAAAAGCCGGGACGGACCGTCGGTTCGTCCCGGTCTGTGCGTCATGCGTAGAAGTCGCGGATCTTGCGCGCGCGCGAGGGGTGGCGCAGCTTGCGGATCGCCTTATTCTCGATCTGCCGGATACGCTCACGCGTGACGCCGAACATCTTGCCGACTTCCTCGAGCGTGTGCTGGCGGCCGTCATAGAGGCCGTAGCGCATACGGAGCACCTCGGCCTCGCGCTCCGTCAGCGTTTTGAGCAGATCATCGAGCGCCTCGGCCAGCAGCATATTGGCTGTGGCCTCTGCCGGACCGAGCATATTCTCGTCCTCGACAAACGAGCCGATTGTCGTATCCTCCTCGTCGCCGACCGGCGTATCGAGCGAGAGCGTGTCGGCCGCGGTGCGCAGCGCCTCGGCCACCTTGTCACACGGCAGATTCAGCTCCTCGGCGACCTCTTCCATCGTCGGCTCTCGGCCGAGCTGCTGCGTCAACTGCCGGCTGCACCGGGTCGCCTTGTTGATCACCTCTACCATATGCACCGGCACGCGGATCGTTCTCGCCTGATCCGCGATGGCGCGGGTGACTGCCTGCCGAATCCACCAGGTCGCATATGTAGAGAACTTGTTTCCCTTTGTATAGTCGAATTTCTCGACCGCGCGGATCAGGCCGGTGTTGCCCTCCTGGATCAAATCCAGAATGTGCATACCGCGGCCGGAGTATTTCTTGGCGATGGAAACCACCAGGCGAAGATTCGACTCGATCAACCGTGCCTTGGCCTGCTCGTCGCCCTCGGCCACACGGCGCGCAAGCGTCTGCTCCTCCTCCACTGTCAGCAGCGGGACCTGGCCGATCTCCTTCAGATACATCCGAACCGGGTCGTCGAGGCTATACTCGGCCGCGAGCTCGACCGGATCGATCAGCTCGGCTTCTTCCTCGGCGGCCTGTGACTCGTCCGTCGGCTCAAGCTCCAGCTCTTCGCCGACGATCTGAATCCCCATGGACTCCAGGACGTCATAGATCTGTTCAATTCGCTCGACGGACAGCGACATTCCCTCCAGCACAGCAAGCAGCTCTTGAGAGCGGATGGTGCCTTCTTTCTTCCCTCTCTTGATCAGCGCCTGCAGCTGCTGTGGGATCGCCTGCTCGTTTTTTTCCGACTTTCCCGTTTGTTTGGCCTTTGCCATACAGCACACCCTTGTTCCCAGCATAACCGGCGGGCGGGGTCTAGCGTCCTCGCTCCCCACACGGTTTTACACAATCCAATCTAACTTATGATTATATACTTCTCGTTCCAACATGACAACAGTTTTTTGTCTAATTTTGCACTTTCGGTGAATCTGTCGGCTCTTCTCCCCACAGCATTCCCAAAAAGCGGGCGATGCATACATAGTATATGTGCGTTCAGGAAGATTCTGCCTCCAGTTTTTTTCGAACCGCCGTCAGGAATTCCAGACTTGTCACGACCTGCGGTGTTCCCCTCTCCCACAGGGCGGCCAGGTCACCGGTCATCACGCCGGATTCGATGACACCGACGCATGTGCGCTCGAGCCGGTCGGCAAACGCAGCCAGCTCCGGCAGTGCGTCGAGCGCCGCGCGGCGGCGCAGCGCACCGGTCCAGGCGAAGATCGTCGCCATGGGATTTGTCGAAGTCTGCTCTCCGTTCAAGTAGCGGTAATAATGGCGTGTCACCGTGCCATGCGCCGCCTCATATTCATACTTTCCGTCCGGCGAGACAAGCACCGACGTCATCATGGCCAGAGAACCGAACGCCGTCGAGACCATGTCGCTCATCACATCGCCGTCGTAGTTCTTGCAGGCCCAGACAAAGCCGCCCTCAGAGCGGATCACGCGAGCAATGGCGTCGTCAATCAGCGTATAGAAATAAGTCAGCCCTGCCTGCTCAAATTTCTCGCGGTATTCGTGCTCGTAGACCTGCTCAAACACCGTGCGGAAGCGGCCGTCGTAGACCTTTGCAATCGTGTCCTTGGCCGAGAACCACAGATCCTGTCCAACGCTGAGCGCATAGGCAAAGCACGCGCGCGCAAACGACGCAATCGAGCTGTCTTTATTGAATTGGCCGGACACGACGCCCGGGCACTCAAACTCATAGATCGTCTGGCGTGTCTCATTCCCGTCCCGGTCGGTGAATACCAGCTCGGCACGTCCTTCGGGCACGCGCAGCTCCGTTGCCTTGTACACGTCGCCGTAGGCATGGCGGGCAAGTGTGATCGGCCGGCGCCAGTTACGCACCACCGGGCTGATCCCGTTGACCAGAATCGGCGTGCGGAACACGGTGCCGTCCAGCGCAGCGCGGATGGTGCCGTTTGGGCTTTTCCACATCTCGGTCAGGTTGTATTCCGTCATTCGGTCTGCATTGGGCGTGATAGTCGCGCACTTGACGCCGACACCATATTCGGCGATGGCAGCCGCCGCATCGAGTGTCACCTGGTCGCGCGTACGGTCGCGCTCGGGTAAACCAAGGTCAAAGTAGACGGTTTTGAGCGCAACAAACGGCTCGAGCAGCTCCTGTTTGATCTGCCGCCACAGGATGCGGGTCATTTCGTCGCCGTCGAGCTCGACGAGCGGCGTTTTCATCACAATCTTTTTCACAGCGATACTCCGTTCTTTTGGGATTTTTCTATCATAATATAGTGTGCTGTCCGTGTAAACCCCTGTTTTCAGGATTTTCCCTCCGGCAGCTCCATCCAGAAAACCACGCCGCCCGGCACATTTTCCAATCCATAGCCCTCACCAAGCAGTTCCATATTGCCTTTGACGATGGCAAGCCCCAGCCCGCTCTGATCACCGGTGCGCCGGCGCGAACGCTCTCCGCGGTAGAAACTGTCCCACAGCCGCCCCTGCTCCTCCGGTGAGATCGGCGGGCAGCTGTTGAAAATCCGTACGCGCAGCCGCCCCGTCTGTTCCCGCCGCTCAACGCTGACAGACATCATCTTCTCCCCGTCTGCATGCTGGGCAGCATTTTGTATGTAATTGGTCAGGACCTGCTCCACGCACAAATAATCGCTGCGCACATGCAGACCGGCCGGATAATCACGCTCGAGCGTGACGCCGGCGTGATCAATCTGCTCACGGAAAAGCGCCAACAGATCGTCGAGCAGCTCGGACAGGCAAAAAACCTCGCAGTTGAGTGTCACACTGCCGCTCTCGATCCGGCTCAGTTCCAGCATCCGCTGGATCATCTGCTGCATACGGGCCGTCTCGTCGATGATCACATCGCAGTATTCGCGCATCTGCTCGGGCGTCCTGGCCACACCGGAAGCCAGTCCGTCAGCATAGCCGGAAATCAGTGCAACCGGCGTCTTCAGATCGTGCGACAAATTGGCAACCAGATCCTTGCGCGCCTGGTTTGCACGCTCGATCGCTGCGATATCCTCCTTGAGCTGTTCGTTGGCGCTCTGGAGTTCCTCGGTATACTGCCGGAGCTGGTCGGACATCGAGTTGATCGAGCGCGCCAGCGTTCCAATCTCATTGCGGCAGCGGTCGTCGCACCGCTGCGAAAAATCGCGCCGGGCAAGTCTCTGCGCCGTCTGCGTCATCTGTTCAATCGGCCGCGTAACCGTTCCCGTCACACAGTAAAAGACCAGAATGATCAGCAGCATCGCGCACAGGCCCACTGCGGCCGTGAAACGCAGCGTAATCGCAGTTGACATCTCAATCGGCTCGAGCTTGATGCTCAGCTCCACAAACTGCTCATCCACGCGGCCGCCGAGCTGCATCGTCGGGCCAGGCGAGAACAAGACGCCGCTTGCCGTAGTCGTCTCCGGCGCACGCAGAGCGATAAAATAGTCCTCATCCGTCTGCGCCAGCTCCTCTGTCACCTCGGCGTAAATCTGCCGGACAATGCGCGCGCTGTCTCGATGATCGCTCCTGCTGCTGTAGAGTACACCACCCGCTGCGTCAAACAACGTCACAGAGATATTCTGCCGCTCGATGTCGGAAAACGCAGCGGCTCCGCCGCCGGTATCCGCGCAGATGGTCTCGAACGAGTCCTCCAGCAGGCGCTGCATCTGATGCATATAATACGGCCGGAGCAAAATGCTGTTTGCCGCCAGCTGCAGCAGAAAACAGACGGCAATCGCACCGGCGCCGAGGAGCGCATACCGCCCCCGCAAACTGAACTGCCGCCCCGATTTCACGCCGGTTCCTCCAGCATATAGCCGCGCCCGCGCACCGTTTTGAGCATCTGACCGGCCGGCCCGAGCTTCATGCGCAGATTCTTGATATGGGTATCGACCGTGCGCATGTCGCCATAATAATCGCCCCTGACCGTGTCCAAGATCTGCTGCCGGGAAACGGCAACGCCGCGGTTCTGCGCCAGATACATCAGCAGTGCCGACTCGCGCGGCGTCAGCCGGACTTCTTCCCCTGCGACCCAAACCAGATGTGCACCCGGGCTGATTTCCAGTACGCCGATCCGCAGCCGGTCTGTCGGCTCCCCAGCGCGCTTGAGCAACGCTTTGATACGCGCGATGAACACCGGCAACTTCAGCGGCTTGGAGATGAACTCGTCCGCGCCGCAGACAAATCCAAGCAGCTCAGACTCCTCATCGGTGCGGGCCGTCACCATCAGGATCGGCACCTGTGAGAAGGTGCGAATCATTTTGCAGGCCGTCACACCGTCCACCTTCGGCATCATAATATCCAGTACAACCAGCGCGATATCATTCGAACTGCGCAGCAGCGCAAGCGCCTCTGCTCCGTCAGATGCATCGACGATTGCGAATCCCTCATTGCGCAGATAATCACCGACGATGCGCCGCCAGCGCTCATCGTCATCTGCAATCAGGATTCGAACCGCCACAGCTCTTTCCCTTTTCCGTTCAGCCGATCACAGCTTCACAGCGGCAGATCGGCGTGCCAAGTGCATAAAAACGTTGCTCATAGCCGGTCATAATCCCAACCGGGCCATTGGCATGCAGATCGCGCGTCACATCGCGTAACGTCAGCCCGCAGTGCGCAAACTCCTCCAGCGAAAACTCAAACAGCGGCACGTTGTCCGTTTTGAATTCAATCCATGCCCCCGCCGGCATGACCGCTTTGTACTTCTCTAGAAAATCCCTGTAGGTCAGTCGCCGCTTCGCGGACTTATTGCGCGGCCATGGATCGCAGAAATTGATGTAGAGGCGCGCCACCTCGCCGGGCGCAAACAGCTCGTCAATCCGGGCTGCATCGTCAGAGATGAAAAACACATTCCGCAATTCCAGCGCGACAGCTTTCTCCATCGCCATCACCAGCGCATCCGGGACCTTTTCCATCGCAATGATCAGCACATCCGGTTCTGCCTGTGCCAGCTCGGCGGTGAATTTTCCCTTGCCGCATCCGACTTCAACGCGCACCTCGCGCGCGCCAGGCAACAGGCTGCGCCAGTTGCCGCGGTATTGTTCCGGCTCCTTGAGCCAGACACGCTCACACCGCTCCATGCGTGGGATCAGATTCGGTTTTTTTCGCATTCTCATGGGACAGGCTCCTTCCCCGGGCCTGGCCCGGACCAATTCCAATTCGTGTAGTTCGATCCGGTCGGCGCACAGTTTTTCTCCGACGAATCGTCCGCACCCTGCCGCCGTACAGGCGCAGAATTTTGTAGATTGCTTTTATTATAGCATAAATTGGGCGGCCGCGTAAATACAAAGCGAATGGTTTCTTCTTCGGTTTCCCTTGCAATTTGTCCTGAAAACAGAACAGCCGGCGCCAAAACGGCAGGAAACCCTTTGCTTTTTCCCCGCATTGTGCTATAATACACTTCAGTCAGTACAGAAAGCACCTTGATGATCTGTCACTGGTGCCGTATCTTCTCTCTTTGCTGTGCGGACGTGCAGGAATCGTCTATCCGGGTGTAGCGCAGTTGGTAGCGCGCTTGCTTTGGGAGCAAGATGCCGGGA
>CAZGBU010000010.1:0-11049 GCA_964523945.1 uncultured Oscillospiraceae bacterium
AACCCATTCAGCGCGGCATTGTCGCGCACCAGAGCGAGTGCCTCTTCCGACGCATCGACGGCCTCAACCGTTTTTGCACCGTAGAGCGCCGCATGGATGGCAAAGCCACCGCTGCAGCAGCACAGATCCAAAACGCTCCTGCCAGCAGAATATGGCCGCAGATGACCGCGGTTCTCCTGCTGGTCCAGGAAATGACCGGTTTTTTGCCCATGAGCAATGTCAACGTACATCCGGGCGTCATGCTCCCGGATCTCGATTCGCGCCGGTACGCTGCCCCAGACGCAGCGGGCAATTTGCGGCAGCCCTTCCTTTTCTCTTACGGGCACATCGTCGCGCTCATAGATCCCAATGGGCTGATACAACTCCGCCAGGATCTCGATGATATCCTGCTTCCAGCGCTCCATGCCAAGCGCCGTGATCTGAAACGACAAATACGCACCAAATTTGTCCACGGTCAGCCCCGGCAGTCCGTCGGATTCGCCGAAAACCACGCGGTAGGCGTCGTGAAAACCGAGCGACGTGCGAAATGCTTTTGCACGCGCAATGCGGTGGGCAAAGAAAGCGCGGTCGATCGTCTCGGAGCGGTCGAACGTCAACACGCGCGCGGTAATACGCGAAGCGGAATTGTAATAGCCGCGTGCAGCAAAGCGTCCTTTACTGTCCAAAATATCGACAATACAGCCGTCGGTGCATCCTGCGCCGACGGACTCGATTTCATTGTCATAGACCCAGAGTGCACCGGCACGCAGGCCGCGCGCCTCTCCGCGCTTGAGATAAATCGTTGCTTCCATTCAGATCTCCTTATCGCAGTAACCGCAGCAGCACTTCTCGCCGACTGTTTTGGTCAACGGCGGAAGGTATGTCTCGGTCTGTGTGATGCAGTTTGGATTGTGGCAGAGCTGTCTGGTGCCGATCGGGACTGGTTCCGGCTGCCGATGCCCCTGTTCGATCAGCTTGGTCAGGAGTGCCATTCGGGCGAACATGCCGCAGCGCGCCTGCTCAAAGTAGGCTGCACGCGGATCATCGTCTACATCGAGCGCGATTTCGTCCACGCGCGGCAGCGGATGCAGGACCAGCATCGTCTGCTTTGCGCGGGAAAGCTTGCTGCGGGTGAGCACATAGGTCCCCTTGAGCCGGTCGTACTCGAGCGGATCCGTAAAGCGTTCACGCTGAATCCGCGTCATATACAGCGCGTCGAGAATCGGCAGCGTTGCTTCAAGCGATGACACCTCGTAGAATTTTTGACCGTTTGCGCGCAGAAAATCGCGCATATAATCGGGCACGGCCAAATCGCGCGGGGAGATCAGATAGAATGTTGTCCCTGCGTATTTGGAGAGCGCCTTGATCAGAGAGTGGACTGTCCGCCCGTATTTCAGGTCGCCGCACAGACCGATATTCAGCCCGTCGAGCCGGCCATGCATCAGCTGCAGTGTGGTCAGATCAGCCAGTGTCTGCGTTGGATGCATATGGCCACCGTCCCCTGCGTTGACAACCGGGACCTCGGAGTAGAGCGAGGCTGCGCGTGCCGCTCCCTCTTTCGGGCTGCGCATGACAATCACGTCGGCATAGGCGCTGACCATCTTGATGGTGTCCTTGAGCCGCTCACCCTTTGCTGCAGAGGTGGAGCTTGGATCGGCAAAGCCGAACACACTGCCGCCAAGCCGCAGCATTGCGGCCTGGAATGAAAAGTTGGTGCGGGTGCTCGGCTCGTAGAACAGACTGGCCATCACGCGGCCGTGCAGCGAGTTGGAATAGGAAAGCGGATCGGCGATGATCTGGCTGACAAGTGCATATAGCTCATCCCATTCTTCGGTCGATAGATCCTCGATGTCGATCAGATTTCGCAGCTGCATTGGCTCGGCCTCCCACACAATTTCTGATATTTTAACACATTTTCCGGCCCGTTACAACCACCGGCCGGCTTTGGGAAAGGACTTTGTAATGAGTGGGCGGAATCTATGACCGGTCTCAGATAAGTTAAAAATATTTCACATTATGGGTTGACAGGTCCACCATGAAGTGATATATTTATCACACAAGTTAAAAATAAATCACTTTGGAGGGCTCAATGATGAAAAGCAAGTCTATGAATCTAAAGGCATGGATGTTTTTGAAAATCACGCCGGCAGTGCTGTTCTTGCTCTATTACTGGATGTGCACCCGGGATTCATTTCATCCTGCGTATTTTTACATCCAAACAGCTGTTTTTGCCGCGGCCGGGCTGCTTGTGGCATTTCAGATCTCATATGCAAAAAAGCGGGACATTTTCGATGAGTTCGCTCGTGAGAATTTGAAAACAACAGACTCCATCTGCCTGAAGATTGCTTACGGCCTGATGATCCTCGCAGCGTTCGTCTGTGTGTTTACTGATTTTTCCGGGGAAATTGCGGGCTATGGCATTCTGATCAGCATCGTACTGCTCACTGTGCTGCGGGCGTTGATTTTTTCTGTCATTGATATAAAAGGAATGTGACCGAATGCTGAAGACAAAAATGAAAGAATATCGGGAACGGGCGGGTCTGAAGCAGAGCGAGCTTGCCGAAATGGTTTCAGCCAGGCGCGAAACCATTGTTCACCTTGAAAGCGGCCGCTATAACCCGTCGCTGAAGCTGGCAATGGATATTGCAAAGGTGTTCGGTGTTACGGTGGAGGACCTGTTCGAATTTATGGAGGACTGAAAAATGTCAGCCGGCAGGCACTCAGTGCCTGCCGGCCCGGCAAAGTACGGTTTACCATGCATCAAAGTGGACCCGGTCCGCCTCAAAGGCGCCGGAAAATGCGCCCGGCGGGGAAGGACGGACCGGCGCGTCGGGATCGGCATAGCCGAACGCGATGACAGAGTGCGGCCGGATGTGCGCAGGCAGGGAAAACAGCCACACCTGGTTGTCAACACGGTCCATCTCCGGCCAGGTGCCGAGCCAGACCGAACCAATGCCGAGCGCTGTGGCGGCCAGGATCATATTTTGCCCGGCAATAGCTCCGTCGATCACCCAGTAATCCGGCGCCGGTTTGAACGAGCGCGACAGATCGCCGCAGATCAGGATCCCGACGTCTGCACCGCGCAGCGGGTCGGCGGGGCGGCCGTTTCCGTCAGCCACGAGGCCGAGCATCTGGCGATTGCGAATCACCAGGAAAGACCAGTCACGCGTCATCGCGCATGTCGGGCCGCTCATGCCGGCACACAGGATTGTGTGCAGATCCTCGTCAGAGATATGCCGGTCGGTAAATGCGCGAATGCTTCTTCTGGAAAAAATCGCGTCCAAAGTGTCCATATCAATGCCTCCTTACCGTTTTTGAAACCCAACAGCCCGGGTTCCGGCGCCTGCCGGAACCCGGGCTGTTGGCCGTAAGTTCAGTTTAACACGGATGCGGAGCGGATGTAAGCAGCTGGCTCATGCGGTTTTCGCCCGGCAGCATTCGGTTATTGCATACCGGCGCCGCCGCGTTCGATCAGCTCGACCGGTGTACCCCACGGGTCGGCGACAAAGCAGACACGGTCGCCCTCCATCTCGGTTGTGAAGTTAATGTGCACGCCAAGCGCGTGAATGCGTGCAAGTGCGGCGTCCATGTCATCAACCTCAAAAGCGATATGCTTGGTGCCGATGACAGTATTGTCCGCGTCATAGTCACGCTCGAGCCGTTTGGCGGCAGGCGCGCAGAACAGCTCAATTTCAAAGCTGCCGAGCCGCAGAAATGTAATCTCCATATTGTCCATGAAGTCGTAGGTGCTGCGCGAAACCAGCTCGAAGCCGAACAGGTCGTGCCACCAGGCGATGGCTTCGTCTGTGTTGCCGACGGCAATGCCCACATGGGTCGGTTTAATCTGCATCGGCGCACCTCACAGCCGCATGGCGGCGTAGAAGCCCTCTTTATTGGCCCACTCGACGGTACGTGCGTGGACGCAGTCGCCGACCGAATCAAATTCCGGCGTCAGCCCCATCAGGCTGTCGGCCAGCGCAATCAGCGGCTTCATACCGGCGGAGAGCACGATCGCGTCACACGAAACGGTCTGCTCAGTCCCGTCTTTGACATAGGTGACCTGCCCCAGCTCGACGGCAGTGCAGCGGCCGCCGGTGATGACGGTCAGGTTGTCCGCCTTACCGATTTCAACCATCAGTTCGTCGCGGTGGGTCTTGGAGGCGTCAGGTGCGAGCGCGTCCTGCATCTCCAGGATCGTGACGGCCTTGCCGCGCTGACACAGGTGCAGCGCCGTCTCCAGGCCGATCTGTCCGCCGCCGATGAGTACGACCGAATTGCCAAGTGTGTCTTCATGGCCGTATGCGTCAATGGCAGGAATGGCGGCTTCCACACCGGGGATCGGCGGAATCAGCGGCTCGGCGCCGACGGCAGCAATGACCACGTCAAAGCCCTTGACCATCTCCGGCGTGACTTCCGTATTCAGCCGCACAGTGACAGCGGCATCGAGAACCTGCTGTACCGCCCAGTTTTTATAGGCGGCCAGCGGGTATTTGAAGCTGACATGGTCGGCAAATGCGAGCTTACCACCGAGTGCACCGGTCTTCTCAAACAGTGTGACCCGATGCCCGCGGCGTGCTGCGGTAACGGCAGCCTGCATGCCGGCCGGACCGCCGCCGACGACAGCGACTGTCTTGGATTTTGTGGGCGCGGGCATGCGCGCAATGGCGTCTTCCATGCCGACCCGTGGATTGACGGTGCACTGCATGTGCTGCTCATAGTTGTCCGAGTCATGGCAGCGCATGCATTTGACACACGGGCGGACGAGCGCCTGCTGGCCGGCCGCGCCCTTCTTGATCCAGTCCGGATCGGCGATGAAGCTGCGCGCCGCGGCAACAAAGTCGGCTTTGCCCGCAGCCAGAATCTGTTCGGCGTCGTCAAGCGAGCCAAAGCCGCCGATGGTTGTGATCTTCGCGCCGATTTGGCCGGATTTTTTGAATGCTTCCGCGATGTATGCGTTCGGGATCGGGCCGAGGAAGCCGCACGGATGCGTCCAGGTCATCCAGTCCGGGTTGTGCATACCGGCGGAGGCCTGAATGATGTCGGCATTCTCCGCCAGGATCGAGGCGATTCGAATGCCCTCCTCGAGGTCGATGCCGCCCTTTTCAAACTCATCGCCGGAGATGCGCACATCAATGATGAAGTCCCGGCCGACGGCGGCGCGGATCTCGTCGATGATCATCTTTGGATAGCGGCAGCGGGCCTCAGTCGAACCGCCGAACGCATCGGTGCGGGTATTGGTGAGCGGGGAGAGAAACTGCGCCATCGGAATCGAGTGGCCGAAGTGGAGCATGACACCGTCAAAGCCGGCCTTTTTCAGCGCCAGGGCTGCCTTGACATACTCGTCCTTGAATTTCATCATTTCCTCGACCGGAATCTCACGGCCGCAGGGGGGAGAGCCCATGATCGAACAGTTGTCCACGACGGTGTACCCGTTTGGAAAAACGCCGATCAGTTCCATCGTGCATTTTGCGCCGTACATGTGGATCTCCTCGACGAGGTTGCACAGCGTATTGGTATCGTTGCCCTTGTTGAGGTTCCAGGAACAGTGCGTCCCGTCATCAAACGCGCCGCCCAGGCTGACGCCGGCGCAGGTAACCAGGCCGACGCCGGCTTTTGCGCGGTCGACGAAGAAACGGATGCCCTTATCCGTCGGATACGGCTGGCCGGACGAGGCGGTGTGGATCGTCGACGGCGCAGAGATCAGGCGGTTCTTCAGCAGGTGGCCGGCGACACGCACCGGCGAAAAGACGTGCGGATAGCGGTTTTCCATTGGTGCATCCTCCTCACAGGCTCGGGTCAATGAGCACTTTGAGCTGACCGCGTTTGTCAGGGTTGCCGATGTATTTGCTGACGCACTCGTCGAGCGAGACAATGTCCGTCACCATACCCGGGAAGCTGACCTTGCCCGCGGCAAGCATCTCCAGGTAGATTTCGACCTCTTCGGGCGTGTAGACAAACGAGAAGTCGAGCGTCGGCTCGCTGATCGAAAAGCCGCCTGGCACCAAGTTTGACAGCGGTTCCTGGATGGTGCCAATCACCTCGATCATGCCGCCCGGCTTGACACAGGCGATGCAGTTGGCCAGGGACGTCGGATTCCCGGCACATTCAAAGACCACATCGGCGCCGACTTCGCGGCCGAGTATTTTTTTGACCTCGCCGGCCAGATCCGGACACTCTTTGGAATTGATAAAATGGTCTGCGCCATAGGATTTCAGCAGCGGCTCTTTCGACGAGGTGGTGCCGAGCGCAATGATCTTGTTGGCGCCGGCAGCTTTCAGGAACTGGATGGCGGCCAGACCGATCGGGCCGGTTCCGGAGACGACGACACTCTCGCCCAGCTTGAAGCCGGATTTCCGCACGCCGTGCAGCGAAACGCAGATTACGTCGAACAAAACGGCATCCTTCAGGTCAACGCCGTCGGGGACCTTGACGAGCATGGTGTGCTTGACGTCGCGCACGAGGTAGTATTCGGCATAGCCGCCGTCCGGGCCGCCGATGCCGGCTGTGTTTGGGAAGCCGTTGATGCAGATGTTTGTCTTTCCCTCACGGCAAGGCGGGCACATCTGCGCGCAGGCTGTCGGGGGACCGCACAGCAGCATGTCGCCAACGGCATAGTCGGTGACGCCCTCGCCGACTTCGACGACGGTGCCGACGTTTTCATGGCCGAGCACCATCGGCAGCTGCACAAACGGCGGCACGGCGCCGGTGCGGTAGAATTCCACGTCGGTGCCGCAGATACCAACGTAGTTGATCTTGACGACCAGCTGATTCGGGCCGGCGTGCGGGATGGGCCGCTGCTCGATGCGGATGTCCTCTTTGCCATAGAACGCGCCGACCTTCATTGTGTTTTCCATAGTCGTACCTCCTGTTTTTATCACTCCGAAGCCGGAATGAGGAATTATGAATTTCTGTATGGATATATTTGCGCCGCAGACTGGAAAATCTGCTGAAAACAACATCTTAAAATTGTGCAATATATCCATAAATAGAGCGCTTACTGCTTCGCTTCTGGTTGTTCTGTCAACGGAATTATACCATACCGGCGGAGGAAGTGTCATACCAAAATGCACAGCAATTGATAACTGATTGGAAATAAATTGACGGTAGTTGCCACAGATGCTACAATGCAGTGGGAAGGTGATGGCATGAATCTGACCCGACTGCAATACTTCATTGAGGTGGCGCGCTGTGGGAGCTTTTCGGCCGCCGCGCAGCGGCTTTATACCTCGCAGCCGAACCTGTCCAAACAAATTGCATCACTCGAGCGTGAGACAGGGCTGAAGCTCTTTGACCGCACAACCCGTTCGGTCCGGCTGACGGCGGCTGGGCAGCATCTGTTCGATCAGCTGCAGGACGTGCCGTCGCTGATTCAGGATACGCTGCGGCAGGCGGCGCGGCTCGGTCGCTCCGACCGCGGGCGGATCTGCATCGGTGTGCTCGAGGGACAGGAGGTCAATCCGCGGCTGCGTGGTGCGCTCGGCGAGGTCGCGCGGCAGTATCCGGATCTGCATGTTGAACTCGAGCGAAACTCGTTTCAGAACCTGCGCAATGGTCTGGTCAATCGTTACTACGATCTGGTGCTGACGCTGGAGTTTGAGATTCCGCCGACGCCGGCGTACCGCAGAGCGGTCTTTTTGCGCCAGCCGGCGGCGATTGCCATCCATGCAGACAATCCCAAGTCCCGCCGCGAGAACCTGACGGTTGAAGACCTGGCGGACGAGGAGTTTATCGCCATATCGCCGGAGGAATCTCCGCGGGGATTTGAGCGGCTGATCCAGCAGTGCGAGCTGGCCGGTTTCACGCCGAAGATCGCGCGCCAGCCGCGCACACTCGAATCGCTGCTGCTTTGTGTGGAGGCGGGGATGGGCGTAGCACTGCTGGACCTGAATGTGCGGCTCGAGTCGCCCGTTGTGCGGACGGTTCCGCTGCCGGGCAGCAGCAACGACGTCATTCTGGCGGGGCTGCGCGAAAACATGACGCCGGAACTGGAAGCAGTGCTGCGCATTCTGGGGGAGCCGGAAGAGGAGGACAAGCGATGATTTTATCCACACTGGGCTATCTGGAGCGGGACGGGAAATATCTGATGCTGCACCGCGTCAAAAAAGAGCATGACGTTAACCGCGACAAATGGATTGGCATCGGCGGAAAGCTGGAGGCGGAGGAGAGCCCGGACGAGTGCATGCGCCGCGAGGCCTTTGAAGAGACGGGGCTGCGGCTTGGCGCGCTGCGCTTTCGCGGCGTCGTGACATTTGTGGCCGAGGGATGGGAGCCGGAACAGATGTTTCTGTTTACCTGTACGGAGTTTGACGGGACAGTGCGCGCGTGCGATGAGGGAGATCTGGAGTGGGTCGACAAAGACGACGTGCGCAGCCTCCCGCTGTGGGAGGGGGATCGGATCTTCCTGCGGCTGCTCGAGGAGGATGCGCCGGTGTTTCTGCTCAAGCTGCGCTATTCCGGCGATACGCTGACCGAGGCTGTGCTCAACGGCGAACGAATTGTCTGATCAAAAAAACGCGCGCATGGGAGCTCCCCATGCGCGCTTGTATTTTATTGAAAGTATTCCACCGCAGACTCGAACAGTCCCATGTCAAACCGGCCGGGAACATTCTGATACAACCCGTCGCCGATGCGTTCCGAGTGCCCCATTTTGCCAAATACGCGCCCGTCCGGCGAGGTGATGCCCTCGATGGCGAACGCAGAATCGTTTGGATTGAACGCGACGTCATAGCTGGGATTGCCGTCAAGATCGACGTATTGCGTGGCGATCTGGCCGTTTTCGGCCAGTTGCCGGATCAGCGCGTCGGATGCGTAGAACCGGCCTTCGCCGTGCGAGATCGGGACAGTGAAAATCTCGCCGGGCTGCGTTTTCATCAGCCATGGCGACCGGTTCGACGCCACGCGCGTGCGTACCAGCTTCGACTGGTGGCGGCCGATGGTGTTGAATGTCAGTGTTGGGCTGTCTGCCTTGGGGTCAATGATTTCGCCGTAGGGTACCAGGCCGAGCTTGATGAGCGCCTGGAACCCGTTGCAGATGCCGGCCATCAGGCCATCGCGCTGCTGCAGCAGGTCGTTGACGGCATCGCGCGCTGCGCCGTTGCGGAAGAACGCGGTGATGAACTTGCCGGAACCGTCCGGCTCGTCGCCACCGGAAAAGCCGCCGGGCAAAAAGACGATCTGCGCATTGGCGAGCTGCCTGGCAAAATAGTCAACCGACTCGCGCACCGCATCCGGCGTCAGATTGCGGATGACAATGATCTCCGGCTCTGCGCCGGCGCGTGTGATGGCGCGCGCAGTATCGTATTCGCAGTTGGTGCCGGGAAAAACCGGAATGAGCACCCGCGGGCGGGCCGCGCCTTGCCGTGCGCGCGGCCAGGATTCCGCGCGCGTGGCAAACGCCGGGATCTCACGCGGCGTCTGTGCAATGTTGCAAGGATAAACGGGTTCGAACTTGTTCTCATAGCGCTGCCGGAGCGCCGGGAGCGCTATGCGCTGCCCATCAAAGATCAGGCAGTCGTCTGCAATGGTCTCGCCGAGCAGCGTGCCAGGCACATCCCCGGTGACTTCGAGCAGCATTGAACCATAGGCATAGGAAAACAGATCGTCCAGCGTCACATCCGGGGCAAACCGGAAGCCGATCCGGTTGCCGAGCGTCATTTTCAGCACGGCCTCCGCTGCGCCGCCGAAGCCCGGTGTATAGGCGCTTACGGCCTTGCCGGCGCGCACCAGCGCAGTTGCCTCTGCCCAGATGCTTCGCAGCGAAGCGGGCTCGGGCAGTCCCTCTTCCGTCAGTGCCGGACGCAGCCAGAGCACATTGTGGCCGGCGGCTTTGAACTCCGGTGAGACGACGTCTGTCTGCCGGCCGGTCGTCACGGCGAATGAGATCAGGGTGGGCGGAACGTCGAGATGCTCGAACGTGCCGCTCATGGAGTCCTTGCCGCCGATGGCCGCAATGCCCAGATCCATCTGCGCGTCAAACGCGCCGAGCAGCGCGCTCAGCGGCTGCCCCCAGCGTTTTGGATCGCGGCCCGGCTTGGGGAAGTATTCCTGGAAGCTCAGGTAGACGTCGGAAAAATCCGCGCCGGCAGCCACCAGTTTTGCTGCCGACTCCACCACGGCCAGGTAAGCGCCATGGTACGGACTTTTGCTCGACAGGTGCGGATTGAAGCCCCAGGACATGAATGAGACGGTGTCGGTTTCGCCGCTGACGCGGGAAATCTTGTGCACCATGGCCTGGATCGGCGTCAGCTGATAGCGCCCGCCGAATGGCATCAGCACGGTGCCGGCGCCGATGGTCGAATCAAACCGCTCGGACAGACCGCGCTTGGAGCAGATATTCAGGTCGGAGGAGAGCGCTTCCATACCGGCCTCGAATGATGCGGGGATCGCTTTCTGCCATGGTGTCACCGGCGCTGCCTCAATATCGATGTGTTTCTCGGCACCGTTGGAGCTTAAAAACGCCCGACTGATGTCGACGATCACGCGGTCGTTCCAGCGCATGACGAGCCGGCCGGTATCGGTCACGCGGGCAATGACGGTCGCCTCGATATTTTCGCGCGCGGCCAGCGCGCGGAATGCCGCGGCATCGGCCGCAGCGACAACGACAGCCATGCGCTCCTGCGATTCAGAGATGGCGAGCTCCGTGCCGTCAAGACCCTCGTACTTTTTCGGAACGGCGTTCAGATCAATGTCCAGACTGTCGGCCAGTTCCCCGACCGCAACGGATACGCCGCCCGCGCCGAGGTCGTTGCAGCGCTTGATCATACGCGAGGCGGCCGGGTCCCGGAACAGGCGCTGGAGCTTGCGTTCTTCCGGAGCGTTGCCCTTTTGCACCTCTGCGCCGCAGCTTTCCAGCGATTCAAGGGTATGCGATTTCGATGAGCCGGTCGCGCCGCCGCAACCGTCGCGGCCGGTGCGGCCACCGAGCAGGATAACGACGTCGCCGGGAACGGGTGTCTCGCGGCGCACATTTTCAGCCGGTGCAGCGGCGATGACCGCACCGACTTCCATCCGCTTGGCTGCGTAGCCAAGGTGGTAGACCTCGTCAACCATGCCGGTCGCAAGGCCGATCTG
>CAZGBU010000010.1:11059-32877 GCA_964523945.1 uncultured Oscillospiraceae bacterium
GGTGTCAGCGGGTCGGCCGCGCCGGTCAGGCGCATGGCGGCATAGACGTAGCTGCGGCCCGAGAGCGGGTCGCGGATTGCACCGCCAATGCAGGTGGCCGCGCCGCCGAACGGCTCGATCTCGGTTGGGTGGTTGTGGGTCTCATTTTTGAACAGCAGCAGCCAGTCCTCCGGTCCTTGTGCCGTTTCAACCTGGATTTTGACGGTGCAGGCATTGATCTCTTCCGATTCGTCCAACCCGCGCAGCTGGCCGGTCTGCTTGAGCATCTTTGCAGCCAGCGTGCCGATATCCATCAGGTTGACCGGCTTGGTACGGCCGAGGGCGCGGCGCGTATCCTGATAGCGCGCCCAGGCGCGCTCGAGCACCGGATCCGGGAAGTGTACCTTGTCGATCGTGGTGGAGAATGTTGTGTGCCGGCAGTGGTCGGACCAATAGGTGTCGATCATGCGAATCTCGGTGATTGTCGGGTCGCGGCCCTCACGCTGGAAATACTGCTGACAGAAGCGCACATCGTCCTCGTCCATTGCCAGACCGTACGTCTGCAAAAACCTGCGCAGGCCTTCCTCGGACAGTTCACGGAAACCTGTCAATACAGCGACGTGCTCCGGTATGTCATAGACGCTGGCGAGTGTCTGCACCGGCTCGAGCGAGGCTTCCCGGCTTTCCACCGGGTTGATGACGTATTTTTTGACGGCGGCGAGCTCCTCATCCGTCAGTGCGCCGCGCAGCAGATAGACCTTCGCCGTGCGCACAGTCGGACGCTCGCCCTGCGAAATGATCTGAATACACTGCTCGGCAGAGTCTGCCCGCTGGTCAAATTGCCCCGGCAGATACTCCACCGCAAAGACGGCACAGTCTGTGGTGTCCGGCAGCTCACGCGTGACGATATCGAGCTGCGGTTCGGAGAACACGGTGCCGACGCAGGCGTCAAACAGCGTCTTGGTGATGTTTTCCACATCATAGCGATTGAGTAGGCGCACCTGCTCGAGGTGCTCGAGCCGCAGCAGGGAGACGAGGTCGGCGTGCAGCGATTTTGCCTCGAGCGCAAGCTCCGGCTTCTTTTCTACATAGACGCGGTAGACCAAAGCGATCGCCTCCTGTTATGCCAGCGCATCCAGCGCGCGCCGGCCAATATCGGTGCGGAAATAGCGGTTGTCAAACGCAATACGCGCAGCACTTTCATATGCCCGCAAAATGGCCTCGGAGAGCGTTGGCGCTGTTGCGGTCACGCCGAGCACACGCCCACCGGAGGTGACGAGTGTTTCGCCGTCTCTTTTTGCGCCGGCGACAAACACGTCTGCATCCAGATCATCCGGAATTGTGATTGGGAAGCCCGTTTCATACTTCTGCGGATAGCCGGCGGAGGCGAGCACCACGCAGCAGGCGCTCTCGGAGGAGAATGCGACCGGGACCTGGTTGAGCGTTCCGCTGCGCACTGCCTGCATCACGATCAGCAGATCGGTCTGCAGCAGCGGCAGGACGACCTGCGTCTCGGGGTCACCGAAGCGGCAGTTGTATTCGATGACCTTCGGTCCGTCGGGCGTCAGCATCAGGCCGAAGTACAGGCAGCCGCGGAATGTGCGCCCCTCTGCGTTCATTGCGCGCACCGTCGGCAGGAAGATCTGCTCCATGCACTGTGCGGCAATCTCGGGCGTATAGTACGGATTTGGCGCGACGGTGCCCATGCCGCCGGTATTTGGCCCCTCGTCGTTGTCGTGCGCACGCTTGTGATCCATTGACGAGACCATTGGCACAATGGTTTTGCCGTCGGTAAACGAAAGCACGGACACCTCCGGCCCGGTCAGGAACTCTTCAATCACGACCTGGCTGCCGCTTTCGCCAAAGATGCGCTCGCGCATGATGGATTCGACGGCCGCGGCAGCCTCTTCGCGCGTCTCGGCGATGATGACGCCCTTGCCGAGCGCCAGACCGTCGGCCTTGACGACCGTCGGAAGCGGGGCCGTTTTCACATATTCGAGCGCGGCGGCGACGTCGGTAAAGACTTCGTAGCGCGCGGTGGGGATGCCGTACCGCTTCATCAGGTTTTTGGAGAAGACCTTGCTGCCCTCGATGACGGCGGCCTTTTTCTCCGGCCCGAAACAGGGAATGCCGGCTGCCTCGAGCGCATCGACCGCGCCAAGCACGAGCGGATCATCCGGCGCGACGACGGCAAAATCGACGTGTTGTTCTACCGCAAAGGCGGTGATGGCGTCGATGTCCTTTGCGCCGATGGGGACGCAGGTGGCATCAGCGGCAATGCCCCCATTGCCGGGCAGGGCAAAAATCTCCTCAACCGCGGGGTTTTTCCTGAGCGCTTTGATGATGGCGTGCTCGCGGCCGCCGCCGCCCACGACAAGCAGTTTCATACTCTGACCGCTCCTCTCAGTGATGGAACAGGCGGATGCCGGTGAACGCCATCACGATGCCGTATTTGTTGCAGGTTTCGATGACGTTGTCATCCCGAATCGAACCGCCGGGCTGGACGATGTAGGCCACGCCCGACTTACGTGCACGCTCGACGTTGTCGCCGAATGGGAAGAACGCGTCTGATCCAAGCGATACGTTCGAGAGCTGCGCAATCCACGCTTTCTTTTCCCCGGCGGTCAGCACCTCCGGCTTGACCCGGAAGCTCTGCTGCCACACGCCGTCGGCAAGAATATCCTCGTATTCGTCGGAGGTGTAGATGTCGATGGCATTGTCGCGGTCCGGGCGGCGGATGCCGTCGACAAACTGCAGCCCGAGCACCTTCGGATGCTGGCGCATCCACCAGTTGTTCGCCTTGTCGCCGGCCAGGCGCGTGCAGTGGATGCGGCTCTGCTGGCCGGCGCCGACGCCGATGGTCTGTCCGTTTTTGACGTAGCAGACCGAATTCGACTGCGTATATTTCAATGTGATCTGCGCACACAGCAGGTCGATTTTTGCCTGCTCAGGCAGCGCTTTGTTCTCCGTGATGATATTGGTCAGCATATCTTCCGTGATCGCGAGCGCATTGTAGCCCTGTTCAAAGGTAATGCCGAAGATGTCGCGGTGCTCATCCGGCGCGGGCGTATAGTCCGGATCAATGGCAACGACGTTGTAATTGCCTTTTTTCTTGGTTTTCAGGATTTCGAGCGCCTCGTCAGTATAGCCCGGGGCAATGATGCCGTCGGAGACCTCGGCTTTGAGATAACGCGCAGTCGCCGCATCGCACACGTCGGAGAGCGCGGCCCAGTCGCCATAGGAGCACAGCCGGTCGGCGCCGCGCGCGCGGATGTAAGCACAGGCGACCGGCGAGAGTTCTGCATCCGGCTCGACAAAATAGATTTTCTTTTCCACGTCGGACAGCGGCAGACCGACGGCGGCGCCGGCGGGGGAGACGTGCTTGAAGCTCGCTGCGGCGGGTAGCCCCGTGGCCTGCTTCAGCTGCCGCACAAGCTGCCAGGAATTCAGCGCGTCCATAAAGTTGATGTAGCCGGGCTTCCCGTTCAGGACGGTGAGCGGCAGCTCGCCGGATTTCATATAGATCCGGGCAGGCTTTTGATTGGGGTTACAGCCGTATTTCAGTTCAAGCTCTTTCATCGGGTTCCTCCTTCTGTTTGCAAAGCCCCGCGGCGACCGATTCCAGCGCGCGCGGCAGCAGCTTCCATTCCGCCTGCTCCATTACGCGGCGCTGCAGCGTCTCGGGCGTATCATGCTTCCGTACGGCGACGGCCTTTTGGGCAATGATTTCACCGCCGTCTGGGATTTCATTGACAAAGTGGACGGTCGCGCCCGTGACCTTGACACCGTAGGCGAGCGCCGCTTCATGTACCAGAAGGCCATAGTACCCCCGGCCGCAGAACGACGGGATCAGCGACGGGTGCACATTGAGAATGCGCTTCGGCCAGGCGCGGATGAAATCCTCGCTCAGGATGGACAAAAACCCGGCCAGCACGATCAACTCGATGTCATACTGCCGGAGCAGCGCGGCAATGCCTGTCTCAAATGCCTCCTGTGAGCTGCCCTTGCGAACGACTGCCTCGGCGGGGATGCCGGCGGCCCGGGCGCGCTCAAGCGCATAGGCGTCTGCCCGGCTTGCGATCACCAGGGAGAGCGCGGCGCTTTTGAGCGTACCGGCTTGCTGGGCGTCGATGAGCGCTTGCAGATTTGTCCCGCCGCCGGAGACCAGCACGGCGGTTTTGATCGGCGCGCCGCTCATACCAGCACGACGCTTTCGTCCGAGGCGATGATCTCGCCGAGCACATAGGCGTCCTCCCCGTGCTCGCGCAGCAGCGCCACGGCGCGGTCGGCATCCGCCGCGCTGACGATCACACTCATGCCGACGCCCATATTGAACGTATTGTACATATCCCGCTCCGGGATGTGCCCGGCCGACTGGATCAGCGGGAACACCGGCGGCACACGTACATCGGATTTAGCGATGCGCACGCCGACACCGTCCGGCAGGCTGCGCGGCATATTCTCATAAAAACCGCCGCCCGTGATATGGCTGATGCCCTTGACCGGTAGCGCATCCAGCAGGGCAAGCACCGGCTTGACATAGATTTTTGTCGGCGCAAGCAGCGCCTCACCCAGGCTTTTCCCGCCGAGCGTTTCAAGCGGGGTGCGCAGGTCGGCATGCTCGATGTCGAAGACCTTGCGCACAAGCGAGAACCCGTTCGAGTGAACGCCGGACGACGGTAGCGCAAGCATGACGTCGCCGGGCCGGACGGCCTCGGGGTTCAGAATTTTGGACTTTTCCACAATGCCGACGGCAAAGCCGGCCAGATCGTATTCCTCCTCGGGCATCATGCCGGGATGCTCGGCCGTCTCGCCGCCGATCAGCGCACAGCCAGCCTGGACGCAGCCCTCGGCCACACCAGAGACAATCGCGGCGATCTTCTCGGGCACATTTTTGCCGCAGGCAATATAGTCGAGAAAGAACAGCGGCTTCGCGCCGCAGCAGATGATGTCGTTGACGCACATGGCGACGCAGTCGATGCCGATGGTATCGTGCCGGTCCATCAGGTAGGCGATCTTCAGCTTGGTGCCGACGCCGTCTGTACCGGAGACGAGCACCGGCTCACGCAGGCCGGCGAGGCCCGGCTCGAACAGCCCGCCGAAGCCGCCGATCCCGGAGAGCACGCCCGGAATCTTCGTGCGTGCGATGGAACCTTTCATCAGCTCTACAGCGGCATAGCCGGCAGTGATGTCAACGCCGGCTGCCTTGTAACTTTCGCTCTGGCTTGCTTTCATGCTTTGCCCTCGCTTTCGGAGATTTTCTGTTCAAAGCGGTTTTTGCGGATCTGCGTGGGAACCTCCGTCGGATAGTTGCCGGAGAAGCACCCGGTGCAGAAGCCTGTCGCGTCATCGCCGGCCAGGCGCACCACGTCCTCCAGGCTCAGATAGCCAAGCGTATCAGCGCCAATGATTGCGGCGATTTCTTCAACAGTGTGATTATTGGCGATCAGGTTTTCGCGCGAGTCAATGTCGGTGCCGTAGAAGCACGGATTGCGGAACGGCGGCGCTGAGACGCGGAAATGAACTTCCTTTGCGCCCGCTTCGCGGATCAGGCGGACGATCCGCGCCGACGTCGTGCCGCGGACAATGGAGTCGTCGATCAGCACAACGCGTTTGCCCTGCACGACGCTGGCAATCGGATTGAGCTTGATGCGCACCTTGTCCTCGCGGGATTTCTGCCCCGGCGAGATAAAGGTGCGGCCAATATACTTGTTTTTGATAAAGCCAATGCCGTAGGGGATGCCCGACTGGTTGGAATAGCCGATGGCAGCGTCGAGCCCGGAATCCGGCACGCCGATGACGATATCGGCGTCGACCGGATGCGTCTGGGCCAGGAATGCGCCGGCGCGTTTGCGCGCCTCGTGGACGCAGCAGCCATCGATGAAGGAGTCTGGCCGGGCAAAATAGATATACTCAAAAACACAGAACGAGCGCGGCGCCTTCCCACAGTGGTCGCGGATGGCGCGCACGCCGTTTTTCTCAAAGACCACAATCTCGCCCGGATCAAGGTCCCGAATAAACTTTGCACCGACGGCGTCGAGCGCACAGGTCTCGGACGCGACGATATAGCTGCCGTCGCTTGTCTGACCGTAGCAAAGCGGGCGGAAGCCGTTTGCATCGCGAACGGCAATCATTTTTGACGGCGACATGATACAAAGCGAGTAGGCCCCGCGGATCCGGTACATGGCCTGGTTGACGGCCTGCTCAATCGACGGCGCGCTCAGACGCTCTTTGGTGATGATATAGGAGATGACCTCCGTGTCAGTGGTCGTGTGGAAGATGGAGCCCTCCAGTTCGAGCGCCTCGCGCAGCTCGAACGAATTGGTCAGGTTGCCGTTGTGCGCGAGCGCCATCCGGCCCTTGACGTGGTTGACAACAATGGGCTGCGCATTGAGCCGGCCATCGGTGCCGGTCGTGCCGTAGCGGACATGGCCGATGGCCATGTTGCCGAGGCCGAGTTCCTCGAGACGAGTGGGGGTGAACACATCGTTGACCAGCCCGACTTCCTTGTAAGAGCGGAACAGGCCGTCGTCGTTTACGACAATGCCGGCGCTTTCCTGGCCGCGGTGCTGCAGCGCATAGAGGCCATAGTAGACGGTGCGGGCGACATCGCTCGTCTCAGGACAGAATACGCCGAAAACGCCGCACTCCTCATGGATCATTCCGTTCATCTGATCTCCTCCGCTTGTGCCGATACTGTTACTCGCCCATCAGGCGGCGCATGACTTCCTGGTACGCGTCTTCCACGCCGCCCATATCGCGGCGGAAGCGGTCTTTGTCGAGCTTTTCGTGTGTGTCGCAGTCCCACAGACGGCAGGTGTCCGGCGAAATTTCATCGGCCAGGACGATAGAGCCGTCGGGCAGGCAGCCGAACTCGAGCTTGAAGTCGACCAGGTCAATGTTCAGATTTTTCATAAAGGGGACGAGAATCTCATTGACCCGGAACGCAAGACGCTTGATTGTATCAATCTCCTCGCGGGTGGCGAGCTTGAGTGCAAGCGCGTGGTATTCGTTGATCAGCGGGTCGCCGAGATCATCGTTCTTATAGGAAAACTCGATGGTGGGGGCATCGAATACGATGCCTTCCTCTACGCCGTAGCGCTTGGCGAACGAGCCAGCGGAGATATTGCGGATAATGACCTCAAGCGGCACGATAGAAACCTTTTTCACCAGCGTTTCGCGGTCGGAGAGCTGCTCGACAAAATGGGTCGGAACGCCGTTTTCCGCCAACATTTTCATCAGGTGGTTGCTCATTTTGTTGTTGATGACGCCCTTGCCTACGATGGTACCCTTTTTCTCGCCGTTGAAAGCGGTGGCGTCGTCTTTATAGTCGACAATGACCAGAGCCGGATCATCGGTGGCGAATACCTTTTTTGCTTTTCCCTCATAGAGCTGCTGCAGCTTCTGCATAACGGGTCAGACCTCCTGCTGTAATTTGATATCTTTTGCGGCGACTTCGTCCGCCATTGTCTGCTTGTAGCGCGCGAGCGCCTCGGTGAGCTGCGGCTCGCTGAGCGCGAGAATCTGCACGGCGAGAATCGCGGCGTTGTCTGCCGCGTCGACGCCGACGGTGGCAACCGGAATGCCTTTGGGCATCTGGACAATTGAGAGCAGGCTGTCCAGCCCGCCCATCATGGATGTCTTGATCGGCAGGCCGATGACAGGCAGCGTCGTGCTTGCGGCTAGCACGCCGCCCAGATGTGCGGCCTTGCCGGCGGCGGCGATGATGACGCCAAAGCCGTTTTCTGCGGCGCTGCGGGCGAATTGCTCTGCGGCGGCGGGCGTGCGATGCGCGGAGATTACATGTGCCTCAAACGGAACACCGAAGCGGCGGAGCTGATCGATGGCGCCGCGCACGACAGGCAGATCGCTGTCGGAGCCCATGATAACGGCAACTTTTTTCAAAATCCTCATCCTTTCTGAAAAAGCAAAAAAGACAGTCCCGTCCCTGCGAAAGGAAAGGACTGCCCAGACGGTCGGCATACTGATGGCTTTTTGCTCCCATGTGGTAGCCCACGATCCGTCAGTCACAAAAAGCGCCTGATTCCGTTTTCATTCCGCAACAATTCTACCATAGGCGGCGAAAACCGTCAATGCGGAAAGCGTATGAAAATTGCCCAATCTTTTGCCTGTTCCAGCGCTCACAGTTCACGGTAAAGACCGACAGCGTCGTCCTTGCGCACGGCCTCGGCCACCTGGAGCATCTCGACGCGAAGCGTTTTTGCGCCGAAGCGGATCTCGATCTGGTCGCCGATCTTGACATCGTAGGATGCACGCGCCGGCCGGCCGTTGACGAGCACGCGCTCATTGTCACACGCCTCGTTGGCGACGGTGCGCCGCTTGATCAGTCGCGAGACTTTCAGATACTTGTCCAGCCGCATGGTTTTCCCCTCCTTCCCATTCCGGCATGAAACTTCATGCGCCACGGGCGCACCACGAACACAGGCAAAAAGCCAGGGCGCATGAAGCTTTTGCGCATGTGGGCTGTCCTGGCCCGCGCGCTTTTGATTTCATGGCCGTGCCGCTGAAAGCGGCACATGGCCAATTTTGCCATGCTTTTGCACAGCAAAATTCCGGCGGGCAAGAGCTGACCGCCTTAAGCGTCCACCGCGTCCTTGAGCGGCTTGCCCGGCTTGAAGACCGGCGTTTTGGATGCAGGGATGCGGATCTCCTCTTTGGTCTTGGGGTTGCGGCCCATGCGGGCGCTGCGCTCGCGGACCTCAAACGTCCCGAAGCCGACGAGCGAGACTTTTTCACCGGCGGCCAGCGTATGCGTAATGGCCTCGAGCGCGGCGGAGAGCACCTTTTCCGTATCCTTTTTGGACATGCCGCTCTGTTCGGCGGCCGCGGCGATCAGTTCTGCCTTGTTCATATCATAGCTCCTTTTGTGTCAAATCCGGCGCAGCCTGCTCCGGCGGCTCCGGCTTTGCTTCTTCCCACAGTCTGCCCTGTTCCCCGGGGGATAATTCCTCAAGCCGGCGGCCGGATGCCGCAGCGGCCTGCTCCATCCGCGCAAAGCGGCGGATGAACTTCTCGCAGGCGGCTGTCAGCGCCATCTCCGGATCGGCGCAGAGGTCTCGGCCGGCACGGACGGCGGCGAATAACGCGCCGCCGAGCGCTTCAAACGCTTCGTCCATGCTGCCGGCGCGTCCAAGCGCGTCGGCTTCTTTGCGGAGCAGATCGAGCGGACCCGCCGTGTCCGGCCAGTGGAAGCCTGCCTTTTCCGCCTTGCTGAGCAGCTTGTCCGCCCGCCAGAGCGCCGGTAGCGAGACAGCTACGGCGCGCAGCGTGTCGGTGTGGGTCTGCTGATGCTTTTCCCGGCGCTTGATTTCGTCCCAGTTCTGCATGACCTGCTCGGATGTGCTGGCGTGAACGGAGCCAAACACATGCGGATGTCGCGCGATCAGCTTTCTGCACACACCGTCGCACACGTCATCCAGGTCGAATCGGCCGGCCTCCCGCTCAATATCGGAATGAAAGACCACCTGCAGCAGCACATCACCCAACTCCTCACGCATATGTGCCGGGTCATCTTCGTCGATGGCTTCGCAGACCTCGTAGGTTTCCTCGAGAAAGTTGCGGCGGATGGACTGGTGTGTCTGCTCGCCGTCCCACGGGCAGCCGCCCGGCGCGCGCAGCAGTCGGACGATCTCGCGCAGATCATCCATGGTATAGCGGTCTTTCGGGGTGAACGCGATCATGTTTTTTCCTCTCTCAAAAGCGTCCGGCTGTCAGCGGATACGCAGAATTTTTGCGATCTTTTCGCCTTTTGGCAGCAGCATACAGTCGTCAATTGTGATAATGCGAAGGACGATGACGAAGATGCCATACACCGCGACGGCGCAGACGATGGCGCCGAGGCAGGCAATCGTCTGCGACGAGAGGATCGTCTGCAGCACATCATAGGACATATATGCGGCGAGCGCCATCGCAGCCGTTGCCAGCAGCGGCTTGAACGAAGTGGAGAACACACGCGGCATGCGTTTCATCTTCCGCCGCATTGCGATCAGGTTCAGCGCGGTAATGACGAGATAGCAGCTCAGCGTGCCGATCGGTGCGCCGGTGATATTGATGGCGGCCTGACCGACCAGAATGTAGTTGACAATAATCTTGACGATGCCGCCGACGAGCATGTTGATGACCGGTGTGAGCACATCACCGTGCGCCTGCATAATGGCGTTTGTCAGCAGCACCAGACAGTTGAAGATGACGCAGATGCCGAGAATTACCATCAGCGGCGTGCCGGTGGTGAGCGTGCTGCCGGTGTAGCCGTAGAGCATCGACAGGATTGGCGCGGCAAGCACGGCCAGGCCGACGCCGCACGGCAGCGAGAGCAGGAACATGATCCGGATAGCCGACTCCTCCACCTTAAACGCGCCAGTGCGGTTTTTCAGCGTCAGATGTGAGGTGATGGCAGGAATGACGCTGATGGTGATCGGTGTGATGAAAGCCGACGGCATGTTGAACAGCGTCTGGCATGCGCCGTAGATGCCGCGTAGATCTTCGGCTGCATCCTGTGTGAAACCGGCCGAACTGACCAGCCGGCCGACAACGAGCTTCGAGTCGATCAGATTGATGATCTGCAGCCCGGCCGCGCCGATTGTGATCGGAATGGCAATGGTGAGCAGCGTCCGCATGGTCTGCCGCAGCGGCAGTGCGCCGGACCCGTCTCCCTGGCCGGTGAGCTGGTTCGATGCACGTCTGTGTGCGACCGAAAGATACAGGAATGAGAGCACAATGCCGATCGTCACACCGGCAATCGCGCCGCCGGCAGCGTATTCCGAGCCATAGCCCGCGCGGGTGATGAGCCAGGCGAGCGCGAGGCCGATGAACAGCTTGCACAGCGCTTCGATCACCTGGCTGACGGCAGTCGGTGTCATCATGCTCTGTCCCTGGAAGAAGCCGCGGTATGATGAGATCACGCATACGAACAGCACAGCCGGACCGAGCGCGCCGATGGCGACCCAGGCATTCGGCGTCTCCATGAAGTTGGCAAGCTGGCGGCAGAACAGCAGCATGCCGGCCGAGCCGACGATGCCGATGGCCAGAAAGACGTACAGCGAGGCCTTGTAGATCCGCTTGATTTGCTGGTGATTGCCAAGCGTCTGCGCCTGGGAGATCATGCGCGACATGGCGACGGGCAGGCCCGCCGTCGAAATGGTCAAAAGCACCGAATAGATATCATAGGCCGCGAGGAAGTAGGTGTATCCCTGGTTGCCGATGATGCGGACCATAGGGATTTTGTAGCAGGCGCCGATTACCTTGACAATCGCAGTTGCCAGCGCCAGCACGGCAGCGCCGTGCAGGAAGCTCTGTTTTTTCAGTCGTTTTTCAGCCAAGCGTCATCCATCCTTTTTTTCATCACCGAACACGGTGGGCAGGGCGTAGTCGGCCAGCTCCCGGACAACGGCGTCCAGGTCGATGGTCGGGAATTTTCCGGCTGCGTAGAGAATCGTTCCGCGCACCATCGTCAGGCAGACGTCGTGGCCTGAGGCGGCGTAGACGATTGTCGAGGCGATATCGTGCGTTGGGATCAGGTGCGGCTGCGTGAAATCAAGCATGATGAGGTCGGCGTCCATCCCAACTTTGATCTGCCCGCACTCGTTTTCGCGCCCCTGTGCCTTTGCACCGCACACGGTTGCCATCAGCAGGACGGCTTTGGCATTGAGCGCAGCGGCGTCAAGGTGCTTGCCCTTGGCTGTCAGCGCGGCGGCCTTCATCTCCTCAAACAGGTCGAGGTTGTTATTGGAGGCCGCGCCGTCGGTGCCAAGACAGACGTTCATCCCGTCCTTGACCATGGCCATCACATCGGCTGTGCCGCTGCCGAGCTTAAGGTTGCTGACCGGACAGTGGACGGCCGAGACGCCGCGGCGGGCGAGCAGCTTCCGATCCTCCGGCTCGAGCCAGACGCAGTGCGTCGCGACGGCGCGCGCACCCCAGACGTTGTGACAGTCGAGCACCTGCGCGGGCGTCAGGCCGTTGCGCGAAAGACTGCCCATGTGCTCGGCCTTTGTCTCGGACAGATGCACCTGCATGCCGATGCCCTCGTTGATTGCAAATTCGCTCAGTGCGTCCCAGAGCGGATAGGTCGAGGTGTATTCGCCGTGGATACTGGCCTCGATGCGGATACGGCCGTTGTCATAGCCATGCCACTTCTCTTTGGCGGCAACCAGCTCCTGACAGGCTGGGAACGTCTCAAAGTCGAACTTGTCGCCGAGGAACATTGTCGTGCCGCGGGAGATATTGGCCTTGATGCCCGACTCCGCCACGGCTTCAGCAATCGCCCCAATGTGGTCGTACATCTCCGAGACGCTTGTCACGCCGAAGCGCAGGCTCTCAGCAATGCCGAGCAGCGCCCCCGCCTTGACCGAACGGTCGTCCATTTTGGCCTCGCGGGGGAAGATGTGCTCGTTGAGCCAGGTGTTCAGGTCATAGTCGTCTGCGTAGCTGCGCAGCAGCGTCATCGGCAGATGGGTGTGGCAGTTGATGAGCCCCGGCATCAGCACCATGCCGGTGCCGTCAATGATGGTCTGCGGCTTTTCCTCCGGCGCGGTGCAGCCGAGCCAGGAGATTTTGCCGTCCGTGACACCGACGAATGCGTCAGTGAGGATCTCAAAGCGCTCGTTCATTGTCACGACGGTGATGCGGGAAAACAGGGTATCCATGCGAGCCTCCTTCAGGATGTGCTTGCCGGTTTGGCAAGGACGCCCGGCAGGCTGCGCTTTTCGGCGCAGACGCTGTCGATGCGCTCGATGTATTCTTTCGGATATTTTGGGTTGTGAAAGCGGATGAGCCGGCCATGCGGCAGATTGACCTTGGTCATCCCGCCGGCGCCGGCGGAGAGAATCGTCTGCAGCTCTTCCATCATGTAGATGTTGTAAAGGCATGCGAAACCCGGCCGTGTCCAGCCGACGTTTTCGAAGCTGCCGGACATGTACTTCTGCCGGTAGAGATAATACGGTACATAGCCCGCTGTGCGCAGCGCCGCCTCTGCGCCGGAGAGCATTTCGCCGACGGTGGCTTCCTCCGGCAGGCGCTCCGGCCGCGCAAACAGCGCTGCTCCCTTTTTCAGCGCCAGGGTATGGACAGTGATGTTCTCCGGCCCGAGCGCGATCACGCGCTCGAGTGAGTCGGAAAATGATTCCGCCGTGTCATCCGGCAGGCCGGCAATCAGATCCATGTTGACGGCGGGAAAACCAGCGCGCCGCGCGTCGGCAAATGTGTCGACGACCATCTGCGCGCTGTGCCGGCGGCCGACACCGTGCAGCACGGCATCGTTCATTGTCTGTGGGTTGATGCTGATGCGCCCGGCACCGTGTGCGGCAATGACGCCAAGCTTCTCCGGTGTGATCGTATCCGGCCGTCCACCCTCCACGGTATACTCCAAAAGTGCGGATCTGTCAATCACCCGGTCGATTTTTTCCATCAGTGTGTCGAGCTGCTGCGCCGAGAGCGTCGTCGGCGTACCGCCTCCGATGTAGATCGTACGCACGCGCATGCCGGCCGTGCAGATGCAATCTCCCACAGCGTCCAGCTCGTGCAGCAGCGCGTCCAGATACTGCGCGAGCATTGTCCCGCTCTTTTCGACCGCCTGGCTGACAAAGCTGCAATAGATACAGCGTGTTGGACAGAACGGAATGCCGACGTACAGCGAAATGTCTTCCGGCGCGAGCAGGGCGCTGGCTTTCGCCGTCTCGACCGAGCACTCGACGCACAGCTTCCGGCGCGAGGGGGAGACGTAATAGGTGTCGCGCAGCAGCCGGTCCGCCTGCAACGGCGTGCCGCCTGCGAGCAGGCAGCGCGTGGTGAGCTTGCTCGGCCGAACGCCGGACAGTGCGCCCCAGGGCGGCTCGGTGCCAAGCAGCGCCACGGCCGCCCGGTAGTAGCTCTGCCGCAGGATCTGCCGGCGCAGCGGCTCGGTTGCCTGCTCACGCCGCGTCCGGCGCGATGCGCGCGCCGTTTTTCCGTGCCAGGTGATCGCGGTTGTCGCCGTCAGATAGACAGCGCCTTCGCTGAGTGTGCTGACGGCCCCGTCGCAGCCGGAAAACGGCTGCTCGGTGTACTCCATCCGCTCGCCCGGAAACAGCGAAAGCTGGATTTGCTCCAGCGCGTAGCGGTACGCATGACCGCGCAGATACAGCTTCATGCTTCGCCAATGGCCTGCAGCATGAAAAAGTTGGTTTTCCGCTCACGCTCGAGCGTGGTCGAGCCGGTATGGCCGGAGAGCACGGTGTAGTCTCCATCCAGATGGTACAGCCTGCTCAGCGACGCCATCATCTGCTCCCAGCTACCGCCGGGGAAATCCGTCCGGCCGCACGAGCCCTGGAACAGCGTATCGCCCGCAAAGAGCACGTCGCCGCACAGCAGGCATACCGAGCCGGGCGTATGACCGGGGGTGTGCATCACGCGGAATGTGATCGCACCGAGCGCCACGGTATCGCCCTCGTCATAGTAATGGTATTCCCAATCAGGGTCAAGCATACCCTGCGACATCGAATTGTCGTAGCTGAATTCGTCCCGGTGGATCCAGATCGGCACACTGCCGCCCTCGATCAGCCCGCGCACGCCGCCGACGTGGTCAAAATGTGCATGCGTCAGCAGGATCATGCGCAGCGTGAGATGGTGCTCATCGAGCCAGGTGCGCAGCGCGCGGCCGCTGTCGCCGGGATCAATGATGGCGGCGTCGCCGGTCTGCTCATCCCAGACGATATAGCAGTTGGTGGCCAGTTCGCCGACCTGCGCGGTGTATATTTTCATTGGATCACCTCATCGGTAATTTACATAATATCATCAGTATCCACAATCAGCGTCACCGGTCCGTCATTGACGGAGGCAACCTGCATCTCGGCGCCAAAGCGTCCGTGTGCCGGCGGGAAGCCGAGCCGGGCGCATTCATCCAGGAACTGTTCATAGAGCGGCTCGGCAATCTCCGGCCCCGCTGCGCCGGTGAAGCTTGGCCGGCGGCCTTTACGGCAGTCACCGTAAAGTGTGAACTGACTGACGACCAGCACGCTGCCGCCCACGTCGGCGAGCGAGCGGTTCATCTTCCCGGCGTCGTCTTCAAAGATCCGGAGACCAAGTACCTTTTCGCACAGCTTTCGCATCTGTGCCGGCGTATCGCCGGGCGCGACGCCGAGCAGGATCAGAAGTCCGTGGCCGATTTCCCCCTCGACCCGGCTGTCAATTGTAACGGAGGCTGCTCGGACCCGTGTGACCACGGCGCGCATCAGGCATGCCCCCTTCGAATGTTGGTGACACCCGAGATGGCGCGGATCTTGTTTTGAACGGCATTCAGTTCATTGACGTTGTGCACCTCGAACGAGAGCGTCGTGAGGCAGCGACCGCCGGGAAACCCCTTGGCGGAGATCTCGGAGACGCGGATCTTCAGGGTTGCCATAATAGTTGCGATATCGAGCACCAACCCGTCGCGGTCGACCGAGTCGATCTCAAGCGTGGTGGTGAACGGATCGGTCAGGGTATCCTCCCAGGCGACCTTGACCCAGCGGCCGGAGTATTCCGGCGACGCTGCGCCGGCGGCGTTCGGGCAGTCGCGCCGGTGGATGGAGACGCCGTAGCCCTTGGTGATAAAGCCGACAATGTCGTCGCCGGGGACGGGCGTACAGCAGCGCGAAAGCTTGATCATGCAGTTGTCAATGTCCTCAACAATAATACCCGTATCGCTGCGGCGCTGCTTCTTGGTCTGGGCGGAGGACAGGTCGACTTTGACTGCGGCCTCCTTGGGTACGGCGCGGTTGGCGCGGATCAGCTCTTCCTTGACGCGGTTGACCGCCTTGAGTGCGGTCAGGCCGCCGTAGCCGATGGCGGCGTACAGATCGTCAAGCGAGTCAAAGCCGACTTTGCGCAGAATGATGGGCAGCAGCTCCTCGTTTTGCTGGATGAGCGACGGGCTGATGCCGATGTGGCGCAGCTCGGCATCAAAGCTCGAACGGCCGCGTTCGATGTTCTCCTCGCGGCGCTCTTTTTTGTACCACTGCTTGATTTTATTGCGTGCCTGGTTGGATTTGCACAGCTTGAGCCAGTCGCGGCTTGGACCCTTGGCCGACTGCGAGGTAATGACCTCGCAGATGTCGCCGTTCTGCAGAACGGCGTCGTAGCCGGCGATGCGGTTGTTGATCTTCGCGCCAACCATGTGGTTGCCGACCTCGGAGTGAATCGCATAGGCGAAGTCAATCGGCGTTGAGCCGGCCGGCAGCGAGATCACCTTGCCCTTTGGTGTGAAGACGAAGACCTCGTCGTCAAACATGTCGACCTTGAGCGAATTGATATAGTCCTCGGCCTCGGTATCCTGCTGGTTTTCGAGCAGGCGGCGCACCCATTCGAACTGCTGCTCGGAGCCGGCACCGTCGCCGTTCTGTTTGTATTTCCAGTGCGCGGCGATGCCGTATTCAGCGGTCTCGTGCATCTCCCAGGTGCGGATCTGCACCTCAAACGGGATGCCGTCTTTGCCGATGACGGTCGTGTGCAGGCTCTGGTACATGTTGGGCTTCGGGGTGGAAATATAGTCCTTGAACCGGCCCGGGACAAGGTTAAACAGGTCGTGTACATGGCCGAGGACGTTGTAGCAGTCTGTGATGGAGTCGACAATGACGCGGAACGCGTACAGATCGTACAGCTCGTCAATGTTTTTGTGCTGATTGTACATCTTGCGGTAGATCGAGTAGACGTGCTTGACGCGCGCCTGGATCGTACATTTGATGCCGACGGATTCGAGCCGTTCACGCAGCTGGCTCTCGATGGTCTGCATGAACTGCTCGGTGGCAGCCTTATGTTCGTCGAGATACTGCATGATTTTCTGATAGCCCTGCGGGTCGAGATACTGCAGGCTCGCGTCCTCAAGCTCCCACTTGATGCGTTGCATGCCGAGCCGGTGCGCCAGCGGGGCATAGATATCCATGGTTTCCATGGATTTAGAGATCTGCTTGGCAGGCGTCTGGTATTCAAGCGTGCGCGTATTGTGCAGCCGGTCGGCAATTTTGATGAGGATGACGCGGATGTCCTTGCTCATGGCCATGAACATCTTGCGCAGATTTTCCATCTGCTGCTCCTCAGTTGTGGAGTATTGCACGCGCGTCAGCTTGGTAACGCCCTCAACAAGCTGTGCAACAGTGCTGCCGAACAGGCGCGAGATCTCGTCAAACGTTGAGTCGGTGTCTTCAATGCAGTCGTGCAGCAGCGCGCCCAGAATGGCGTCGGTATCCAGCCCGAGCTCGGCGATGATCTGCGCAACGGCGAGCGGATGGATGATGTAGGGCGAACCGTCCTTCCGCTTCTGATCTTTGTGCTTTTCCGTCGCATATTCGACAGCCGCATCGATGCGCGCCATATCGGCCGAGGGGTTATGCTCAAGAATCGCGGCTTTCATGGAAGCATAGTGTTCAGAGACGGATTCCATGGGTCAGTCACCTCTTAGTTCTTTTAGATGGATCATGATGCTGCTGCTGTTCAGGTCGACCTTGCGGCTCGGAACAGTCAGCTGGATATGTACCTCCTGGCGGCGGGTATGTAGATCGATCAGGCCGCGCTCGGAAAATACATCCAGACAGATGCGTGTGCGCATCGGGCTGGCCGGAAGGCCGGTGGAGCGCGCCACCTTGCGCGCCAGACAGGTCTCATCGTCGAGCAGGCTGCCATTTTCGGCGTTGGCGCACAGATACTTCCAGACAGCGACAAATTCGGCGCGGCTGGGCGTGAGCTGAGCTGCTTCGTCCGGGGAAATTGTCTTGTTCCCCGTGAGCCGGTGATAGAGCGCAAGCTCGCTGCGCGTCGCCTCGCGCGTGCTGCTGCACGGGCGGATATCAATCAGATTGAGCTGCACCGAGCGCGTACCGCGGAATTCATTGATCTGCGGCGTGTAGGCAATCTCGACCACGTCGCCGACGCAGACGGCACTGCGCAGTGCGTTCATCGAGAAGAAGATGGCGTTGAATACCTGTCGGCCGCGCCGCAGCCGCAGCTTCAGATGTTTGCTGCCGCCGACCTCAGTGAGCTGCTCGATGCGCAGATTGTCCAGGAAGAACACCGGGCGCGGGCAGCTGGCGCCGCACGGTTCGAGTTCGTCAAGCGCCGCGACATTGTGTAGCGTCAAAAGTTCCGGCGGAACGGCACAGTCAATTTCGAGTGCTGCGGCCTGCTCGCCGGAAGCGGAAAACGCCGTGGCAAGCGCAGTCATGCGCGTACGGAACGCGTCGATGTTTTCCCGCCGGATGGTAAAGCCGGCCGCGAGGTCGTGGCCGCCGTAATTCTCCAGCAGCTCGGAAAGCTCAGCCAGCGAGGCAAACAGATGAAAGCCGCCGTAGCTGCGCGAAGAAGCTTTCCCTTTTTCGCCGTCAAGACAGATGAGAAAGACCGGACACAGGTAGTCCTCAGCCAGGCGCGAGGCGACGATGCCGACCACACCCTGGTGCCATGTTTCACTGGCCATGACGATGGCCGCGGGGTGCTCTGTCTGCGCCAGCCTTGCGGCGGCGTCGGCATAAATTCCGGCTTCGATCTGCTGGCGCTGCCGGTTGAGGTCACACAGCTGTGCGGCCAGCTGCTTCGCGCGCTGCACATCCTCGGTCAGAAACAGCTCAAACGCCAGTTCCACCTGCCCGAGCCGGCCGGCCGCGTTGATGCGCGGTGCAAGCATATAGCCGATCGTACCGGCCGTAATGGTTTTGCCCTCGCAGCCGCACTCATGCATCAGCGCCCGGATGCCGGGACGGGCGGGAGACTGCAGCGCGGCCAGTCCGGCACGCACAAACGTACGGTTTTCGCCGACAAGCGGCATCACGTCGGCCACAGTTCCCATGCAGACAAGGTCACAGTAGCGCTCGAGCATGGCTGCCTGATCGCCGCTGATGGCGGCAACAAGCTTGAATGCCACGCCGACGCCAGCCAGACCGGGGTTCGGGTAGGAGCAGCCGGGCTGATGGGGATCGACGACGGCGCAGGCGCGCGGCAGGCCGCTTTTGCATTCATGGTGATCGGTGACAACAAGATCAATGCCGAGGCTGGTGCACAGCTCGGCCTCGACCATGGCAGTGATGCCGCAGTCGACGGTGACGATCAGGCTGACGCCTGCGTCGCTAAGCTGGCGGATGGCTGTCTCATTCAGGCCGTATCCTTCCTCGATGCGGCCGGGGATGTAGCTGACGCACCGTGCGCCGGCACGCCGGAGGAAGTCAGTCAACAGGCAGGTTGCGGTGATGCCGTCCACGTCGTAATCGCCATAGACGGCGATCGTCTCGCCGCGGTCCATGGCGGTACGTACGCGCGCGGCGGCCTGCGCTATGCCCTGCAGCAACATTGGTTCGTGCAGCGGCTCGTCGGAGGTCAGAAATGAAAGCGCCTTCTCCGGCGTATCATATCCACGGCTGCACAGAACACATGCGGTAAGCGGACTGACGCCGGCCGCGCAGAGCTGCTGCGCAGCGCCGGCGTCATAGTCGGACACATTCCAGGTTCCGTATTTCAATTTTAATGCACATCCAGAATATCATTTTTCTTTTTCGAGTATTATATCAAATTCCATCGCTTTTCACAATGAGAAATTGACGAATTTGGTGAAAATGCAGATACGCATTGCAATTTGGGCAGTTCAAATGGTAAGATAGCCGTATCATACAGCAGGAGGGAAGCAAAATGCAACGGACAAGACGGCTGATGCTGCACGGCCTGCACAATGCGCGGGATCTGGGCGGATTCCCGACGGCGGACGGCGGTTGCACGCGCTTCGGGGTGTTTGTGCGTAGCGAAGCGCCGTGTGAGCTGCCGCACGAGGACGTCGAAGCGATTTTGGCGTACGGCGTGCGCTGTACGGTAGATCTGCGCAGCACCGATGAGTCGCGGGCCCGCCCAAGCAGCCTGAAAGACGCCGCCACATATGTGCATCTGCCGCTTTTCAGTGAAGCTGCGGTTTACGGCGCGAAGCCGAAGCGGCCGGCGCCGCAGCCGGGTGCGCGATTCGACTGGGGCCGGCTGTACTGTGAGATGGCCGAACAGAGCCGTGACTGGGCGGCCAGGGTCCTGGAAACGCTTGCAGACGCATCCGGTGCAGTGCTTTACCACTGTACGACCGGCAAGGACCGCACCGGGCTGCTCACCTGCTATCTGCTCTCAATTGCGGGCGTCCCGCGCGAGGATATTGCCGCAGACTACTGCGTCAGCGAGCTGTTTTTGCAGCCGGTTTACGAGCGGCTGCGCGCCGGACTGGTGCGGGTGCACCCGAATGTGGCGGATCACACAGCGGACGACGCATTTTTCCACACGCCGGCCGCGGCGATGCTGACGCTGATCGATACGATGACGGCCCGCTACGGCAGCGTGACAGCATTCCTGCGCGCGTGCGGTGTGACAGACGGAACGTTCGAACAGATCCGCGCAAAGCTGCTTGCGAACTGACCGCGCGCAGGCGACCGCTTTTTCCCAACGGCGGTGGTATACTCGGCGCGGGAGGGATGAGATGAAACGGCTGTGGAGACGGGTGCTGGCGGGGCTGCTCGTGCCGGCGCTCATCTGGTTTGCCTGGTTTGAGAGCAATACAATTGCCTCGGAGCAGACGCAGATCGCGCTTGACGGGCTGCCGGCGGCGTTCGGCGGCTTCCGGATCGCCCTGGTGGCGGATCTGCACGGCAAGACGTTTGGCAGCGGAAACGCGCGTTTGCTTGCGGCACTCCGCGATGCCAGTCCCGACCTGATTGCCGTGTGCGGCGACTGGATTGATGACGCCGATGAACTTGCTGCAGCGGCCGTGCTGGCAGAGCAGATGACGGCGATTGCACCGGTCGCGTATGTGACGGGAAACCATGAATGGGCCAGCGGTGCGGCCAGAGCGCTGATGGAGTCGCTTGAGCAGGCCGGGGTGCTGGTACTCGCAAATGCGTATACTGTGCTCGAGCGCGGGGATGCGCGTCTGATTCTGGCCGGCGTGCACGACCCAAACGGGCCGTATGACATGAAAACGCCGCAGGAACTGATGCAGGAGATCCGCGCGCAGCAGCCCGGTGCGGTGGTTGTCATGCTTGCGCACCGCAACGACGAGATCGCCCAGTGGGCGGCGTTGGACGTGCCGCTTGTGCTGAGCGGGCACGGGCACGGCGGCGTGATCCGCCTGCCGCTGCTTGGCGGCCTGTTGGGGACAGACCGGTCGCTGCTGCCGGACTATACGGCGGGGTTGTACCGGCAAGGGAACACCCAGATGTTTGTCAGCCGCGGGCTGGGCAGCGCCGGGCTAATGCAGCGGCTGTTCAACCGGCCGGATCTGCCGATTCTGATTCTGCGCACGGAATCCGCTGAAAATCCGTAAACAAACTGTGAACTTTTCCGCGGCGGAGTTGTAAACTGCGAAGCAGATTGTATAATATGGATGGTGATGATAACATGTTTCGCAGAATCGGTTATTCGCTCCAGCGCTTTATGAGTGGGCGGGCCGGTGCGGATCAGCTCTGCTGGGTGCTGCTGGTGCTTGGCCTGGTACTGAACCTGATCGCTTCGCTGACCGGGCAGATGTGGCTGGGCGTGCTGGCCTATGTGCCGTTTCTTTGGACAATTTTCCGGATGTTCTCCCGCAACGTGGAAAAGCGGCGGCGGGAAAATGCGGCGTTCCTCGGCGTGTTTCGCCGGCTGAAAGACCGCGATCACCGCTATTTTGCCTGTCCGAAGTGCCGCCAGCGTGTCCGTGTCCCGAAGGGAAAGGGAAAGATCAGCATCCGCTGCCCGAAGTGCGGTGAGCGCTTTGTGAAAAAAACGTGAGCCGCAGCGCGGCTTGCGGCCATCTGAATGAACAGGCCCGTACTGCTGTACGGGCCTGTTTTTTGTGTTTTGAAATGATTGCACGC
>CAZGBU010000011.1:0-13680 GCA_964523945.1 uncultured Oscillospiraceae bacterium
GGCGCAAAAACCGTGCCGGGTGACACCGCCGCCCGCCCCGCTGTCCCGGGGCGGGCGCGGCATCCAGGCAAAATACGCCGCCGGCTGAAATTCAGCCGGCGGCGTTTTTATGCAGATTCAGGCTTTTTTCGGGCGGTACGGCTCACGCGGCTTTGGCTCGTGCGGGTTGGTCGCCTCGCCGGCCTCGACCTTCTTGAACCACTCGATCGGCTCGGTGCGGAACACGCCCCAGGTATAGCGCGTGGGCGGCTGCTGCATCCACGGATGCGTGTAACGCCAGTCGTTCGTCCGGGAAATGTACTTCTCGTCCTGCTGCGCGGAGTTCTGGTCGCCCAGATCGCCCGCGGCAATGCGGAGCAGGGAACCGTACTGCTCGGAGACGGTGTGCAGCTTCAGATCCTCGACAAACAGCTTCTTGAGCGGGCGCTTGGCCAGGTTGGACATGATGGTGCGGTTCTCATACGGCATCGTCTTCCACATCCGGGCGATCTCCCAGGCGCGGTCCATGACCTTGCCCTTCGGCACGACCTCAGAGACCATGCCCCAGTCGAGCATCTGCTGCGCCGTCCACTGGCGGGCGGTCATCATGTAGTAGTTGCCGCGCTTGGTGCCGAAGAAATGCTGCGCCATCAGGCCCATGCCGTCGCCGGGCACCAGGCCGCCGTGGGCGTGGGGCACCTCCATCCAGGTGTCTTCCGAAGCGATCGTCACATCGCACAGCATCGCCGAATCCCAATGGAAGCCAGGGCCGGGAATCGCGCCGATCGTCGGGACGTCCAGATCAAACACCATGTTCTTGATCAGGTTGGTGTCGTCAAAATACTGGTGCTGGAAGCGCTCGGTCGGGAGCTTGGAGTACGTCTCCCAGCCGTTCGGATCAGACTCGGTCATCCAGCTGTCGCCAATGTGCGTATAGATGATGATCTCGTTTTTCCAGTCCATCGAGATCACGCGGGTCAGCTGGCTCATCGCGCGGTGCGACATGCCGCTGTGGTGCATCGGCAGGTTTTTCGTCTTCCAGGTGACCTGCAGAATACCGTCTTCACGGTAGAGGTCCGCGAAATCCTGGAACCACTCCTTGTACTCGTCGAGCTCCGGCAGCTTGACATAGTCGGCCAACGGTTTGTTCATTGCTTTTATCCCTCCTAAATCGTGCGCGGATGGCGCGGCGGCGCCAATCCGGTGTCATAGCGCCTAATGAAAACTATACCATCAATTCGGTTGCGAATCAACAGGTTTTCCCGATTTTATCGCAGGATGGACAAAAACGCCGCCCGGCAGGAGCCGGACGGCGTTTGAACCAATTCAGGATGCGCGGATCAGCCGCGGCGGCGGCTTCTGCGGCCGCCCGCCACCTCGCCGAACGTGCCGACCGGGATCGGCGTCTCCGGCACGCGCGGCTTGACGGGGCCGGCATACTTTTTGATTGCGCCGACCGGGCAGCAGCCAATGAATTCCGGCGTCTTCAGTTCCGCATCGTTTTTGATGATGTGGATCATGCCCTCGCCGCCGTCAACTGCCGCGGGCGCGAGCTGTTTGCACGCGCCGCAGCCGCTGCACACGGCCGGATCAATGTACAGATTGCAATAGGCCGGGCAGACAAGCGCCGGGCAGCGGCGGCGCACATGTGCCTCATATTCATCGGCATAGGTGTCCATCGACGCGCGGATGAGTTTTGCAGTGCCGGCAGTGTAGTCACAGCCGGTGACGATCATCATATCGAGGATGTCGCGGATGGTCTCGAGGATCGACTCGTCCTCGGCCTTGCCGGTCGTGAGATAGGTCAGCAGCTCCTCAAGCTGCCAGAAGCCCTCGCGGCAGGGGACAGACTTGCCGCACGCCTCCAGCCGGCATTCGGACGCGAGCTTCCGCGCCCAGTCGACAGCACACGCGCCCTCAGGCTTATTCTGCGCACGCTCCAGGGCAGGGAGTTTTTTCGCGCGGTCTTCACAGGCCGCCTTTCTCTCTGCAAGCAGATTTTTGTCAATCATGTGGTTCCCCTCCCTTAATTCTGCGCGTAGGCGTTGAAGTTTTTGACCGTCTGCAGATCGCAGCGCAGGTCGCACTGCAGGCAGCGCTCCGCTTCGCAGCCGGCCTGCTCCACACTCAGCCCTGCGTAGATCGGCTCAAAGTTCGTCTTGCGCTCGTCGACCGGCTTGATCGCCATCTCCTGGCGCAGCAGCGTTGCAAAGCCCTCGATTGTGCCGATGTGCGGATCATGATGGCGTTCGTAGAGCTCCTCGTCGATATTGCCGTCGCCGCCGAGGTACTGATCCATCAGCGAAGCGACCTCGCGGCCACCAGCGAGCGCGTCGATCAGGAACTTGGTGCCGGTGATCACGTCGCCGGCAGTAAACACGCCCTCAACACTTGTGCGGTAGCCGCTCGCGCCGGTAGCCGGATCGATCGGATAGCCAAATCGGTTGAGTTCCAGTCCAAAATCCGCCGTCAGGCCGGTGACCTGGCCGGCAGCAAAGACGATCGAATCGCACGGGATGACATAGGTCGAATCCGGGATCGGGTTCTCGACCAGCGCCCGGGTCTCGGGATCAAAGTAAAAGCTCTCGATCTTGTGCACCTGCAGGCCGGTGACACACTCGGGTGTGCCGAGGATGGCCTCATTCGAGTGCGAGTCGTACAGATTCACACCCTCTTCGAGCGCCGGATCGCGCTCATCCGGGCTGGCCTGGGATGCGTCTTTTTCCAGGCAGACCACGTTGACGGTCTTGCCCATGCGGATCAGCGTACAGGCGACGTCGAACGCGACGTTGCCACCGCCGATGATATTGACGGTCTGACCGAGGTCGATCTCCAGGCCGAGGCGGTTGGCCTGCAGAATATCGAGCGCAGTATAGACACGGTTGAAATCCGCGCCGGGCAGGTAGCTGAGCTTCTTGCCCACGGACGTACCGATGGCGACGAGCACCGCATCGTAGTCCTTTTTCAGCTCTGCGGCATTTTCAATCTTCGTATCGCAGACAATCTTCACGCCGGCCTGTTCGATAATCGCGACCTCCGCGAGCACGTCCTTGGTCGGGATTCGGTATTCCGGCATACCCGAGGTCATGTGGCCGCCCGGGATCTTCTTCATCTCAAAGACGGTGACGTCGTGGCCTTTTTTGCGCAGGTAATATGCGGCGGTCAGTCCGCAGATGCCGGCGCCGATGACGGCGACCTTCTTGCCGGTTGCGGGCGCGCAGGCGATGTACTTCTCCTTCCACGCCTGCGTCTCGTCATGTTCGACCGCATAGCGCTTGAGGTTGCGGATGGACAGCGGCGAGTTGAGCTTGCCGCGCTTGCAGCCGGTTTCACAGCGGTTGTTGCAGACCAGGCCGAGCGCGTGCGGGAACGGCAGCTTCTCGCGGATGACCGCGACGGCGTCGGTGCAGTTGCCCTCGCCAATCAGGCGGATGTACTCGGGGATATCGGTGTGCGCCGGGCACTCGGCCGAGCACGGGATGAGCGCCTCCTCCTTCGGCAGGTCGGTGCGGTAGACGCCCTCCTGGTCGATCAGCGCGCCGGTCGGGCAGACCTCGACGCAGGCCGAGCAGAAACGGCAGTCGGTCGAGTTGAGCGGCAGATCATCCGGCGTGCCGACGTATGTCTCGGCGCCCTTCTTTTGAAAGTCGATCGCGCCAACGCCGCGGACGTTGTTGCACACGCGCACGCAGCGGCCGCACTGGATGCAGCGCTCGTTTTCGCGGATGACGATGGTGTTGCCGGTCGAAATGCGGTTGGTCTTCTTGTCGGCATAGGTATCCGCCATGCGGGTGTGCAGCACGCCAAGATACTGCCACATGGCCTGCAGCTCGCAGTCGCCGAACGCCTTACAGCCCGTGCAGTCGTGCGGGTGACCGGCCATGATCAGCTCGAGCGCCACCTTGCGCAGGTTTTCCAGCTGGGCAGATTTGGTGGTGACGACCATACCCTCTTCCACCTCTGTCGTACAGGAGCAGACGGGTTTTTCCATCCCGGCGATCTCCACTACGCACAGCTTGCAGCCGCCGGCGGCCGGCAGGTCGGGATGGGAGCACAGGTGTGGTATGTAGATCCCCGCCGCCAGCGCGGCGTCGAGCACAGACTGGCCCGCCTCGGCCGTGATCTGCGTTCCGTTGACTGTCAGAGAAACTTTGCCCATTTTTGTAACTCCTTTACAAAGCCGCGCCGCTCCGGCGCAGCATCCGATTGAACGGGTTCATTATAACATGTTCCCATAGCGTCTGACAAGCGGATTTTCGACGGAATCCCGGCCGATCCAAGGGAGCGGGCGCAACTTTTTCCATCTGGTGTGGAAGTTCCTGCTTTCAATTGCCGCTGATTGTGATATAATAGACGAAAAACCCCGGCGCAGGGCGCCGGCGCTCGGGATGGGATCAGACTTGAAACGGAAATTCGGAACAACTTTCTTGCTTATTGCCGCGCTGGCACTCGCCTGCGCGGGCTTTGTGCTGCGCCGGCTCATGCTGGCACACGGGTTTGACGAGCACGGGCTGCCGCTGTCCGGCAGCGGCCTGACCATCGCGCTGTGCATTCTCGCCGGGATGGCGGTGCTGCTGCTCGGCCTGGCGTGCGGCGCACTGCCGAAACGCGAGGCCTTCGCGCGTGCATTTCCGCCGGGACGGGCCGCGTTTTGCGTCAGCGCACTGAGCGCGGCGCTGCTGCTCGCCGGCTCTGCGGCGGACGTTTTTTCCGCTGTGCGCACCGTCGGCGGCGCCATGCCGGCTGTGCTGCTTGGTTTTCTCGGCATTCTCGGCGCCATGTGCGTGTTTCTGTCGGCTGCGGGGCGGCTGAAAGGTGCAAAGCCGATGACGGTGCTGTACCTGATTCCGTTTTTCTTTCTCGTTGTCCGGCTGATTGTGGACTTTAAGAGCCGCTGGAGCTCCGACCCGGTCATCCTTGACTACTGCTTCAACCTGTTCGCGATGCTCGCGGCGATGAGCGCCAGCTATCATCTGGCCGGTTACTGCTTCGACCGCGGACGGCGGGCGCGCACAACATTCTGGTGTCTGACTGCAGTGGTGTTCTGCGGCATTTCCATTGCCGACGGCGGCCTGTCCGATTGTCTGACCTATGACGGTCTGGCGCTGTGGTTTTTGACCAATGCGGCGCTGCTGCTCGGGCCGGGAGCACCGGCCCGGCCAGCGGAAGAGGCGGCGTCGGCAGAACCTGCGGAAGCGCCGGACGCACCAACCGTCCGGCCGGAAGAATCATAAATGCAAAACGGGGACGGCCGCGCCGTCCCCGTTTATAATTACTCCGGCGCAAAGAACGCCACGGCGATCACGCCGGGACCGACGTGCGTACCGATGGTGCCGCCAACCATTGCAATCGGGAGCTGCTCCACCCTGCCCTGCCAGAGATCCGCGTTGTCCTCGATGTATTTGCGGAGCACAGTATCGTCCAGACCGGTATACCCCAGGCAGAACGGCAGGCTGAAGTCGACGCCGCCGCGCGACGCGATCAGCTCACGCAGCAAATTGCCGCCATTTTTTGAGCCACGCGCCTTTCCGACGAGCATAACCTCGCCGCTGCTGAGCGAGACGACCGGCTTGATGTTCAGCAATCCGCCGGCCAGCGCAACCGTGCGGGAAATGCGTCCGCCGGCCTTCAGGTATTCGAGCGTATCGAGCAGTGCGATCAGGCAGATCTGCCCTTTGACGCGCTCTAGCTCCTCAACGAGCGCACCGGCCTCCAATCCCTGATTCACCAGTCGCAGCGCGTACTCGACCAGGATTCGCTCGCCGATGGTAACGGACGCGCTGTCAACCAGAAACACCTGGCCGGGGGTAGTCCCGTGCAGCCATCAGGGCGCTCTGATAGGTGCCGGAGAGCTTCTGCGAGATCGTGATGCAGATGACCGGCCGCCCCTCCTCTGCCGCTGCGGCAAACGCGCGCTCGAACACAAAGGGCGTGAGCTGGCTTGTCGTTGGCAGCGTGCTGGTCTCGATCAGCTTCCGGTAGAAGTCGGTGCGGCTGAGCGTGACCGTATCAAGGTATTCCTCGTCGCCAAAAAAAATCTGCATTGGCAGCACGCGCAGGTCCCCGCTGCTGCCAGGCGCGATGTCAGCAGCACTGTCGGCCAGTATCACAGGTTTCATGTTCTTGTTCCTTTCTGTGCGTCTGGCCGGCTGCGCCGGCTTTCGTGTCATTATACGGCACGCACGGGGAAAGTACAAGCAGCAGCGCCGCGCCGCGAACAAAAAAAGCGCCCGTGCCGCAGATGCGGCAGCGGGCCAGTCAGGTTGTGGGATGGGCACGCCGGCCGGGGCGGGCGCGCCGGGATCGGAAGTGTGCTCGTCATTGGATAAGCTGTATGCCCATCATACCGCCCCGCGCGTGCAATGTCTGTCGGAATGCGGCGGGTCGGTAAAATTTATGAATTGGCCGTCTCACGCACGGCCTTGGGAATCCGAATGGTCAGGACGATCTCGTTGTCGTCCTCCTCGCGGCCGAGTTCCGCGTCGATGCCGGCATCGCGGATCAGCGACAGGTTGTGGTCGATCGTGTTGAGGAACAGCCGCACGTCCCGCAGCCGGAACCCGGGCATCGCTTTGCGCGGCGCCGGCTGCTTCTGCTCGAGCAGCCGCTCAATGTACTGCTCCGTCTGCGCAACATTCATGCCGCGACGGACGATCTCTGCGAGCGCGTCAAGCCGCTGCTGCTCCCCCGGCAGGCGCAGCAGCGCGCGTGCGTGGCGCTCCGACAGATGGTTTTCGCGGAGCATCTGCAGCACCGCCGGTGAATGGCGCAGCAGCCGCAGCTTGTTGGCCACGGCGGACTGGCTCTTGCCGACGCGCGCGGCCGCCTGCTCCTGCGACAGGCCATACAGCCGCATCAGCCGCGCCAGCCCCTCCGCCTCCTCAATAAAATCCAGATCCCTGCGCTGCAGGTTCTCCACCAGCGCGATCAGGCCCGACTGCTCCTCATCCACCGCGAGCAGCAGGCAGGGCACCTCCGTCAGCCCGGCCAGCTTCGCCGCACGCAGCCGCCGCTCCCCTGCGACCAGTTCATATCCGTCCGCGCGCCGGCGTACGGAAAGCGGCTGGATCACCCCGTACTGGCGGATGCTCTCGGACAGCTCGCGCAGCGCCTCCTGATCAAATACGCGCCGCGGCTGCGTCGGATTCGGCCGGATCTGCTCGACCGGCAGATAACACACGCGGCCAGTCTCTATGTAGCTTTTGTTCTTGTTTTTCGGCATCGTCTTCGCCCTCCTGACCCGATTGTATCGCCCACGGGATGCGAAACTGCGCGAAACAGGGCGCAATTCCACCACAAGTTGTTATTTATTTCCTTTTTTCATACCAGATATTGATTTCCACGCATTGCAAAACAGGTCCGGATGTGCTACACTGCATAGGAGAGACTGAAACTGACAGGCGGGAGACTGACCGATGTACGAACGAATTACGGAAGCAACCATTCCGGAATACGAGGCATTTGTCCAGCATCATCCAAAGGGCCACTTTGCCCAGAGCGTGCTGTGGGCAAAGCAGAAGCCGAGCTGGAAGTGGGAAGCTGTCGCCGTCCGCGGCGAAGACGGGGCAATCTGCGGCGCCATGGCCGTGCTCATCCGCAAAGTGCCAGGCACGCCGTTCACACTGATGTACGGCTGCCGCGCGCCGGTGTGCGACGTGCACGACCGCGAGACAATTGCCGAGCTGCTGCGCGGCCTGAAAGCGCTGGCCAAAGAGTACCACTCCTACGTTATCAAGCTCGATCCGGACGTCCCGTCGAGCGACCGCACGTTCGATGCGGTGATGCGCTCGCTCGGCTTCCGGCTCAAAGAAGGCGGCAAAAACTTTGAGGCGATCCAGCCGCGCTATGTGTTCCGGCTGAACATCGAGGGCAAAAGCTGCGACGAGCTGATGGCTGCGTTCCACCAGAAAACGCGCTACAACATCCGCCTTGCGATCCGCAAGGGCGTTGAAGTGAAAATTGAGGGGAAAGAGGCTGTGCCGGCATTTGCAGCACTGATGCTGACCACCGGCGTGCGCGACGGCTTTGTCACCCGCCAGCCGCAGTATTTTGCGGACATGCTGGACAACCTCGGCTCTCATGCCCGGCTGTATATGGCCTATATCGACGGCGAGCCCATTGCCGGTACGCTGGCCATCCACTATGGCGACAAGGTCTGGTATTTGTATGGTGCGTCGTCCAACGAACACCGCAACCTGATGCCGAACTATCTGCTCCAGTGGTCCATGATCCAGTGGGCGGTCGAGCTCGGCTGCCGGATCTATGATTTCCGCGGCGTCTCGGGTGACCTGTCCGAGGACAATCCGCTCTATGGGCTTTACAAATTCAAAAAGGGCTTCTCCGGCGACTTTGTCGAATTCATCGGCGAGATGGATCTGGTGCTGAACCGGCCGGTCTACTTCGCCGTCGAGCACGGCACAAACGTGTTCAAAGAGCTGCGAAAACGGGTTTATCTCATCAAAAACCGCGGAAAATAAAAAGAATCTGAGGTGACTGGGATGAAAGCGTATGTCGTGGAGCGGTCAGCGCTTGCCAACAACGTCCGCATCGTCCGGGAGTTGGCCGGCGATGCGGAGATCTGGGGCGTCGTCAAGGGGGACGGCTATGGTCTGGGCTGCGCCGCGTTCGCCAAAACGCTGCGCGCAGAGGGCATCCGGTCGTTCGCCGTCACGGAGGTGGCTGAGGCACAGGCACTGCGCGAGGCCGGGCTGACCGAGGAACGCATTCTGATGCTCCGTCCGACTGCCGACCCGGACGAGCTGGAGGCGCTGCTCGACCTCGACGTGATCCTCTGCGTCGGTTCCATCGAGCAGGCCGGGGCACTCAATGCGCTTGCCGGCCGGCGCGGCACCGTCGCCGAGGTCCACATCGAGGTGGATAGCGGCATGGGGCGATATGGCTTCCTGCCGACGCAGACCAACCAGATTGTGAACGTCTATCAGTGCATGAATTCCATCGCCGTAACCGGGGTATACACGCATTTCCACTCGGCATTCAGCAATGAAAAGGCCACGCGCGCACAGTACGAATCATTCCGCAGCGTGCTCAGCCGGCTGCATGCCGCCGGCTGTGAAACCGGGCAGGCGCACTGCTGTAACTCCTCGGCGTTGCTGCGCTACCCCGATTTGAAAATGGACGGCGTGCGCATCGGCTCGGCGCTGCTCGGGCGGCTGAGCTTCCGCTCGAAGCTCGGCTTTCAGCCGGTCGGCTGGTGTGAAGCGCCGATCGAAGAGCTGCGCTGGCTGCAAAAAGGCTTTACAACCGGCTACGGCGCCGCGTGGAAAGCAAAGCGCCCTACCCATGTCGCGATCGTCAGCATCGGCTATTTCCATGGCTTTGGCGCGGAAAAAGGCCGCGATCTCTGGCGCGTGCGTGACTGTGTGCGCGGGATGCTCGCAAACCTCAAGGCGATGCTGACGCGCAAAGCGATCTATGTGACAGTTGGCGGCCGGCGCTGCCGCGTGCTTGGCCACATCGGCATGCTGCACACCTGCATCAATGTCACCGGCGTGCCGAACGTCGCCGTGGGCGACATGGTCCGGCTGGAGATCAACCCGCTTCTGGTCAAGGGCCTGCCGATCGAATACCGATAATTACCGCCGGAGGCCGTCAGGCCCCCGGCGTTTTTCCCACTGCATAAAGCTTCATGCGCCGCGGGCGCACCACGAACACAGGGAAAAGCCAGGGCGCATGAAGCTTTTGCGCATGTGGGCCGTCCCGGCCCACACGCTTTTCATTTCATGGCCGTGCCGCCGAAAGCGGCACATGGCCAATTTTGCTATGCTTTTGCATCGCAAAAAGAGGCGGCACATGCGATCAAATACAGCCAGCCGGTCATACTAACCGGGAAAAGGAGGCATTCCCATGCAGACTCTGTTTTACGGCGGCCCGATCCTGGCGCCGGAACCGCTCGCAGCCGGCACCGCCGTGCTGGTCGACGGCGGCAGAATCACGGCAGTCGGCGACGCGGGCGCGCTCCGTATCGCCGCGCCGGGCGCGCAGCGGGTGAATCTGGACGGCCGCACGCTGATGCCTGCGCTGATCGATGCGCACAGCCATCTGACACAGGTGGCCTATGGCCTGCTTCAGATTGACGTGGAGGGCGCCACCTCGCCGGAGGCTCTGCGCTTCCGCATCCGCAGCTACCTGCGCGAGTCCCATATCCGGCCGGGCGAATGGGTCGCGGCGCGCGGCTACGACGGTGACCGGATGCCGGGCGGCCGCCACCCCACGCGCGCGGAGCTCGACGCCGCCGCGCCGGACAATCCGCTTGTCATCCACCACAAATCCGGCCACACCGGACTGATGAACACCGCCGCGCTGTGCGCGCTCGGCATCACAGCCGAAACACCCGTGCCCGAGGGTGGCCGCATCGAAGTGCGCGACGGCGAACCGACCGGTTATCTCGAGGAGAACGCCTTCTTCCACTTTCTGAAGCAGATCCCGCCCGTGCTGGCGGAGCAGCTGCGCGGGGCGTATGGGCGCGCACTGGCGAAATATGCCTCGTACGACATCACCACTGTGCAGGAGGGACTGGTCGCGCGGGAGATGCTGCCGGCGCTGGAACTGCTGCTGCGCGGCGGGCTTTTGACCCTCGATCTGGTCGCCTATCCCGCACCGGACGCGCTTGCGCCGACGCGGGCGCTGATCGCAGGCACACCCGATGGAACGCCGGCGCGCAGTCCAATCCTGCACGAGCTGCGCCCGGTGCTCATCCACGGCCAGCTGCTCGGCCTCGATCAGATCGAACAGGCCGCTGCGCTCGGTGTGATCGTCTCGTTTTTTGTTGCGCACGTCTATCACTGGGGCGACACGCATATCCGCAACTTCGGTGCTTCGCGCGCCGCGTTGATCAGTCCGGCCGGCTCGGCCATGCGCGCCGGGCTGCCGTTCACGTTCCACCAGGACACGCCCGTGATCGAACCGGACATGTTTGAAACGGTCTGGTGCGCCGTCTGCCGCCAGACGCGAAGCGGCGTGACGCTCGGCGCGCAGGAGGCGGTCCCGGTCCTCGACGCGCTGCGCGCCGTCACGGAAACGGCCGCATGGCAGTATGGCGAAGAAACGAAAAAAGGGCGCATTGCGCCCGGGCTGTACGCCGATTTTGCCGTTTTGGACCGCAATCCGCTCGACATCGCGCCGGACGAGCTGCGCGCAGTACGCGTCGAACAGACCTGGCGGCGCGGTGACTGTATCTACCGGCGCACCTGAACAAAACTGCGCCCCGGGCACCGGCTGATCCAGCCGCGCCCGGGGCGGTTCCTCTAGGAGATCATCTCCGCGCCAACCTCGTACGTCCATCCATCCCCAGTGCGCTGCGCCGTGCAGCCACTGAAAAAGTAAGCGCCGAGACCGCTGCGCCACTTGGTCAGATCAAAGGTGAACGTGTCCTCACCCTCTTCGGTCACCGTCAGCTCGATCAGCAGCCCGTTGTCAAAATAGAGCGCCTCCCGGTCAATATAGCCCTGCTCACACAGCTCGTCAAACGAACCGGTCAGCGGCTCCTTGCCATATGTGCCCGCAGCCTGCCAGACGAGCGCGCTCTTTTCACCTTCGGTCAAATTTGCCGCACCGGACAGGTCGAACGCCAGATAGGTCGTATCGTCGTTGAGCGCGGTGTCGGTGTTCCACAGATCGTCCAGCGCTGTGAGATACAGCCCGATGCGGTCGTCCGGCTCCGACAGGAGCTGGAGATATACCGCGCCGCCGAGCTGCGCCGGGTATGTCTCCATGACAGCGCCCGAATAGCCGACAGCGACCTGCTGCCCCGCAGCGGGCGCTTCCTCAGTGGGATTGCCGTCTGCATCATAGACCGGGAGCCCGGTGCCCAGTGTGTACAGGTCGTTCGCGCCCGCACCGGCCAGCAGAAGCGTCGTGTCGGAGACGTCGGCCAGCGTGCCCGTCAGCACCGCCTCGGCCGCCGGCATTGCTTCTCCGGCGTCCGTGTCCTGCGGCTGCGCCGGATCATCTGCCGCTCCCGCGTCTGGTTCCTCCGGCGTTTCGTTATCCGGCGTTTCGTCCTGCAGATCCGTATCCACCGGTGCCTCTGCCGGAGGATCTTCATTCCGGCCGGCACAGCCGGTCAATGCCGCCAGCAGCGAAAGCACCAGCAGCCACGCCATCCAATTTTTCCTTTTCATCCTGCGACCTCCTTTGGACCGCCCGGCGCGGCCATCTGTCTTTCTGACGGCGGCTGCGCCGTTTTGTTCCAGCAAAAACGAGAAAACCGGCCCCGGCGCGCCCAATCTGCGCGCCGGGGCCGGTTTTGGATTTTATTTTTTGTACTCCGTGACGCCATTGGCATCCATCCAGACCTTTTTACAGTACATCAGCCGGTCAAATGATGCATTGCGCGTACCGCGCGTGTCTTCCAAATATTCCTGGACTGCAGACAGGTCATTGTACGTCAGATACGGATAATCGGTTCCGCCATAGCTGCCATCGGGATAGACGGCATAGTGCAGATTGGAATCATAACGCACCCACTGCTCCTCGGTATCCTCGATGGCCAGCACCATCTGGTCTCCCAGCGCCGCAAGCGACGCGTCACCCGACCAGTCGGAAAGGTGGTACAGCAGCAGCGCCTCGGCCAGCTGGTGGTTGAGCGACGTATGCGTCTGCCGGCCGCCGGACGGATTGTAGTAGTCCCAGACCAGCCATCCGCCGGAGCGGGTTGTCGTATGGTGTGCGGCGCTGTAGTCCCGGTAGAACGCAATATAGCGCTCAAGCGATTCGGCAAAGCGCGGCAGGCCATAGATCTCCGCCGCATCGAGGATCATCTCAACCAGATCCGTGTTGAACCGCGTATCATAAAATCCGGGACCGATGCCATAGTCGCCGGACAGCCAGGTGCTGCCGGCTGTGGTCGGGAAAAAGCCATGGGAATTCTGCCGGTCGATCATCACGTCAACCGTACACAGCGCCAGATCATACGCCAGCCGGTCATAATTGGTCAGCGCCAGGAAACTGCGGCACAGATATGCGGCCTGCATCTGGTAGTAGACGTTCTCCCCACTCGGCACATACGTCGTGGGCGACGGCCAGTAATAGCCGTCAAAGCACCAGCGGCCCGAGCCGCTGTTGGTATAGCCGCCCCAGAGCGCCGCGCTGTTGGCGCGGTCCCAGTCAATCAGACGCGCGCATGCCATGACCACGGCATAGTCCGCGTGGACACCGGCCGGGGCACGCCCCGCCAGGAGCGAGACGGTGAAGCCGTCTGTGCTGCGCGTGACGCGCAGCACGCCGTTTTCGTCCTCCAGATACCGGCGCGAGCCGTTCTGCAGCAGCTCCCACGACTGCGGCGCATAGGCCATATACGACGTACCGTCCGCCGCGTCGAGCACAAACATCGTGCCGGAATAGATGCCCTCGCCGCCTGCGCCGAGCTCAGCCTGCTCCCAACCGCCGTTGTTGTATGCGCGCAGCGTGCCGCCGGAGACGGTGAATTCCGCCACCGCCGCACCGGACGCAGCCGCACCGGTCAGCGATCCGAAGATCACGCGGTCGCCGTTGCCGATCACGGCCGTCCGCTCGGTCAGCGTGCCGCCCGCCAGGGACCGCGCCGTCTGTTCCGTGCGGTAGAGGGTGAAGCTTTTGCGCAGTGAGCTGTCCGCCAGGCGCGTGGCAATGGCGCTGGCTGCGCCGCGCGTGATCGGCGCGTCGGGCCGGAACGTGCCGCCGGAATCGCCGCCGAGCAGCACG
>CAZGBU010000011.1:13780-31573 GCA_964523945.1 uncultured Oscillospiraceae bacterium
GCCGAGCAGCACGGCCATCTCCGCACGGGTAACCGCGCCCGTCCAGTCGGGCAGGCTCGCATCGATGCCATGCGCCGCCGCATAATCCAGGCAATTCGCCAGCAGCGCGCCGCCGCCCGTCGTCTCTGTCCGATCCGCACCGTAGACATACAGGCTGTTGACACGGCAGGCTAGAATCAGCGCCGCCAGGCGCGACAGATTGGATTTCAGCCCGAACCACGTCTCTGTCTGCCCAACCATCAGGCCGAGCGCATGCGCCGTATGCACATTTTCGGCAAATACGCTGTCGGCCGGCACATCCTCGTAGCCGTCGACCAGCGCGCTCCGCTCCCCAGTGGCATCCGCCGCCGCAGCCGGCGCCTGCCCGCAGCCCAGCGACTGCAGCAGCGCCGCCAGAATCAGGCACACGGCTCCAAACCGCTTCATCATCGTTCTTCCTCCCTGTTTTGAAAAAGGCCGCAATGCAAGCGCATTGCGGCCCTGGTCATGCTTCGGTCGGTTCCCAGCCCTTGCACACGTCGATCCAGCCGGCAAAGTGGTCGGCGGCCCGCTCCAGCTCCGGGATCGTCAGCTCAATGGCAGAATTGGCGCTGCCGCAGGCGGGAAACACCGTCTCAAACCGGCGCAGCGACGCATCGAGATAGACCTGCACGCCATCGCGCACCGCAAACGGGCACACACCGCCGACGGCGTGACCGGTCAGTGCCTCCGCCTCGTTCGGCGCAAGCATCTTCGCCTTGGTATGGAACTGCTCTTTGAACTTATGATTGTCGACTTTCGCGTCGCCCGCAGCAACTACAAGCGCGACGTACTCCGGCAGCTGAAACGAGAGCGTCTTGGCAATGCGCCTGCCCTCGACGCCGAGCGCCTGTGCCGCCAGCTCCACCGTGGCCGAGCTGATCGGAAACTCCTGCATGCGGCCGCTCAGGCCAAACGGTTCAAGATAGGATCTGACTGCTTCAATGGACATGGGTGCTCCTCCTGGATGATCGGGCCGCGCTCAGTCGAGCGCCAGGCCGAGATAGACGTCTTTTTTTCCGGCCAGGCGCTGCGCAAGCGCATCGTCAAGCCAGTGCGTCACGCCGTATGGCGCCACGCTGCCAAGCGGATCAAAGCCCGGCTGGTTCGGCAGGTTGGCCAGCAGCGAAGCGGCGGGATACGCCCCGATGACCGCGGCGAGTGCCGCCTCCGTCTGTCCGGCCGGAACGAGCAGCTCCTTGACGAGCAGCGTGCCGTCCGGCGCGTATTCCACACTGGCGCAGCCGTCGCCGCCGGCAGTCTGAAAGCACAGCAGCTCGCCACCGTACAACCGGGCGACCCGCTTCTGGTGGCTCACATACACGTCCGAAAACGTCAGGTGCGCGCCGCCGGCGAGATACCGCTCGCGCAGCGCGTTGTACTCGTCCGCCTGGGCCGGGCGCACCGGGCCGGACGACGCCGGCAGCGCATCCGCCGCGCAGGCAAGCTGCCGGATCGAGAAATTACGGTCGTCATAGCCGATGGTCAGAAAGAAATTGTACAGCGACGGTTCGCCAGGCAGCAGCGTCATCACCGGCCGCACCGCGCCGCCGAACGTCTGTTCGGCAAAGCGGAACAGCGCACGGCCGTAGCCGCGGCGGCGCACAGCCGGGTCGGTGCCAAGCGCATAATAATAGATGGCCGGGATTGCCGCCTCGCCCGGCAGCGAAAGCGCCACCGGGAAGCCGATGAGCATCGTCTGCACGACGCCGTCGTCGTCCTCAAGCACCACTGCCCAGTCCGGGTTATGCGTGTGGTCAAAATAGGTGTCGATATACGCCCAGTCATCGCCGAACGACATCCGCCACAGCTCACGCTCGCGCGGCACATCCTCCGGCCGGGACAGTCTCATATGCGCCATGGGCGCACCTCCTTCCCCTGAAATGGATAGAATACACGCCGCGCCCGCATGGGCGCGGCGGCAGCTCAGCCCTGCCAGATGGCCGTGTGCTTTTCAATCAGGAAATCGGGATGGTACGACTCCTTTGCTTTGCGCAGGCCCTCGACACCCATATCGTCTTCGCGGTTGATCCAGCGGACCGCTGGATAGGTTTCCCGGATCCAGCGGGCGTATTCACGGTTGACGATGGCATAGCTGCCCTGGATTGATGCATCCGCCTTTTCAAAGTGGACATTATAGCTCTCCTCGCTCACACGGCGGCCGAGCGCGAACGCCACCGGCTGCCCGCCCGCCCGGATCAGGATGCCCTCCAGCCCGAGCGGAACAAAATCACGCATCGCCGTGTACAGCGCGACATCCTCGTCTTTCTGATCGTGCTCTTCCTCGCTGCTGCGCTCCGTCTCGGCTGCGGCGGCGGCCTGCCACTGCCGCTCGATCGCCTGGCACTCGGCCAGATTATCCGGCGTGACGGGCACCGCCTCCCAGTCGGGATGGTTCTCGACAAAGCGGTTGATGTGGTTGCGCTTGGCCTGCATCTTCTTACCGGCCAGGTCGGCCAGCTTGTCCACGCCATAGACATAGTCATAGCTGTCGCGGTCGGCCTGGTAAGCGAACCGGCCGGGGAACAGCGATTCGAGTACATCGATCATCTCCGGCGTCACACAAATCAGCCGGAACGGCACGCCGCGCTCATATGCGTCGGCGCGCAGCGCCTCGATCACCGGCTGCAGCGCGCCGCTGCCGACCGGATAGAGATAATTGGTCCCGTGCGGGCCGCACATCTGACCGAGCACAAAATCACCCATGCGCGCGATACGGATGCCATACGCTTTCTGCCAGGCATAGAGCACGACAAACGTCATCTCGCAGCCACGCGTACCGGCGGCATACAGGAGCGGCTCGGCCCATTGCCGGTCTTCCAGAGACACTTCCTTAAAATCGATCATATCATTGCCTTCTCCGCTGCGGAGAAGCATTCCTTTCCGTTGTGTACTTACAGTCCGCTTTATTTTACCGCACGAGCGGCGCGATGTCAACAAAACATCGCCGGCAGCACGCCCGGCATTTCAACCTTTTACCGATTTTCCGGCTGCGGCGCCGGATCCTCCTGCGCCGTCTCGCCCAGCGCGCGAATCGGCGCCGCCGCCAGCATGCGCGCCATCGGCGCGCCGAAGAAATGGTTGCACGCGGCCACTGCGCGTCCGGTACCGAGTACGGCGCAGACCGTGCCGATGCCGATGCCGATCAGCCGGCCGGCCGCAATCAGTCCAATGGCCAGCGTGATGCAAACGCTCACCGCGTCGAACAGGTTTTTGGCAAAGCCCATGCTACGGCCGATGCGCTCACCGAGCGCCTGCACCAGCCCGTCGGCCGGGTTGGGGATCAGCCGCATCGCCACCATGATTGCCGCGCCGAAGCCGGTACAGACGATTGCCAGGACAAGCATCACCACGCGCAGCGGGATGGACTCGGCCGTCGGCAGCGCGGCAGAGAACAGGTTCATACAGCGTGTGAACACAAAGCAGAACGGCACCTGCAGAAAATCAAACCACTTCAGCGAGCGCCCTTTCAGCACCGCTTCCATCACGAAATAGAGCAGATAGACCACCATTGCAGTATTGGCAAACGAGAACCCGCGCAGCTCTGCCACACAGTAGGCCACCGCGACAAGCGGGGAGACACCGAGATCTGTCTTGGTGTTGAGCACGATGCCGAGCGCCAGCAGCACCATTCCCGCGAAATAGAGTGCCAGCCGTTTGACGTGATTCATTTCTCTCTCCCCTTGCCCCAGCAGAATCTTTTCTTATTCTACGACGAAATCCCGTATAATGCAAATGATTTTCAGCCGCAAAAAACGGGCGACCCTGCGGGCGCCCGTTTTGCACAGAAGCGGATCAGAGCGGATTTTCGCGCGTGCGCTTTGTGACATCGCCAATGGCGATGACGTCCGGCTGCGTGGTGTAGCAGCAGGTATAGTCGTCGTCGTGGCAGGCGATGGAGAAACTCTTCGCGTCCTCGAGATAGTTCCATGCGATTACATCCATCACGCAGAAACGCCCCTTGGCGTGCATGAAGATGTGCCGCCCCGCGGGCAGCGCCGGGATCACGACCTTCGGCAGGTTTGCGATGTCAAAGGTGTGCGGCCCGCCGTTCGCCTCGATGTCGTCGACCGGACGGTCGGTGTTCATATTGATGTAGAGATTCTCGCCGTCGTCCTCGATTGCAAAAACGACGTCGTAATTCTCCTCTTTCGGTCTGGTGCCGCGCGCAAGGCGGCACATGTCGACATCGACGCCGTCCTCGCGCATATACAGATAGCCCACGCGGCACGGCTCAAGCGCCTTGATCAGCGCAATGACCAGCCATGTTGCCGGCACGTCGGTCAGATAGTAGCGGTTCTCCGGATGGTCACGCCAGGCGGAAAGCTGCGCCAGTGCCCGCTCATAGCACCCCTTATCCCAGATGGGCATGTCAATCATCTGGCCGTTCGGCGCCAGGCGCCGCTCGTAGTGTCCGCCGACCTGTTCGGTCATCCGGCTCAGATTGCATACAATTCGATCCTGCATGGAAGCGCTCCTTTCTCTTTTGGGAATCTGCTTCCAGTATAACATGGCCGCTGCACAAACGCCAGCACAAAATCCCGCCGGCGGCTGTTGCAATCTCCGGGCGAAAATGGTAGAATATTTTATTAAAATGACCCCGGGTCTGGAGGATGAATCTTGGAACAGAAAACCACCGTGATCTCCCCTGCGCAGCTCGCCGCGCAGTCGGAGTTCTGTGAGAAAATCAGAGCATACTGGGCGCGGCGCGGCGACGTGCCGGCCGCCTTTGTCGACACCTACGGCTGCCAGCAGAACGAGGCCGACTCCGAGCGGATCCGCGGGATGCTGCGCGAGAGCGGTTATGTATTCACCGATACCGAAGAGGGTGCCGACCTCATCGTCATCAACACCTGTGCCGTGCGCGAGCACGCCGAGCAGCGTGTGTTCGGCAACGTCGGCGCGCTCGTGCACACCAAGCGCCGCCACCCATCGCAGCGCATTTTTCTGTGCGGGTGCATGATGGGGCAGGCGCACGTCGTCGAGCGCATCCGGCAGAGCTACCGCCACGTCGACTGCGTGTTCTCCACCCATCACCTCTGGCAGTTTCCGGAGCTGCTGTACCGCTCGCTGCTCTCCGGTGACCGGCAGTTCGCCGTGGCGGACGAACCTGGCTCCATCGCGGAGGGCATTCCCGTCGTGCGCGCCAACGCGCTCAAGGGCTGGCTGTCGGTCATGTATGGGTGCAACAATTTCTGCAGCTACTGCATCGTTCCATATGTTCGCGGGCGCGAACGCTCCCGCCGGCCGGAGGATGTGCTGGCCGAGGCACGGCAGATGGTCGCGGCCGGGTATAAGGACATCACGCTGCTTGGCCAGAACGTCAACTCCTACGGCAGAGATCTTGGGCTCGGCGTCGACTTTGCAGACCTGCTTGCTGCGGTCGCCGCGATCGACGGCGAATTCGTCGTGCGCTTTATGACCTCGCACCCGAAAGACGCATCGCAGAAGCTGTTCGGCACGATGGCCGCGAACGACAAGATTGCAAAACATCTGCATCTGCCGTTCCAGGCGGGAAACGACCGCGTGCTGCGCGCGATGAACCGCTGCTATACTGCCGCGCAGTATCTGGATCTGGTCGAGCGCGCGCGGCGCGCTATGCCGGACCTTGTGCTGACCAGCGACGTCATCGTCGGTTTCCCCGGCGAGACGGACGAGGAATTCGAAGACACCATGCGCCTGATTGAGCAGGTGCGCTACGATGCGCTGTTCACGTTTCTCTACTCTCCCCGGGTCGGCACACCGGCGGCCAAGCTGCCTGATCCGTTCACGCGCGATCAGAAACAGGCGCGGTTTGACCGGCTGGTTGAGGCACAGAATCAGATCTCCGAAGCGCGCCACCAGGCCTATGTCGGCACAGTGCAGCGCTGCCTGATCGACGGCCGCGAGGGCGCGCATCTCACCGCCCGCACAGGCGGCGGCCGCCTGGTCCGCCTGGACGGGCCGGACGAACTGATCGGCACATTCCGTCCCATCCGCATCACGCAGGCCGGCACCTGGTCGCTGGTCGGCGAACCGGCCTGAGGCCGGCAGAAGGAGGCATCCACATTGGCTGAACTCACCCCGATGACGAAGCAATATCTGGAGATCAAGGAGCAGAACAAGGACTGTATCCTTTTCTTTCGGCTCGGCGATTTCTACGAGATGTTCGCCGAGGACGCAAAACTCGCCTCCAAAGAGCTGGATCTGACGCTCACCACGCGCGACCGTTCGAAGGACGCGGAAGACCGCATCCCGATGTGCGGCGTGCCGTACCATTCGTCGGAGAGCTACATCGCCCGCCTTGTCGCCAAGGGCTATAAGGTCGCCATCTGTGAGCAGATGGAAGATCCCGCGCTGGCCAAGGGACTGGTCAAGCGCGACATTGTGCGCATCGCCACGCCCGGCACCGTCACCGAAAGCTCGATGCTCGAGGAGGGACGCAACAACTATTTTGCCTGCGTCTGCGAGGCTGACGGCCGGTTTGGGCTGGCGCTGTGCGACGTTTCCACCGGCGCACTGATGGCCACACAGACCCGCGGCGAAAACGCGCTCGAGCAGGCAATCAACGAGCTGGGCCGCTTCGCGCCGGCCGAGGTGCTGCTCAGTCCGTCCGCCGCCGCGCTTGAGGCGCTCGAAGATGTGCTCTCCGGCCGGCTTGCATGCTGCCACGCCATCGGAACGGATACGGAATTTGAGCAGGCGGAAGCCGTTTTGATCGACCAGCTTGGCACGCTGCCCGAACCGCTGGGGCAGGCAGACTGCGCCGTCGTCCGCCAGGCGGCCGGCGCGCTGCTTGCGCATCTGCGCGCAGCGCAGAAATCCGACCTCGGCCACATCCGCACGCTGGAATACTATGTCTCCGGCCGGTTCATGGAGCTGGATCTCACGGCGCGGCGCAATCTCGAGCTGACTGAGACGATGCGGGCCAAGGAAAAACGCGGCACTCTTTTGTGGGTGCTCGACCGCACGCGCACGTCGATGGGCGGGCGCATGCTGCGTGCCTGGCTCGAGCGGCCGCTGCTCAGCCCGGCCGCAATCGGCCGGCGGCTTGGCGCGGTGGATGAACTGGTCAAGGGTACGGTGATGCGCGGCGAGCTGGTCGAGCTGCTGCGCAGCGTGACCGACCTGGAGCGCATCATGGGCCGGCTGATCGCCGGCACGGCCAACTGCCGCGACCTTGTCTCGCTCGCTGCCGGCGCAGAGCCGCTGCCGGCGATCCGTGCGCAGCTTGCCGCGGCGCAATCGCCGCTGCTGCGCGAACTCTTCGACCGGATTGACGAGCTGGCCGACCTGAAAGCGCTCATTGACCGCGCCGTTGTCGACGAACCGCCGTTCACTGTCCGCGAGGGCGGTATGATCCGCACCGGCTACAGCGATGAGCTCGACCGGCTGCACGAGATCATGTCCGGCGGCAAGGGCAGCCTGACCGCGGTGGAGACGCGCGAAAAAGAACGCACCGGCATCCCGAAGCTCAAGGTTGGCTATAACCGCGTATTTGGCTATTATATAGAGGTATCAAAGTCCTACACCGGCCAGGTGCCGGACGATTACATCCGCAAGCAGACGCTCACCGGCAGCGAGCGCTACATCACGCCGGAGCTCAAGGAGCTGGAGAACACCATTCTGACCGCAAAAGACCGCATCACCGCGCTGGAATACGAGCTGTTCTGTGATCTGCGCGCAACGCTCAGCGCGGCGAGCAGCCGCGTGCGGCAGACGGCCTCGGCCATCGCGACGCTCGACGCGCTCGCCTCTCTGGCCGAGGTTGCGGCGCGGCAGAACTACTGCCGGCCGGAGATCAACGTATCCGGGCGTATTATCATCCGCGAAGGGCGTCATCCGGTCGTTGAGCAGATGCTCAAGGGGTCGCTGTTTGTGCCGAACGACACGGTTCTCGGCGCCGAGGGCAACCAGGTTTCGATCATCACCGGCCCGAACATGGCCGGCAAATCCACCTACATGCGGCAGGTTGCGCTGATCGTGCTGATGGCGCAGATCGGCTCGTTTGTCCCGGCCAAATCGGCCGAGATCGGCATTGTCGACCGTATTTTTACGCGCATCGGCGCGTCGGACGATCTCGCGGCCGGACAGTCGACGTTTATGGTCGAGATGACGGAAGTGGCGGATATTCTGAAAAATGCGACGCCGCAGAGTCTGCTGATTCTCGACGAGATCGGCCGCGGCACATCGACCTACGACGGCATGGCCATCGCGCGCGCAGTGCTCGAATATGCGGCCGACCCGAAAAGGCTGGGTGCAAAGACGCTGTTCGCCACGCACTATCACGAGCTGACTGTGCTCGAGCAGGAACTGCCCGGCGTCAAAAACTTCAACATTGCCGTTAAAAAGCGCCAGGGCGACATGATTTTCCTGCGGCGCATCGTGTCCGGCGCGGCCGACCGCAGCTACGGCGTCGAGGTCGCACGGCTTGCCGGCCTGCCGGAGAAAGTCGTCGCGCGCGCCCGGGCGCTGCTGGCCGAGCTGGAAGCGCACGGCGCGATGGAATACACCGCCGCACCCGGCGCGCCGGACGATCAGATCTCGCTCGACACGCTCGGCGAAAGCGCACTGCGCGAGCGGCTCGCCTCCATTGCCGTCGAAACGCTCACGCCCATTGAAGCCATGAACATACTCTACGAGCTCAAGCAGATGCTGTAAAGGAGGCGCGCGAATGAAGCGCTATGACATGGGCTGTCCCATGACCAAATACGAGCGCGTGCTCGGCTGGGTCTACCTGCCGTTCTACGTCGTGCTGCTGTCGCTGCTGCTGTCGTTTCTGTTCGGCTGGTTCGGCTGGCAGGCGGACGGCTTCCGGTTCAACGCCGTCTATTTCTGTGTGAATCTGGTCGTCATTGTGCTGATCTTCCACCGCTTTCTGTGGACCTCGCTGTGCCGGATCGGCAAAAAATTCTGGCCGTTCATACAGGCGCTGATCCTGGGCTTTGTGCTCTACTATGCCGCGATGTTCCTGCTTGGGCTGCTGTACAGCTGGCTGTTCCCGGAGCTTGCCAACCCCAACAACGAGTCGGTATCCACACTCGCCTCGGCGCACTACGGCGCGATGGTCGTGTTCACTGTCGTCTTTGCCCCGATCGTAGAGGAGACGCTGATGCGCGGGCTGATCTTCGGCTCGATCGCGCGCAAAAGCCGCGTCTGGGCCTATATCGTTTCCATTGTTGCATTTGCTGCCATCCATGTGTGGCAGTATGTCGGCCATGTCTCGGCCGGCACCATCGCGCTGAGCGCGATTCAGTATCTGCCGGCCGGCGTTGCGCTCGGCTGGACCTATGAGAAAGCGTCGAACATCTGGGCGGCCATCCTGCTGCACGCCGCTGTCAACGCCGTCCCGCTCGGCCTGATGGGCATCACCATCAGCTGACCCGGAAAGGAGTTCCGCAATGTCCCTGATCGCACAGCTTCCGCAGCACGTCGCCGACCTGATTGCCGCCGGCGAGGTCGTCGAGCGCCCCGCGTCCGTTGTCAAGGAGCTGGTTGAAAACGCCATTGACGCCGGCGCGAAGTCGATCACCGTCGAGATCCAGAACGGCGGCATGACCTTCCTGCGCGTAACCGACGACGGCTGCGGCATGTCCGACGAGGACGCGCCGACCGCATTTCTGCGCCATGCGACAAGCAAGCTCCGCCGCGCCGAGGATCTGAACGCCATCGGCACGCTGGGCTTCCGCGGCGAGGCGCTTGCGGCCATTGCCGCCGTTTCAAAAATTGATCTTCTGACCTGCTGCCCCGGCGCTCCGGCCGGCACGTCGCTCCATCTGGAAGCCGGCGTGGTCACAGAGCACGCGCCGGCGGGCTGCCCGCCCGGGACAACCATCATTGTCCGCGAGCTGTTCTACAATACACCGGCACGCATGAAATTCATGAAGCGCGACAGTGCCGAAGGTGCAGCGTGCTTTTCCGTCGTGCAGCGTCAGGCGCTTGCCCGGCCGGATATCGCATTCCGCTTCCTGCGCGACGGCGCCGAGGCGCTCTCCACCGCCGGCGACGGCGCGCTGATGAGCGCGGTCTACGCCGCGCTCGGCCGCCAGAGCGCCGCGGAGATGGTGCCGGTGGACAGCCGGTGGGAGCAGACCGCCGTCAGCGGCTTCGTCACCCGGCCGACCGCCACGCGCGGCAACCGCAACTATCAGCACTTTTTCGTCAATGGGCGCTATGTCCGCTCCAAGCTGCTCTCGGCCGCACTGGAGGAGGCCTACCGCAACCAGATGATGCAGGGACGGTTCCCGGCCTGTGTCCTGCACATCACGCTGCCGGCCGACCGGGTGGACGTCAACGTCCATCCGGCCAAGACCGAGGTCAAGTTCCTGTCGGAACGCGAGGCGTTCGACTGTGTCCACTACGGCGTGCTCGGCGCGCTCAGCCAGACGCCGGGCAGGCCGGAGATGAAGCTCCGCGAGCCGGCCCGGCCGGCTGCCGCACCCGCCGGGCAGGCCCATGCCGTGCCGCGCACAATGGATGCACAGACCTACCGCGCGCTCGCTGCGCAGTTTGCATCTGCGCAGCGCGTCACACCGGACGAGCGCGTGCGCCGTGCCGTGCTTGCGCCGCGCGCGCAGACATCGTTTCAGACTGCGGTGCCGGCCTGGCCGAGCGAACTCGAACCGCAGCCAAGCGTCCACGAGACGGTCCTGACCCCGGCAGGGCCGGCTCCGGCCGCCGGGGCATCGCGCCCGGCGGAACCGCCGGCGCCGGAACCCGCGCCAGCCAGGCCGCAGCCGGAGCAGGAGCCGGAACAGACCGAGCTGCCGGTCCCGACGCAGCCGTATCGTATCGTCGGCGAGGTGCTGCGCACCTACGTCATTGTTGAACAGGGCGAGGACGTGCTGTTTCTCGACAAGCACGCAGCGCACGAGCGCATCCTCTTTGAAAAGCTGAAGGCGCAGCCGCGCAGCGTCATGCCCCAGGTGCTGCTCGAGCCTGTCGCGGCCGAGCTCGACCGCGAGGAGGCAGCTGCTGTGCTGCAAAGCACCGATCTGCTTGCCGAGTATGGCTTCGAGGTCGAGGACTTTGGCGACGGAAGCGTGCTCATCCGCCAGATCCCATTGGACATCGACTGCGCAGACGCCGCCGGCGCGCTTTCGGCGTTCGCCGCAGCGCTGCTCGAGGGCCGCGCGCTGCCGGCAGAAGCGCAGCGCGACAATCTGCTGCACACCATCGCCTGCAAGTCGGCGATCAAGGCCAACTGGGTCACACAGCCGGAGGAGATCGCCGCACTCGTGCAGGAGGTGTTCTCGCGCGACGACATCAAATACTGTCCGCACGGCCGGCCGGTCTGTATCACGCTGACAAAACCGCAGCTTGAGCGGCAGTTTGGCCGCGCGTGAGGAGGTACCATGGACCGTATCATCTGTGTCGTCGGTCCGACAGCCACCGGAAAAACGGATCTGGCCGCTGCGCTCTGTCTGGAGTTGGGCGGCGAGGTTGTCTCGTGTGACTCGATGCAGCTCTACCGCGGTATGACAATCGGCACCGCCGCGCCGACGGCGGCCGATATGCGCGGCGTTCCGCACCATATGATCGGCCTGATCGATCCGCGTGAGGACTTCTCCGTCGGCCGCTACGTCGAGCTGGCGGACGCGTGTGTGCAGGACATTCTCGCGCGCGGGCGCGTCGCCGTCATCGCCGGCGGCACGGGACTGTATGTCGACAGCCTGATCGCCGGGCGCGTGTTCGCCCCCTATCCGCGCACCGGCCGGCGTGAGGCGCTCGAGCGCGAGGCCGAAACGGCCGGCATTGAACCGCTGCTGGTGCGTCTGGCCGCCGTCGACCCGGCACGTGCGGCCGCGCTCCACCCGTCCGACCGCCGGCGGATCATCCGCGCGCTGGAGATCTTCGAGGAAACCGGCGTCACCATGACCGAGCACGACCGGCGCACGCGCGAGACGCCGCCGAAGTACCATCCGCTCTGGCTTGGGCTGGACTTTGCCGACCGCGCCGATCTGTATGCGCGCATTGACCGGCGCGTCGACGCAATGTTTCAGGCCGGACTGGCGGACGAGGTCGCGGCGCTGCTGCAAAGCGGCGTCCCGCCCGCAGCCACTGCGATGCAGGCCATCGGCTACAAGGAAACCGCTGCGGCGCTGCGCGGCGAAATTGCAATGGGCGAGGCCATCCGGCTCGTTAAGCTTGGCTCACGCCGCTATGCCAAACGGCAGCGCACCTGGTTTCGCCGCAATCCGGCCATCCACTGGATTACGCTGACGCCCACGCGCGATTTTCGCGCTGTGCTGGCTGACGCCCGACAGTATCTGACGGCGTTCGGCCCGGAAGAATGGTAGAATATGGGTATTACAGAAAGGACGGTAATACCCATGACAAAAACAGAAAACCTGCAGGACCTGTTCCTCAACCACGTTCGCCGCGGCCATACCGCTGTGACCGTATTTCTGGTCAACGGCTTTCAGCTGCGCGGCGTGATCACCGCATTTGACAACTTCATGATCTGTCTGGACACCGACGGCAAGCAGCAGATCATCTACAAGCACGCCGTTTCCACCATTGTGCCGGCGCAGCCGGTCCCGCTGAGCGCAGAGTGAACCCATCGCCCTGCGCCGAATAAGGAGTTCCCATGAAGCAGGGCAGAATTTTTATCCGCGTCATCACCGCAATTTTTTTCGTCGCTGTGCTGTGCTACATCGCCTACGCGGTGTTCCAGGCCGTTTACGATCCGCTGACCACCTCTGTCGCCATCGAATATGAGGCCGGCGAGGCGTGCTTTACGACCGGCTATGTGATGCGCCACGAGACGCTGCTGACCTCAAGCTATCCAATCACTGTTCTCTCGCGCAGCGAGGGCGAAAAGGTCGGCGCGGGTCAGACCGTCGCCGTCGGCTATCTCGACGATTCCGCGCAGCAGCGCCAGGATGAGATTGACGAGCTGACTGCGCGGCTCGAGCAGCTGGAATACGCCTACTCCGCCGACCTGGTGTTCTCTGACATCTCCACGCTCGAGTCGAGCATCGTGAGCGAACTGACCACAGCAGCAGCCGATGTCAACCGGCGGGACTTCACCAGCGCCGCCGCGGCCGGGAGCGACCTGAAGAGCATGGTGCTGCGCCGCTATGCCGATGACGCTGACCTCGCTGAGATCCAATCAGAGGTCGCCTCCATTGAATCACAGCTTGCCAGCCTGACCAGTCAGACCGGCAGTGATACGCGCATCATTACAACCAGTTCGCCCGGCTATTTCTCCGGCACGGCCGACGGCTTTGAATCGCTGCTCGACCCGGACAAGCTCAGCCTGCTCAGCGTCGCACAGCTCGAGTCGATTGAAGCGTCTGTCGAGCCGGTGGCGGATCATGTCTTCGGGAAGATCATCACCGGCGACACATGGTATTATGCCGCCATTATCCCGACGGACTATGCCGCGCTGACCGGGGTCGGCGAGACCGTCTCCGTCACGTTCTCGCAGGATCTGCTCGATGAGATCGATATGACCGTTGCGCACATCGGCGAGGATACGGACGGCCGATGCGTCATTGTGCTCTCATGCAGCCACTACCTGTCGGAGGTGACACTGCTGCGCCATGTCAGCGCGGACATCGTGTTCTCGTCGTATGCCGGGCTGCGCGTGCCAAAGAATGCGATCCGGCTCAACGAGGAGGGCGAGGCCGGCGTCTATGTCATCGAGGGCTCGACCGCACGCTGGAAAACCGTCACCATCCTCTATGACAACGGCGAGAGCTATGTCGTCGAGCTGGATAAGTCCGACACCTCCAACCTCTGGCCGGGCGACGAGATTATCGTCAGCGCCCGGGATCTATACGACGGGAAGGTGGTGAGCACTTCATGAGCATCGCAGACAATGTCGCAGCCGTCCGCGCGCAGATGGCCGAGGCCGCCATCCGGGCCGGGCGCGACCCGGACAGCATCAGGCTGTGCGCAGCGACAAAAATGAACGGTGCCGATGCCGTCCGCCAGGCCGTCGCGGCCGGTGTGGACGCCTGCGGCGAAAACCGCGTGCAGGAGCTGCTGCAGAAGCTGCCGCTCGGCGCGTACGACGGCGCGCCGGTGCACTTCATCGGGCACCTCCAGAAAAACAAGGCGCGGCAGGTCGTCGGCGCCGTCGACCTGATCGAGTCGGCCGACTCGCTCGAACTGCTCGAGCTGCTCGAGCGGCTGGCCGAACAGAGAGGGCTGGTGCAGGATATTCTGCTCGAGGTCAACATCGGCGGAGAGCAGGCAAAAAGCGGCATCCGGCCGGAACAGGCCGACGAATTTGCCGCCCGGATGGCCGATTTCCCGCACCTGTGCCTGCGCGGGCTGATGGCAATCCCCCCTGTGAGCGCCGAATCCGGCGCAAACCGGGGATATTTCGCGAAAATGTATCAGCTTTATGTTGACATAACGGCAAAAAAATATAATAATAACAACATAGACTGCCTTTCTATGGGCATGAGCGGCGATTTCGCCGACGCCATCGCCGAAGGCGCGACCATGGTCCGCATCGGCACGGCAATCTTTGGCCCGCGCTCCTACGCGCGCGCATGACCCGCAGACCCCGAATTGATTCGATTATGATACAGGAGGCTCCATACCATGGGTTTTATGGATGAACTGAAGAAGCTGGCCCGTCCGTACGCGGAAGACGACGAGGACGATTTCGACGACTACGGCGACTTCGACGCCGTGCCGACCGGCAACGCCGTCCCGAAGTCCTCGCCGAGCACTGTGTTCGACGGGCTTGACGCCGGCACCGGCTCGAGCTCTGACCGCCGCGGCAAGGTGGTCAATATCAACACCACCGCGCAGCTGCAGGTCGTTCTGGTCAAGCCCGACCGCTTTGACAACGTGGCCGACATCGCAGAGCATCTGCGCGACAAGCACGCCGTTGTGCTCAATCTGGAAACCGCCAGCAAGGACGTCGCGCGCCGCCTGGTCGACTTCCTGTCCGGCTGCGCCTATGCGCTTGACGGGAAAATCAAAAAGGTCGCGGTGAGCACCTACATCATCACGCCGTACAACGTCGATATCGTCGGTGATCTGATCGACGAGCTCGAGTCGAGCGGCATGTACTTCTAAGGCCGTTCCACGAAAGGAAGATCTGCCATGTTTACCCCGCAGGAAGTGCAGGAAAAAACCTTTGTCAAAGCCGTCTTCGGCGGCTATGACATGCAGTCGGTCGACGAATTCCTCGAACCGCTGATCGAGGACTATGTCACCCTGTACAAAGAGAACTCCGTGCTCAAAAGCAAGATGAAAGTGCTGGTCGAAAAGCTCGAGGAGTACCGCGCGCAGGAGGAGAGCATGAAAAAGGCCATCCTCGCCGCACAGAAAACGTCCGACGAGATGATCGCCGAGGCCGAGCGCAAGAGCGCCCGCATCCTTTCCGACGCGGAGGGTTCCGCCAAAAACAAGACGGCCAACATCCAGCACGAGATCGCCGACGCCGAGGGCCGCGTCACCCGCGCGCGGCAGATTGCGCAGGATTTCATCGCCCAGATCGAGCAGCAGGTGCGCACGCACCTCGATGCGCTCGAAACGCTGCGGCAGTTTGATCGCAGCGCGCCGGCGCCGGCCGCACCGAAACAGGCGTATGATTTCGAGAAGGAAGCCGATGCGGCGCCCTCACCGAGCGAGGTTGCCCGTGAGATTGAGCAGTCGGTCGGCCGCATCGTCGGCGAACAGCCTGACGATCTCGCCGCCACGCGCGTGATGGAGCCGATTACGGAGGCCGATCTGGCCAACGCCAAGTTTTCCGACCTGAAATTCGGCCGGAATTACAATCCCTACGACGCCACTGTCTGAGCAGCGTCGCTACAAGTACAGATCATATCGGCCAGGACCAGGAAGAGTAGCCGGGTTTCGCTTCTGCAGAGAGCCGTTCCATCGCTGCAAGAACGGCGGAGCCGCCCGGGGAAGATCCCCTGTGAGCTGCGGACCGAACGGGCGCATGTCCCAGTAGGCTCCGCCGGGTGTTCCCGTTACAGGACAAATCGAGGGGCCGCGCTGCGCGCGGCAACGAGAGTGGTACCGCAGAGGTTCGCGCGCCTTTGTCTCTCATTGGAAGACAAAGGCGCCGTTTTTTACTGGTTAATCCGCTTTGCAGAATCAGAATAAAGGAGAAAGATCCATGGACTACAACAAGACCGTCCACCTCCCCCAGACCGACTTTCCGATGCGCGCAGGCCTGCCCAAGCGCGAGCCGGACATGCTCAACGTCAAGTGGGAGGTGGAAACCTACCACAAGCTGATGAAAAAGAATGAAGGCAAGCCCAAGTTTGTCCTCCATGACGGCCCGCCCTACGCCAATGGCCACATCCACATCGGCACCGCGCTGAACAAGATTTTGAAGGATTTCATCGTCCGCTATAAGAACATGACCGGCTTCCAGGCACCCTACGTCCCCGGCTGGGACACGCACGGTCTGCCCATTGAATCGGCCATTTTGAAGGACAAGAAAATCAAACGCGACGAACTGACCGACTCGGAATTCCGCGATAAGTGCCGGGATTTCGCGCTGAACTTTGTTGACATCCAGCGCAGCGAGTTCCAGCGGCTCGGCGTCATCGGCGACTGGGAAAATCCGTATTTGACCCTGAAGCCCGAATTTGAGGCCAAGCAGATCGAGATCTTCGGCGCGATGGCCGCCAAGGGCTATATCTATACGGGCATGAAGCCGGTGTACTGGTGCCCGGCTGACCAGACCGCTCTGGCTGAGGCCGAGATTGAATACGCTGACGACCCCTGCACCACCATCTTTGTCAAGTTCCCCGTCCGAGACGCTTTGGGCAAGCTGGGCCAGTACGCTGACCTGTCCAGGATCTACTTCGTCATCTGGACGACCACCCCCTGGACCATCCCGGGCAATATGGCCATCTGCGTCAACCCGGAGTTTGACTATGTGCTCCTCCAGGCCCCCAATGAGGAGGTGTATATCCTGGCCGAGGGGCTGGCGGAAAACGTGTGCAAGGCCGCCGGCCTAGACTATGCTGCCTGCACCGTGCTGGCCACCCTGAAAGGCAGCGAGTTCGAGCTGATGAAGGCAAGGCATCCGCTGTTTGACCGCGATTCCGTCGTCCTGTGCGGCGAGCACGTCACGCTCGACGCCGGCACCGCCTGCGTTCACACCGCCCCCGGCTTCGGCGCCGACGACTTCAACATCTGCCGTGCCTACGACGAGGCCGGGAAGACCAGCATCGGCACCCCTGTCCCGGTCAATGCCAAGGGCGTCATGACCGACGAGCGCTACAACGGGCAGTTCTACGCCAAGGGCAACGACATGGTTGTCGCCGATCTGGAGGCTGGCGGCTTTGTACTGGCCAAGGAGAACATCACGCACTCCTATCCGCACTGCTGGCGCTGCAAAAACCCCATCATCTACCGGGCCACCGAGCAGTGGTTCTGCTCGGTGGACGCGATCAAGGACGCCGCTGTGGCCAGCTGCGAGGACATCGCCTGGCACCCCGCCTGGGGCAAAGAGCGCATGACCGCCATGATTTCCGAGCGCAGCGACTGGTGCATCTCGCGGCAGCGCAAATGGGGCGTGCCGATTCCGATCTTCTACTGCGATCAGTGCGGCAAGGACATCGTCACCCCGGAGACAATCCGGCGCGTCTCCGACCTGTTCCGGGCGCACGGCTCCAACATCTGGTTTGAAAAGGCAGCCGACGAGCTGGTACCGGAGGGCTTTGTATGCCCGCACTGCGGCCACACGCATTTCTCCAAGGAAACCGACATCATGGACGTGTGGTTTGACTCCGGCTCCACACATGCCGCCGTGCTCGATGAGCGCGAAGAGCTGCACTTCCCTGCTGACGTCTACCTCGAGGGCGG
>CAZGBU010000012.1:0-29836 GCA_964523945.1 uncultured Oscillospiraceae bacterium
ACCAACCGGCAGTGGAAAGCGAGCAGACCGGATGACCGCCGATGGCCGTCCGCACAGCATCCGCTGGGCGGGGAAAATCCTGCCCGGCGTGCCTGCACTTGCGGGAACGAAGCGCACGTGTTAAAATGTGGATCAGAATCGGGCGGACCGGCGCCCGCGCTTGTGCGGGGCTCAATTCTTTCGGGAGGTGCGGATCATGCGTGGAAAAAGACGCTGCCTGCTCCTGAGCGGCATTCTGCTGGCCGCCGTGCTGCTTGCTGCGGGAATTGGCTTCCTGCTTTCCCGTCCTGGAAACGAGCCGAGCGCGGCGGAGGAGCCGGAGAACAATGCCTACCCGCTTTACATCTCTGCGCTGTTTGCTTCGGATGATGCATTGTGGATCCTGCGCGCCAGGAGCAGCGTTGGTATCCCGAGGGAATACGATTTACACACCATAGGGGCGGATGGACAGGAGCATTATGTACGGCAATTCCCCGGGGAACAGGCGGTCTGGAACGAAGATGATGCATCCATTCTCTATTTGTCCGATGCGGAAACGCTCTGTGCATATGATCCGGAAACCGGAGATATGACAACCCACGCGCTCGAACAGGAATATCTGCGAATCTGCGCAGTGGATCGAGGCAACGTATTTCTGCAGCAGGAGAACGGCGGGACAGTGACCATGGTGACGGATTCGTATGCGGAAGAACAGGAGCTTGGCATACATGGTCGGGTTGTGGCTGCATATGAAGGCCGTCTTTTGCTCTGGGACGGTTCTGCACGTAGCTTGCCCTGTTATGACTATACGGCGGATCAGACGGTCTGGCATAAGGATCTGTTTCGATATTATTCGGATGATACGGATCCCCCCGTGCTGTGTGAGAGCGGCGGCAACCTGTATCTGGCGGATTCAAACGGCGGTGAAATTCTTTTCATTGAGCAGTTCACGCGCCAGAGCGAGATCCGGCATACGGGAGTGCGGTTTTCTCAGGTGCTTGCCATGGCGGATGCAGGAGAGTATGTGGTCTGTGCGTCAAATGCCTCAAATGCCATCCGACTGTTTGCGCTGCAGCGTGACGGGACCCGCCTGGATCTGACAGAGTGGCAGGGGCCGCACCCGTATCGAAATGCAATCATGCTTCTGGCGATTCAGAATGGGACGTTATATTGCACGCTCAGCCAGGAAGACGGACTGTTTTCCTTTGATCTGGCGGGGCAGTGAGCCGGCGCATCGCGGATGCGCCGGCTGCTTTTTGCGCTGGGGCGCCGACGAAGGAGGGGCTGTTTCAATCTTGAAAAAAGGCGCTTGATGTGGTAAAATTAACTGCTATATTGGCAAGGCACAGAGCCCGCCGCATGCGCAGTCCAGCCGGAATCCGGTGCACAGCTGCATGACAAGGCGTTTGAAAACCCGAAAATGCGGGGATTGAAAAAGGCTGCAATGAAGAAAGAGGCGTGTTGATGTACCTGAAAGCGCTCGAGATCCAGGGATTCAAGTCGTTCCCGGACAAGACCTATCTGTCGTTCGACAGCGACATCACGGCAATTGTCGGACCGAACGGAAGCGGAAAATCGAATATCTCGGATGCGATCCGCTGGGTCATGGGCGAGATGAGCACGAAAGCGCTGCGCGGCGCGAAGATGGAGGATGTCATCTTCGGCGGTACGCTACGGCGCAGCCAGCTCGGCTTTGCAGAGGTTTCTCTGGTGCTCGACAATACGGATCACGCTTTTGATCTCGACGCGCCGGAGGTGATGGTGACACGCCGTTATTTCCGTTCCGGCGACAGCGAATACTATATCAACCGGCAGTCTGCCCGGCTGAAGGATATCAACGAGCTGTTTATGGACACCGGCCTGGGCCGGGAGGGATATTCAAACATCGGCCAGGGCAGGATTGATGAGATCCTGTCGGTCAGAAGCCAGGACCGGCGCGAAATTTTTGAGGAGGCGGCCGGCATCTCCAAGTTCCGTCACCGCAAAGAGGAGACGGAGCGGAAGCTGGCCGTCACGGCAGAGAATCTGGTGCGCATCGGGGACAAGATCGCCGAGCTGGAACTGCAGCTCGATCCGCTTCGCACACAGGCCGAGCGCGCAAAGAAGTTCCTGCTCTACCGGGATGAGCTGCGCGGGCTGGAGGTTACGGTCTGGCTCGATTCGCTTGCGCGCCTGGCCGAGACGGCGGAGAAGACACAGGCAGACTATCAGGCCGCGTCGCTTGCGCTGCAGCGCGAGCACGCGCAGCTCGATGCGCTCTATCGCGGGATCGAGCAGGCGGCAGAGGATCTGCGCGCCCGCGACACCGCGCAGGAGGCGTTGCGCGCTCAGATCGCCGCACAGGAGGCTGACGCACAGCGCATGGCGGGGGATGTGGCTGTTGCCCGCACACAGATCGAGCACAACAGCGCCAACATCGAGCGTATCCGGCAGGAGCTTGCGGAGCACGACGGCCGCACCGGCGGCCTGTCTGAGCAGATTGCACAGAGCCAGGCGCGCGCGGACGAAATCGCGCAGAACCTTGCCGCCTTGCAGGACGAGCTTGCTGCGGCGCTCGAAGAGGATGGCCGTCTGTCCGATGCGGCGGGCGCGCGCAGCCGCTCGCTGCTCGAGATGAATGCGGCGCATGCAGCGCTCCTGGCGGCCATTGCGGATCAACGTGGCCGCGCCGTGCTGCTCACGGCCTCGGTGCAGGAGCTTGAGGCGCGCGCGGCCGCGCTCGAGGAACAGTCCGGCGAGGCGGAGCACCGCCGCGGCGAGGCGGAGGAACAGCTCTCGGCCTGTCGCGCGTCGCTGCAGCAGGCGCGGGAACAGGTGCAGTCTGCACAGAACCAGATCGACGGCTATCGCCTGCGGATGCGCTCGCGCGAGGAAAAGCGCGATCAGCTCCGCACCAAAGCGACGCAGCTCGGCATCGAGGCGGATACCGTTGCTTCCCGCATCCGGATGTTTGAGGAAATGGCACGCGCATACGAGGGCTATTCCAAGGCGGTGCGCGTCGTCATGCAGGAGGCGTCGCGCGGCGCGCTGCGCGGCGTGCACGGACCGGTCTCCGAGCTGCTGCGGGCGAGCGACCGCGATGCGCTTGCCATCGAGACGGCGCTGGGCGCCGCGGCACAGCATATTATTGTCGGGTCGGACGCGGATGCAAGGGCAGCCATCGGTCTGCTCAAACGGCGCGACGCCGGCCGCGCGACATTTCTTCCGCTTTCGACCATCCGCGGACGCCGTCTGGAGGAGCGCGGGCTCGAGCAGCAGCGCGGCTTTGTCGGTGTTGCCGTGAATCTGGTGGAATTTGATTCGCAGTACGCGCAGATCGTGCAGAATCTGCTTGGCCGCATTGTGGTCACAGAGGACCTCGAGAGCGCGTCGGCCATTGCGAAACAATATGGATACCGGTTCCGTGTCGTGACGCGTGACGGGCAGGTCGTCAATCCGGGCGGTTCGATGACCGGCGGCTCGGCCGCGCGCTCGGCGGGCATCCTGTCGCGCGCCAATGAGCTCGAGCGCCTGAATGCCCGTGCGCAGCAGCTTGCGGATGAGCGCGCCTCGGCTGAGACGGCGCTGCAGGAGGCCGAGCGGCAGGCGGCGGAAGTGGAATATGAGATCACCGAGGCGGAGGGGCGCAAGCGCCTGTGCGAGGATGAGGTCCTCCGCCTGGAGGGACAGGAGGGGCAGTTCCAGCTGCTGGTTGATGCCGCACAGAATGCGATTGACGGTGCGGCGCAGGAACTCGCGTCGCTGCGCGGGCGCGCCGACGAGGCCCGGAAAAGTGCGCAGACGGCGGACGAACAGCTTCGCGAACAGTCTGAGCGCGCCGATGCGCTTGCAGACCAAACGCAGCAGCTGCAGCAGCAGCTTGACGAGGCGCAGGCGCAGTCGGCGGCGGTCAGCGAGACGATCGGCCGCATCCGGATGCAGACCGCTGCGCTCGAGGCAGAGCGGCAGACGGCACTCGGCGCGATGGAGCAGCTCCGCGCGCTGGAAGCGGCGATGCGGGGCGACCGGCAGCAGAAGCAATCGCTGATCGAGCGCTTTACTGCCGAAAACGAGTCGCTCGCCCAGCAGATCGCGTCGCTGGAACAGCAGATCGCGTCGCTGGAACAGCAGACCAGCCAGCTTCGTCAAACGTATCAGGCAGACGCGCAGGCGAGCGCCGATGCAGAATCGCGCAAGACGGCGCTGGAAAAGCAGACGCAGGATCAGAACCGGGAACTGCTGACGATGGAACGCGAATGCGCGCGGCTTGAACAGAAAAAGAGCGCGACTGAGATGGAGGAGAAGCAGATCATCGACCGCCTGTGGGACACCTACGAGCTGACGCGCACCACAGCGCAGACAGTTCGCCAGCCGATCGAGAGCACGGCGGCGGCCAATCGCCGCATCTCGGAGCTGAAGCGGAAAATCTCCGCGCTCGGCACGCCCAACCTCGGCGCGATCGAGGAGTTTGAGCGCATCAATGAGCGCTATACCTACCTGAGCGGTCAGCGCGACGATGTCACCGCGGCCAAGCGCGGACTCGAAAGTATCATCCGCGACATTGTCAGCGAGATGACGGAGATCTTCCGCACAGAGTTCGACCGGATCAACACCGCCTTTGCACAGACGTTCACCGAGCTGTTCGGCGGCGGCGCGGCGCGGCTTGAACTTGAGGATGAATCGGACATCCTGAACTGCGGCATTGAGATCAAGGCGCAGCCGCCCGGCAAGCAGCTCAAATCCATCACGCTGCTCTCCGGCGGTGAAAAGGCGCTGGTCGCCATTGCGCTCTACTTTGCCATCCTGAAGGTGCGGCCGACGCCGTTCTGCATGCTCGATGAGATCGACGCGGCGCTCGACGACCGAAACGTTGCAATGTACGCCTCTTATCTGCGCAGCCTGTGCGATAAAACGCAGTTCATTGTCATTACGCACCGGCGCGGCACGATAGAGGCAGCCGATGTGCTCTACGGCGTCACCATGCAGGAGCAGGGCGTCTCGAAAATTCTGACCATCGATCTGAACCGGATGGCCAGTCAGCTTGGAATCCAGGAAGAAGGAGAAACAGCATGAGCTTTTTTGACAAGATCAAGTCCGGCCTGACCCGGACACGCGACTCCATCAGCAGCGTATTTTCCGCTTCGCAGCTCGACGATGCATTCTACGATGAACTCGAAGAGAGTTTGATCCTTGCGGATCTCGGTGCGGAAACCGCGGTGGAGGCGGTCGAGCAGCTGCGCGAGACGGTGCGCGAACAGCGCCTCAAGCAGCCCGAACAGGCACGGCAGGCGCTGCGCGATATTCTCGGACGGATGCTGTGCGTCGGCGGCAGCCGGCTGAAAATTGGCACAAAGCCGTCGGTGATCCTTGTCATCGGCGTCAACGGCGTGGGCAAGACCACGTCGATTGGAAAGATTGCAAATCTGCTGCACAAGAAAGGGAAAAAGGTGCTGCTGTGCGCAGCGGATACGTTTCGCGCTGCGGCGGCTGATCAGCTCGAAATCTGGGCCGGCCGCGCCGGCGTTGATCTGGTGCGCCAGGACGAGGGCGCGGATCCCGCGTCTGTCGTATACGATGCCATTTCGGCCGCGCGGGCGCGTGGCACCGACGTCATCATCTGCGATACGGCCGGTCGGCTGCACAACAAGCAGAACCTGATGAACGAGCTGGGCAAGATCTCGCGCATCATTGACCGCGAGCTGCCCGGCGCGGACAAAGAGGTTCTGCTGGTCATTGACGGTACGACAGGGCAGAACGGTTTGGCACAGGCGCGGCAGTTTCAGCAGATCGCCGGTGTGACCGGTATGGTGCTGACCAAGCTGGACGGCACGGCCAAGGGCGGCATTGTCATTGCTGTGGCGAAAGAGCTGCAGATTCCGGTGAAGTTCATCGGTGTCGGCGAGGGCATGGACGACCTGATGCAGTTTGAGGCATATGAATACGTGGAAGCGCTGATTTGACGGGAGAGAAAAACATGAGAACAGACGGAAGAAGCGCGGATGCGCTGCGCCCGGTAAAAATCACAACGGGCTTTTCCAAATTTGCCGAGGGGAGCTGCCTGATCGAGTGCGGCAATACCATCGTGCTGTGCAACGCCTCGGTGGAAGAGCGCGTGCCGAAGCATGTGCTTTCCGGCGGCTGGATCACGGCGGAATATGCGATGCTGCCGCGGGCAAACCGCGAACGCTCGCGCCGGGACATCAGCCGGCTGAAGCTCGCGCCGCGCTCGGCGGAGATCCAGCGCCTGATCGGCCGCTCGCTCCGCTCGGCGGTTGATCTGCAAAAACTTGGCGAGCGGGAGATCACGATCGACTGCGACGTGCTGCAGGGTGACGGCGGGACCCGCACCGCTTCGGTGACAGGCGGTTTCATTGCGCTGGTGCTGGCCAGCCGGACACTGATGGAAACAGGGCAGGCTCACGCAAATGCCGGTGGAGACGTTTGTCTCCGGCATATCGGCCGGGATTGTCGGCGGCGAGGCGTTGCTCGATCTGTGCTATGAGGAGGATTCGCATGCCGATGTCGACCTCAACTGCGTGATGACCGGCGACGGCCGGTTGATCGAGCTGCAGGGGACCGGCGAGGGCCGGCCGTTCACATTTGATGAACACGCTGCGCTTCTGGCGCTGTGCCGAAAGGGCAATGCCGCGCTGTCTGAACTGCAGCGTGGGGTACTGGGGGATCTGACATGAAGCTGGTGCTGGCGAGCAAAAACGCGGCCAAGCTGGCCGAGATGCGGCAGATCCTGGAGCGCCTCGGCTGCGAGGTGATCAGTGAAGCCGAGGCCGGCGTCGACGTGGAGGTCGAGGAGACCGGCACGACGTTCGAGGAGAATTCCGCGCTCAAGGCGGCGGCTGTTCTGCGCGCAAGCGGGCTGCCGGCCATTGCGGATGATTCCGGCCTGGAAGTCGACGCGCTCGGCGGCGCGCCGGGCGTGTATTCGGCGCGCTACGGCGGGCTTGATTCGGACGAGGCGCGCACGCAGCTGCTGCTCGATGCAATGCAGGAGGTGCCGGACGGACAGCGCACGGCGCGCTTTGTCTCAGTTATCACCTGCGCAATGCCGGACGGGACGTTGCTCAGTGCCCGCGGCGAGTGCCCCGGCGTCATCACCCGTGCGCCGCGGGGTGAAAACGGCTTTGCCTATGATCCGGTTTTTTTGTACGAGCCGGAGCAGCAGACGTTTGCCGAGCTATGTGCGGCGCGAAAAAATGAAATCAGCCACCGTGCCCGGGCACTGGACCGGTTTGCGGAGCAGTTGAAGGAGTATTTGCATGCTGACAAGTAAGGAGCGCGCCGCCCTGCGCGCGCAGGCGAATGGGATTGAGACGATCCTGCTCATTGGAAAAGGCGGGATCACCGACACGGTGATCGCACAGGCAGACAGCGCGCTGACGGCGCGCGAGCTGATCAAGTGCGGCGTGCTTGAGACGGCGATGCTGACGCCGCGCGAGGCAAGCGATCTGCTCTGTGAAGCGCTTGGCGCCGACGGTGTCCAGGTTGTCGGGAGCAAATTCGTGCTCTACCGGAAGAGCCGGAAGCCGGCGCCGGGCAAACCGAAGCCGAAAAAGGTCAACCCGGTGCGCAAGGGTGTGCAGACCCGCCGCAGAAAAGCGCAGGCCGAACGCCTCAAACGCGACGCCTATTTCCGCCAGATGGCCATCGAGGCCGCCATTGAAAAACGAAAACGCAGGGAAGAGAAAAACGGCTGAGCAGACAGTAGGCCGGATCGACTGAGTGTTTTGGAGGTGTGCGCCATGGGTAGAATCGGAGTGTACGGCGGGAGCTTCAACCCGCCCCATCTCGGCCATCTGCTGGCCGCGCAGGAGGCGGCGGAAAAGCTTGCGCTTGACCACGTGCTGTTTCTGCCCGCAGCGTCCCCGCCGCACAAACAGCTGCCGGACGGAACACCAGACGCACAGACACGCCTGGCGCTGGTTGCTGCGGCGGTTGAATCGCTGCCGTTTGCTTCTGTATCGGATCTGGAGTTCCGGCGGCCGGGGCCGAGCTATACGGCCGATTCGCTGGCTGAGCTGGCCGCGCAGTATCCCGGAGACACGCTGCTTTTGATGATGGGAACCGATATGTTTCTGTCGCTGCACCAGTGGAAGCGGCCCGAAGAGATCTGCCGCCTGGCGGATATCGTACTCGCCGGGCGCGAGCATGTGCCGGACGAGACGCTGCTCGCGCAGAAGCGGCGGCTGGAGACAGCGTTTGGCGCAAGGGTGCACATCCTCGACAATCGCTATCTCGAGCTGTCATCGACCACGGTGCGCCGGATGGCGGCGTTCCGCTGCATCGACGAGCTGGTACCGCCGGCAGTGGCAGCGCTGATCCGTCGGGATGGCCTGTATCACTATGGCGCGGACTGGACCCATCTTCCGTTTGAGCAGCTGCGGACGGTCAGCCTGTCGCTGCACAAGCCGCAGCGTGTTGCGCATGTGATCGGCTGCTGTGAAACGGCGGTCCGCCTGGCGGAGCGTTGGGGCGCTGATCCGGTCGATGCGGCGCACGCCGGCATTCTGCACGATGTGACAAAAGCGCTTGATGGCGCGAATCAATTGCGTTTGTGCAGGAAATATGATATAATTACCGATAATTTTGAACAGACGCATGACAAGCTGCTCCACGCCAAGACAGGAAGCGCTGTTGCACGGCATATTTTCGGCGAAAATGACGCTGTGGCAGATGCGATCTTCTGGCATACGACCGGGCGGGCGGACATGGCGCTGCTGGAGAAAATTATTTATCTGGCGGACTACATCGAGCCGAACCGCAGCTTCGACGGCGTGGAGCCGATCCGCACGCTGGCCATGCAGGACCTCGACCGCGCGCTGCTCGCAGGATTTGAACAGTCCATCGACGAGCTGCAGCGCGAGAAAAAGCCGCTCGGTCGGCACACCGTGCAGGCGCGCGACTATTTGCGAAAGGAACTGAACGCATGAAATTATTTGGCAATCGCAGGACGGGCCGCCGCGCGGCGTCAAAGAGCAGTGACGCAGCGTCAAAGCGAAAGGCAGCCGGGCAGGATGCCGCTTCCCAGAACGCCAAGGCGACAAAGGGAAAAAAGCCCAAAAAAGAACCGCGCTTTGCCCTGACCAAAGCATGGCGAAGACTGCCGGGCGTTGCGCGTGGGCTGATTCTGGTGTTTGCTGCGCTGCTGCTGTTGGCCGGCGTACTCTTCTTCGTGTATAAGATGGTGGTCAAACCGCCCGATTTGACAACGACCCGCGTGCTGACAAGCAGTTCGGATGAGGAACTCGATGAGACGGAAGTTTTCAACGTCCCGACGACAGTAAAAGTTGTCACCGAGATCGATGAAGACGGCAACGAGATCGAAGTGGAGGTGGAGGTTCCTGCCAGCCACAAGGAGGACTTCTACAATATTCTGATTGCCGGAACAGATGCAGACGGCGGCCGGACGGATACCATCATGATTGCCCGGCTCGATGCGGCCAATCACACGGTGGCCCTGCTGAGCATTCCGCGCGATACGCTGATTGCCACGAATTATTCTGTGCCGAAGATCAATTCGGCCTATGGTGCCGGCGGTATGGGTGAATCGGGAATGGAGACGCTGTGCACACAGCTGGCACGTCTGCTCGGTTTTGAAGTCGACGGGTATGTCCTGGTTGATTTCGATGCATTTGCGGAGATCATCGAACTGGTCGGCGATGAGGAGAACGGTGAGAAAGGCATCTGGTTCGACGTGCCGCAGCGGATGTATTACGTTGACCCGTCGCAGGATCTCTATATTGACCTCTATGCGGGTTATCAGCACCTGAACGCCGACGAATGCGAGCAGCTTGTCCGATACCGTTACGGCTATGCAGATGCGGATATTGGCCGCATTTCGGTGCAGCAGGACTTTGTCCGCGCGTTGGCCAACCAGTGCCTGCGCATCGGAAATGTGACGAAGATTCAGAGCTTTGCCGAAATCTTCTCGGAATATGTGACGACCAATCTGACCATCGGTAACATGGTTTATTTCGGCGTGGAGCTGTTGGAGTGCAATTTCGACGAGATGGAGACGTTTACACTTCCAGGCGAAGGCGTCGAGCTGAGTATTGGCTCGTTCTATGCGGTCTATCAGAATCAGATGCTGGAGCTGGTGAACGAGTATTTCAATCCGTACGATACGGAGATTACGGCGGCAAATGTGAATGTGGCGAGTGCATCGTCGTACAGCCGGCCGTCCACCTCGACCGGCGGCAGCGGCAACGGTACCGGCAGCAGCACAGTCACGGAGCCGGACCCGCCTGAGACAGAGGAGCCGACGACGGATCCCGGCACGGGTACGACAGACCCGGGAACCGGCACGACGGATCCTGACACAGGTACAACGGATCCGGGAACCGGCACAACAGACCCGGGAACTGGCACAACAGATCCGGGTACAGGTACAACGGATCCAGGGACGGGGACGACAGATCCGGGAACCGGCACAACAGATCCGGGCACAGGTACAACGGATCCGGGGACGGGCACGACAGATCCGGGCACAGGTACAACGGATCCGGGGACGGGTACGACAGATCCAGGGACCGGAACAACAGATCCGGATACCGGTACCGGTGAGACACTCCCGCCGGAGCTGGAGGGCTGGGGGTAACAGAGGCCGTAACGAATGGGCAATTGCACGACTGGAGGAAATGTGATATTGACACCGAAAGAAGTCGCGCTGTGCGCTGCACAGGCGTTGAATGACAAAAAAGGCGAAAAGATCATGCTCCTGGAGGTCTCGGATGTAACGGTGGTCGCAGATTACTTTTTGATCTGCACAGGCGCGTCCAACACCCACGTCAAAACGCTGTGTGACGAGGTGGAAAAAAAGCTTGAAGAAGCGGGCGAGCCGATGCTTCGGCGCGAAGGGCAGCGCAGCGGTACCTGGGTGCTGCTGGATTTCGGGTGCCTGATTGTGCATGTGTTTACCGAAGAGACCAGAAAGTTTTATGATCTGGAACGGCTGTGGAGCGATGCCGTTCCGGTTGAACTGAATTTTACCGAGCAGTGAGGGAGAAGAGATTCGTCATGAAGTATGATTATGCTGCCATTGAGCGCAAATGGCAGAAGCGCTGGGAAGAAGAGAAACCCTATGCGGCCGTCACCGGGGACAAAAAACCAAAATTCTACGGGCTGATCGAGTTCCCGTATCCGTCCGGGCAGGGCCTGCACGTTGGCCATCCGCGCCCGTTCATGGCGATGGACATCATCACGCGGAAAAAGCGCATGGAGGGATATAACGTTCTGTTTCCGATCGGATTTGATGCGTTTGGCCTGCCGACCGAAAACTATGCGATCAAAAACCACATCCATCCGGCCAAGGTCACCCACGACAACATTCAGAATTTCACCCGTCAGCTGAAAATGCTGGGCTTTGGATTTGACTGGGACCGGGTGATCGATACCACCGATCCGAAGTATTACAGGTGGACACAGTGGATCTTCCTTCAGCTCTACAAGCACGGACTGGCATACAAGGCGACCATGCCGGTCAACTGGTGTACCAGTTGCAAGTGCGTGCTGGCCAACGAGGAAGTGGTCGAAGGCGTGTGCGAGCGGTGCGGCGCGCCGGTCGTGCGCAAGGAAAAGAGCCAGTGGATGCTCCGGATTACAAAGTATGCTCAGCGTTTGCTTGACGATCTGGATGATTTGGACTATATTGAGCGCGTCAAAATCCAGCAGCGCAACTGGATTGGCCGGTCCACCGGCGCGCAGCTGCATTTTCAGACGACAGTCGGCGATCCAATTGAGGTCTACACAACGCGCCCCGATACGCTGTTTGGTGCGACGTACATGGTGCTCTCTCCGGAGTATGAGCTGGTCGGCCAGTGGATGGACCGGCTGGAGAATCCGGATGAAGTGCGTGCCTACCAGGCTGCTGCAGCCGCCAAGTCGGATCTCGAGCGCACAGAGCTGAACAAGGAGAAGACCGGTGTCGAGCTCAAGGGCATTCGGGCGGTGAATCCGGTCACGGGCAGTGAGATCCCGATTTTTATTTCGGACTATGTTCTCGCGACCTATGGTACCGGCGCGATTATGGCCGTTCCTGGCCATGACCAGCGTGACTGGGAATTTGCGACGAAATTCGGCCTACCCATCATCGAAGTCGTCGCAGGCGGCGATATCACCAAAGAGGCGTTTGTCGCCAAGGATGACACGGCTGTTATGTGCAACTCCGGCTTCCTCAACGGCATGACAGTTCGTGAGGCCATTCCGGCTATGACGGAATGGCTTGAACAGCAGGGGCTGGGCCATGCGCAGGTCAACTACAAGCTGCGCGACTGGGTTTTCTCGCGCCAGCGCTATTGGGGCGAGCCGATTCCGCTGGTCTACTGTGACAAGTGCGGCTGGGTCCCTGTGCCGGAAGAGGAGCTTCCGGTTGTTCTGCCGAATGTCGAGAGCTATGAGCCGACCGACGACGGCGAGTCGCCGCTCTCGAAGATGACCGACTGGGTCAATACAACCTGTCCGCACTGCGGCGGCCCCGCGCGCCGGGAAACCGATACGATGCCGCAGTGGGCCGGTTCGAGCTGGTATTTCCTGCGCTATATGGATCCGCACAATGAAAATGCACTCGTCTCGAAAGAGGCCGAGCAGTACTGGGGGCCGGTCGACTGGTACAACGGCGGCATGGAGCATACGACGCTCCATCTGCTCTACTCCCGGTTCTGGCACAAATTCCTCTATGACATCGGTGTTGTGCATACGCCGGAGCCGTATCTCAAGCGCACTTCGCATGGCATGATCCTGGGCGAAGGCGGCGAGAAGATGTCCAAATCCCGCGGCAACGTCGTCAATCCGAACGACATCGTTGAGCAGTACGGCGCAGATACGATGCGCCTGCATATTATGTTCATTGGAGACTTTGAAAAGGCGGTCTCCTGGTCAAATGAGGCGGTCAAGGGGTCAAAGCGGTTCCTCGACCGGGGCTGGAATCTGATGGAGCTGGCGTCCGAAAGCGAAGCGATCTCGCCGTGCAATGAATCCATTATTCACAAGACAATCAAGAAGGTCACCGCCGACATCGACGATTTGAAGATGAACACGGCGATCGCTGCGCTGATGACGATGGTCAACGAGTTCTATGCCAACGGTGTGTCCAAGGGAGACCTGGAGCAGCTCCTGCTCCTGCTCAGTCCGTTTGCCCCGCATATCGTTGAGGAGATGTGGGAGCTGCTTGGCTTTGCCGCGCGCTATGGCAAGATGGCCATGCAGATGGACTGGCCGCAGTTTGATGAGAGCAAGACGGTCGACGCCGAGGTCGAGATCGCAGTGCAGGTCTGCGGCAAGCTCCGCGCAACGGCTGTTGTCCCGATGGATGCAGCCGACGACGACGTGGTCGCCGCCGCGCTCACAATCGACAAGATTGCCCGTGCGGCTGAGGGCAAAACACTGGTCAAATCCATCGTTGTCCGGAACAAGCTGGTGAACCTTATCCTCAAATAACAAACGTTTACCGCTTGACATCTGGCGTCAGTGTGGTATAATGACAAAGCTGTTGATTCGGCTTAAAACGTTCCCGTAACGTGCCGGAGGGAGGGAAAACCATGTCAGAAGTTCGTGTCAAAGAGGGCGAGTCCCTTGAGAACGCGCTGAAGCGATTCAAACGCAGCTGCCAGAAGGCGGGCGTAATCGCCGAGGTGAAAAAGCGCGAGCATTATGTCAGCCCGAGCCTCAAGCGCAAGCAGAAGTCCGAAGCTGCACGTAAGAATAAGAGAAAATACTCTTGACGAATTCGAGCCCTCTGCCGTTCGGCAGGGGGCTCTTTCTGCCCACAATCAGAGCAGGATGAAGTATGTGAGCTGCAGAGATCGGCACAGCGCCGCCTTTTTTCGGATTGACCGCTCCGTGTCGAACAGGGAAAACTGCCAGCCGCCGTCTGTGCGGCGGACGAGGTAGGCGCAGCAGCAGCCGTCAGAATACAGCGCGCCGCGCGCCGGTGCCGGAAGAACCGTCTGCGCGCGGGAGAGCACAGCGCCGCCGTCTGAGATCACAGCCTGCGCACTGCACGGCCGGATGAGTGCGGCGGCCCGGCTGCCCCATTGATCCCGGTGTCTGCGCAGGCGGCCTGCCAGCGGCCCGCCAAATGGGCCGCAGCCGGTCAGCACAGATGCATCCGGCGCATATGCGGCGAGCGCCGGCGGGACATACAACCGCGTTCCGGCCAGACTGGACAGCTCCTGCACGAGATCGTGTGCAGCATGTAGCTCTGTCTCGTCCGGATCAAGTAGAATACAGGCACCGCCGGCAGCTTCGGCGCACAGTGTGTCCAAGCGGTTGCCAGGGCCGGCCAGAATCAGCGCTTCATGCATGGACATCCCCCGTTTCCTGTGCTATAATCAGAGCGCCCGCTGCGGCTATTCTATGATGGAATGGATGGTGTGTATGCCATTTTCCTTGTACCCTGCGGTGATGATCGACCGGCTGACTGACCTGGAGCCGGACTGGCTGCGGCAGCGCCGAATCGAGCTGATCCTGCTCGACTTTGACAACACCATTCTGCCCTATACCACAAGCGACCCGACGCCGGAGGTGGCGGACTGGCTTGCGCGGATGCGGCGCGAGGGATTCCCGGTCTGCGTCGTCTCCAACAGCCGGCGGGACCGTGTGCCGCAGTTTTGTGCCGCACACGGCATCGACTGTGTAACCGGGGCAGGGAAGCCTGGCACGCGCGGAATCCGCCTTGCGCTTGAAAAATACGGCTGTGCGCCAGACCGCGCGGTTCTGGCCGGCGATCAGATTTATACTGATGTGCTCGGCGCAAACCGTGCCGGCGTTGTCCCGGTCTTGGTGCGGCCGATTTCTCTGCACATTTTCCCGCTGCGTCTGCGCAACTGGGCGGAGCAGCCGTGGATTCAAATTGCAAAAAGGAGACTGAAGTCATGACGAATCTTGAAAAGTATCAGAGTCTGCTGGGAAGCGGGGTGGACGGCCTGCTGCTGACCAGCCGCGTCAGCCGTTTTTACAGCGCATGCTATGACATTGCCGAGGGCACAGCCATTGTGACGGCGGCCGGCTGCCGTTATTTCACGGACAGCCGCTATATTGAGGCGGCAGAGAAGAACATTCAGGGTTTTGATGTACAGATCATCGATGCTGTGCACTCCTACTCCGACCGCATCCGCGAAGCGCTTGCCGATTTTTCCGTGCAGACGCTCGGCTATGAAGAGGCGTATCTAACCGTTGGCGAGTACGACCGCTGGAGCGCGGAGCTGCCGGCGCAGCTCGTGCCAATGCAGGAGAAGATCAATGCGTTCCGTGCGGCAAAAGAGCCGTGGGAGATCGAGCGGATGCTCACGGCGCAGGCACTGACGGATGACGTGTTCTCACAGATGCTGGAGATCGTCCGGCCGGGCATGACAGAAAAGCAGGTTGCCGCCGAGCTGATTTACCGCTTTTACCGCGGCGGCGCGGACGGGTTGTCGTTCGATCCGATCATTGTCTCCGGCCCCAATACAAGCCTGCCGCACGGTGTGCCGGGCGACCGGGTGCTCCAGAAAGGCGACTTCGTGACGATGGATTTCGGCTGCCTGCTCGGCGGCTATTGCTCGGATATGACGCGCACGGTCGCGCTTGGCTCGGTGACGGACGAGATGCGCGCGGTCTACGACACGGTGCTTGCCGCGCAGGCGGCCGGCATCGCGGCCACACGTGCCGGCGTGCTTGGACGCGAGATCCATGCCGCTGCAAGCGCCGTGATCGAAAAAGCCGGCTACGGGCCGTATTTTGGTCACGGCTATGGCCACAGCCTTGGCATTGAGATCCATGAGGCGCCCAACTGCAATCCGGCCGGGACAACGCCGATGCCAGTGGGGGCGGTCTGCTCGGCCGAGCCGGGCATCTACCTGCCGGGGCGTTTTGGTGTTCGAATTGAAGATGTCGTGATTTTTGAGGAAAATGGCTGCCGCGACATCACAAAAAGCCCAAAAGAGCTGATTGTTTTGTAAACTTCCCGTGAAAGTGGGATGCAAGCCTTGCAATTAAGGGAAAGATAGGATAGAATAGCACCGAAATCAGATTCGCCGCTATGCGCGGAACAGTTTTAGGAGGATGTATATGGCTACCATTACTGCCAGCGAATTTAGAAACGGAAAGACCTTCGAATATGAGGGAAAATTGATGCAGGTTGTGGAGTTCCAGCATGTCAAGCCAGGCAAGGGCGCAGCGTTTGTCCGCACCAAGATGAAGAATGTGATCACCGGCGGCGTGACTGAGACATCGTTCAACCCGACGGCAAAATTTGAAGAGGCTTTCCTCGAGCGCAAGGATGTGGAATACTCCTACAACGACGGCGATCTGTACTACTTCATGGATCTGGAAACCTATGAGATGGAGCCCATTGCCAAGGACGCTCTGCCGGAAAACTTCAAGTTTGTGAAGGAGAACGATCCGTGCAAGCTGCTTTCGTTCAAGGGCAAGGTCTTCTCGGTTGAAATCCCGAACTTTGTTGAGCTGGTTGTCACGCAGACCGATCCGGGCTTTGCGGGCAACACCGCTACCAACGTGCTCAAACCCGCGACGGTGGAGACGGGCGCCGAGGTCAAGGTACCGCTGTTCATCAACGAGGGCGACCGGATCCGTATCGACACGCGTACCGGTGAATATCTGGAGCGCTGCAAGAACTGACTTTATCTGGAGGGTTACAACATGACGCTTTCTGAAAAAGCCGCCTACCTCAAGGGCCTGAAAGACGGGCTGAATCTCGACACCGAAAAGCCGGAGGGCAGGCTGATCGAGGGGATGCTCGACATGCTCGAGGATGTCGCGCTGGCCATTTCGGATCTTGACGACAACGCTGCCGCCGTTTCCGACGAGCTGGACATGATCTCCGACGAGCTCGACGCAATCGAGGAGTATCTCGACGACGATGACGAATTTGACGAGGACAACGAAGAAGACGAGGATGACGACGACGTCTATTATGAGGTCAAATGCCCGTCGTGCGAGGAAGTGATCACCGTCGATGAGGACATGCTCGAGCAGGGCGTGATCGAGTGCCCGAACTGCGGCGAAGAGCTGGAGTTTGAGCTTGACGGCGAAGAGGAATAAACCCGAATCTGAAGGCGGCGCAGCCCATCCGGCTGCGCCGCTTGCTTTTGCTCGGCGGCAGAAGCCATACAAATGAGCTATGGAGCGCAATAAGGCACAGGTATTTTACATTTTCCCGCGAAATAGCAGAGAAAAGCGGCCGGATTCCGGTTGAACCGGCCTGCGACGGAGGAGGAACAGCAATGGAATACCGGAAGCTCCCACATGGGACGGAACAGATCAGCATTTTGGGCATGGGCGCAAGCTCCATCGGCATGGCGGGGGAGAAAGAAATCCAGGCAACATTGGAGCTGGCGCTCGCGCGCGGCGTGAATTTCTTCGATCTGGCGTCGGCGGACGCCGTACCGTTCCCGGTCTATGGCAAAGCGATGGCCGGCATTCGGGACAGGGTCTATCTCCAGATTCACTTCGGCGCCGACTACCAGACCGGCATGTATGGCTGGACGACCGATCTTGACGAGATCAAGCGCTCCATCGACTGGCAGCTCACGGCATTGAAGACGGACTACATCGACTTCGGCTTTCTCCACTGCCTCGATGAGGAAACCGATCTGAACCGTGTGGTGGAGGGCGGTGTGCTGGACTATATCCGGCAGCTGCAGCGTGACGGCGTCGTACGCCATATCGGCCTGAGCTCGCATACGCCCCGTGTGGCGAATCTGGTACTGGATCTGGGCGTCATCGATCTGATGATGTTCAGCATTAACCCCGGATATGACTACCATCATGGTGACTACGCCATCGGCGGCGCAGAAGAGCGCATGGCGCTCTACCGCCGCTGTGAAGCGGAAGGCGTTGGTATTTCTGTGATGAAAGCATTCAGCGGCGGGCAGCTCCTGAACGCGAAAACATCGCCGTTCGGCAAGGCGCTTACCGAGTATCAGTGTATCCAGTATGCGCTGGATAAGCCTGGCGTACTGACGGTTCTGCCCGGTGTAAGGGATCGTTGCGATCTGGAGCTTCTGCTGGGATTTTTGGACGCCGCACCGGCGGAGCGGGACTATTCGATCCTGGGCACGTTTACACCGCGCGATGCCGATGGCGTATGTGTCTATTGCAATCACTGCCAGCCCTGCCCGGTTGGACTGGACATTGGATTGATCAACAAATACTATGATCTGGCAAAGGCCGGTGATCCGCTTGCCGTCAGCCATTATGAAAATCTGGACAAGCACGCCGGGGACTGTGTCGGCTGCGGTCACTGTGACCGGCGCTGTCCGTTTCATGTGGCGCAGAGTACGCGGATGCAGGAGATCCAGACCTATTTTGGCCGCTGAGTTCTGCGGACAGCGCAGGGCCGGCAGAATTCGATGCTCTGCCGGCCTTTTTGCATGCGCGCCCGCGCTGTAGCGCCGTGCGGAGAATTCCAGCGTTACGGAACCTGTCCAGATGCGCAAAATGCCTGCCCGGCATCCTGTGAGCCGGGCGGGCATTCGTGATTCTTCAGCCGACGATGCGGCGGGCGCCAACATAACGCGAAGCGTAATAGGTGTCGCTGAGGCTTGTCACCTTGACGCCGCCGGATGCGGCGTGGATGAAGTTGCCGTTGCCGACATAGATGCCGACATGTGTTGCGGCGGCGGAAGAGCTGTATGTACGATTAAAAAAGACCAGATCGCCAACCTGAAGCTCGGACATCGAGACGGAGTATCCGTTGCTGAGCTGCTGCGCAGCGGTGCGGTTGAGCGAATAGCCGAATGCGTTATAGACGTATTTGGTAAAGCCGGAACAGTCAAAACCGCTTGGCGAGGTGCCGCCCCAGACATAGGGCGAACCGAGAAGCGTGTAGGCGTAATCCACAATCTGGCTGCCAATGCTGGCCACATAGCCGGAGCTGTTTGTCAGCGGCGATTCCGTCAGAGCAAGCAAATCGCTGCGGACATAGCCGGTGTAGCCGTTGAAATTGACCTTGTAGAACGTACTGTTGATGCCGATGATCTCAGCAGTTTGTCCCTCGGTCATCTGGACGAGCAGATCGCTGTCAGCAGAGGGCGAGGAGCGGACGTTGACCACCGAAGAATTGGCCATGCCGTCGCCGAGCTGCACATTTTCGGCTGCCTTGAATGTGATGTAATCCTTTGACATATAGCCGATGTCGAGGTTATAGTCCACCAGATACCAGCCAGTGCCGGTGTCGCGGATAATCACGACATAGTCACCGTAGGAAGCCGTTGAAATAGAGTCGGAACTGGTGCTGGCCTGCTCACGCAGCCGAAGGCCGCTGCTGGTATTGACAATCCCGACGCCGATTTTCAACTCTGTCGCATTTGCGAAGATCATCAGGCCGGCAAGTGCGATCGCCATCATCAGGGTCAGCCGGATTAATTTGCTCACATGCTTCATTTGGAACCTCCTGAAAAATGAAACGGGCACATCGGCGGATGCCAATGTGCCCGGGTGAAGCGCTCACTTGGAAGCGAGCGCCCGCTCCAGCCACACACAGCCAACATCCAAAGCGGTGTAGAAGCCGTCTTTCTCACTCTTTTTCATCACGCGGTCGCGCGATTTGATGGTCGGATCGGTCAGCTGCAGCTGGACGGAAACGCGGGAGGCGATCTCCACGCCGTTTTCCTTTTTGGTGTCCAGGATCTGCATCATGACGATGTACTTGTCGGACATCGAACCATAATAGACCATGTTGTCCTTGCGCATCAGGGGATGTCCCTTGTAGCACAAGCCTGCATTTTTCTCAGACATTGTTACCTCCTGATCAAAATGTAACCAAATTGTAGCACATCGTTTCCGCCTTGTCAACACTGAAAATTACAATTTGTTTCCGATGCGGGCGAACGCAAGCAATTTGGCCCGAACTGCTGGGGAAAATGGATGTTGTTTGGGTTCCAAAAAAAGAGACCCTGCGGGCGCAGAGTCTCGCGGAGCGGCTCAGTCGAACAGATAGTGCCGGACCAGATCCTGCAACAGCTCGTCACGGTCGAGCTTGCAGATGAGGCTCCTGGCGTTGTTGTGGTTGGTGATATACGTCGGATCCTCGCTCAGAAGGTAGCCGACAATCTGGTTGATGGGGTTGTAGCCTTTTTCGCTGAGCGAGCGGTAAACCTCAGTCAGCGTCTTTTTCATCTCAAGATTCGCGTCATCCGGCACAATAAACTTAATGGTGTTGCTGTCCATTTGTATGGCCTCCTTCCCAGCCGTTGCATCTATCATAGACCAATTCAGAATAAAAGTAAAGGACAAACCGGTGAAAAAAGTGGAAGAATCCAAAAGGATTCTTCCACCCAAATCGCAATTCTATTCGCCGGCGTTCAGCGCAGGACGGCACCGCACTCGGTCGCAAGCGCAGAGAGGATCGCCTGCACGTCGGCGTCTGCCTCTTCGCCTGTCAGCGAGCGGTCGTCTGCGCGCAGCACCAGATTGAATGCGACGGACTTTTTGCCGGCCGGGATACTGCTGCCGCGGTAGATATCAAACAGGCTGGCTTCCTTGAGCAGTCCTTTGGCGCCGCGGACGATAGCCGCCTGCAGCTGGCCGACCGTCACTGCCTCGTCACAGACGACGGCGATGTCGCGGGTGACCGACGGGAAGCGGGGCAGCGGCTGATATTCCGGCTGTCCGCCGCGCGCGGCCAGCAGCGCGTCGAACGACAGCTCTGCTGCATACAGTTCGTGATCAACGTCGTAGCTGCGGGCTGTCAGCGGATGAACTTGGCCGAGCACGCCGATGTACCGATCGCCGGCCCAGACGGCAGCGCAGCGGCCGGGGTGATAGGACGGGTTATCCCGCACGGCCTCAAAGCGGATCTGCTGCGCGCGGATTGCGCCGAGCAGCGCTTCGACCGCGCCCTTGAGCGCAAAGAAGTCCATATCCGGGCCGTATGCACCCAGCGTCAGGTATTTCAGCTCGTTGGCCAGGCCGTCTTTCCCGCCGGGCAGATAGACGCGCCCAAGCTCATAGAGCAGCGCGGTCTGGTTGCGGAAGCTGTAATTGCGCGCGAGAATTTCGAGCATCGACGGCAGCGTGCTGGTGCGCATAATCGACGTATCCTCGCCAAGCGGATTGAGGATGCGCATTGACGCGCGGCGCGGATCATCTGCCGGCCAGCGGATTTTGTCATAACAGGTCGGCGAGACAAACGAATAGGTGAGAATCTCGTCGTAGCCGAGCGCGCGGCACACGCTGGCGAGCTGCTGTTCAAGCTTCTGTTCGGGGCTGTAGCCGCCCTGTGTGGTCTCGCCGCGCTGGAGCGTACAGGGGATGTTGTTATAGCCGTAGAAGCGGGCAACCTCCTCGGCCAGGTCGGCCATCGACTGGACGTCGCCGCGCCAGGATGGGACGGTGACGCTGCCGTCCCGGGCGGTGAAGCCGAGCGAGACAAGGATGCGCACCATCTCTTCAGCTGGGATGTCCGTACCGAGCAGTGCATTGATCCGGTCTGGCTCGAGCGGCAGAACGGTTGGGTCGGGAACGTGGTTGAGCACGTCGATCACACCGTCGACAACCTCGCCGGCACCAAGCATCTCAACCAGCTCGCATGCGCGGTTGACGGCCGGCAGCGTGCTCATCGGATCGAGGCCTTTTTCGAATTTGGACGAGGCTTCGGTGCGCATGCCGAGTGCGAGCGCGCCTTTGCGGATGCAGGTCCCGTCGAAGCAGGCGGACTCGAACACAACATCGACCGTATCATCAACGATCTCAGAGTTTTCACCGCCCATGATCCCGGCCAGGCCGACCGCGCGCGTTTCATCCGCGATCACCAGATGGTCTGGCGTCAGCCTGCGCAGATTGCCGTCAAGCGTGGTCAGCTCTTCGCCCGCCTCTGCGCGGCGGACAATGATTTTCCCGCCCTGCACATAGCGGTAGTCGAACGCATGCATCGGCTGGCCGTACTCAAGCATGACATAGTTTGTGATATCGACGATATTGTTGATCGGGCGCACGCCCATCGCGCGCAGCCGCTCACGCATCCACTTCGGGCTGGGCGCGATCTTGACGTTGCGCACCATGCGCGCGGTATAGCGCGGCACAAGGTCGGCCGCCGGCGTCTGGACGTCGAGCAGTTCCGTCAGGCTGCCCTGCGCGCCGCCGCGTACAATCGGCTCGTGCAGCGTCAGCTCGCCGCCAAAGACCGCTGCTGCCTCACGTGCCAGGCCGATGACAGACAGGCAGTCCGGCCGGTTGGGCGTGATTTCAAACTCAACCACATGGTCGTCGAGGCCGACAGCGGTGCGGATATCTTCGCCGACGGTCAGACCGGTCAGTTCCGGATCGTCGGACAGGATCCAGATGCCGTCGTCGCAGGCGGTGGGGAAGTCACGCTGCTCCAGTCCCAGCTCCTGATAGGAGCAGAGCATGCCGTTGGACACCTCGCCGCGCAGCTTGCCCTTTTCAATTTTTTTGCCGCCGGGCAGCAGCGCCTTGTGGCGCGCAACCGGGACGAGGTCGCCCTGCTTAACGTTTTGCGCGCCGGTGACAATCTGGATCGGCTCGCTCTCGCCGACGTCAACCTGGCAGATCCACATATGATCCGAATTTGGATGGCGCATCAGCGAGAGCACCTGCCCGACGACGACGTTCTGAATGTCCGCGCCCTGCACGGTCGTGATCTCGACCTTCGAACCTGCAATGGTCATCGCCTCGGAGAACGTCTTATCGTCCACATCGACCCGGACAAATTCATTCAGCCATTTTCTGCTTAAATTCATGACAGCTTCGCCCCTTTCTCAAAACTGCTCGAGGAAGCGGACGTCGTTTTCGAAAATCAGACGCATATCCGCAATCTTATACTGCCGCATCGCGATCCGCTCCAGGCCGATGCCGAACGCCCAGCCGGAGTAGACCTCCGGATCGATGCCGGACATCTCCAGCACGCGCGGGTGGATCATGCCGGCGCCGAGCACCTCGATCCATCCCTCGCCCTTACAGGTCGGGCATCCGGCGCCGCCGCACTTATAGCACTGCACGTCCATTTCGCAGCTCGGTTCGGTGAACGGAAAGTGGTGCGGGCGGAAGCGGGTGACCGTGCCTGCGCCGTAGAGCTGCTCGACAACGGCGTTGAGTGTGCCCTTGAGGTCGGCCATGGTGACGCCCTTGTCGATGACCATGCCCTCGACCTGATGGAACATCGGGCTGTGCGTAGCGTCAACCTCGTCCTTGCGGTAGACGCGGCCGGGCGCGATAATGCGAATGGGAAGCTCCATCGTCTCCATCGCGTGCACCTGCATCGGCGAGGTTTGGCTGCGCAGCATGACGCGGCTGTCGGTATCGAAATAGAACGTATCTGACCAGTCGCGGCTCGGATGACCCTCGTCGGCATTGAGCCGGTCGAAGTTATAGTAGGCCAGCTCCACCTCCGGACCGTCGAGCACGGTGAATCCCATGCCGACAAAGATGTCCTCGATCTCGCGCAGTGCGGTGTTCATCGGATGGCTGTGGCCAAGCCGGGGCACACGGCCGGGAATTGTGACATCAATCGCCTCTTCGGCCATGCGGGTCTCGAGCGCCTGCGCCTCGAGCGCCTGCCGCCGCTGTTCGATGGCCTGCTCGATTGCGGCGCGTACACTGTTGGCGAGCTGCCCCATCACCGGGCGCTGCTCGGCCGGCAGCGCACCCATCTGCTTGAGCACCGCTGTCAGCTCGCCCTTTTTGCCGAGGATGCTCACGCGGAGCTGCTCGAGCGCGGCAATGCTGTCCGCAGCGCCGAGCGCCTCCAATGCGCGCTGCCAGATCTGCTCCAGTTGCTGCTCCATATCAAAACTCCTTTATTGAAAATACAAAACAAAAGGCCTCTCGTCCGCCAAAAGGGGACGAAAGACCTGGTCTTCCGCGGTACCACCCGCACTTCGCGTCTGACAACGCGCACTCTGCACCCATAACGGAGTCACCCGGCCGGCCCTACTGCATGGTTCAGGCGGCAGCTCACGGGGGAAAGCCCATCCGCCCGCCCGGGGATGGATCGCAGCATCCCATCCTCTCTTTGCCGGGACGATTGGCGGCAGACAGCCCGTTCATCGCTTTTTTCTGCAAGCAAGTCTAGCACAAAATTCCGCCCGGTGCAACAAGAAAATTGACTATACTTTGTGAAAAGCATATAATATTCAGGCGATTTGACGGAAAGGGGCGCTTGCAGTGAAGATTGCGACGGCGCAGGCGATGAAAGCGATCGACGGCTATGCCATCGGCACGATGGGAATCGATTCGTGCGCGCTGATGGAAAACGCCGCCCGCGCGGCAGCAAAGGAGGTCTGGCGGCTGCTTGGCCGCCGGCCGGGGAGAGTCGGTGTATTCTGCGGCGCAGGCAACAACGGCGGCGACGGCGTGGCCTGCGCGCGGCTGCTGCGCGAACGGGGCTGCCGTGTGCGTGCATTTCTGTGCGGCGCGCGGGAGAAGCTGACCGCCGACACTGCCGAGATGGAGCGCCGCCTGATGGCCGCCGGCGGCGTGCTGGAGCCATTTGCGGACGACGCGGCGGCATATGCACAGACCTGCGATGTGCTGGTGGACGCGCTGTTCGGCACGGGGCTTTCCCGGGCGATGACCGGCGCGCCGGCCGAGGCCGCCGCGCTGATGAACCGGTGCAGTGCGCCGGTTGTTGCGTGCGACATTGCCTCAGGCATCCAGACGGATACAGGCGATGTGCTTGGAATCGCAGTGCGTGCGGATGTGACGGTCACATTTTCAATGGCCAAGCCCGGGCAGCTCCTTCCGCCGGGCATCGAATACACAGGGCGGCTCGTCGTTGCGGACATCGGCATCCCCGACGAGGCCAAAGCATCGCAGCCGGCGGTCGGCGTGCTGACAGAGGCAGCGGATGTGCGGGCGCTCCTGCCGACACGTCCGCGCTGCGCGCACAAGGGTGATTTTGGGAAGCTGCTTCTGCTGTGCGGATCGCGCGGAATGACGGGCGCAGCGGCGCTGGCCGCGCGCGCGGCGCTGCGCACCGGCGCGGGGCTGGTGTGGCTCGGTGTGCCGGCGTCTGTTTATCCGATCCTGGCGGCAAAGCTGGACGAGGCAATGGTGTTCCCGCTGCCGGACGACGGGGCCGGGCGGCTGGCGGACGCGGCGCTTTCACCGATCCGGGAGCGGCTCGAACAGTGTGATGCCTGCCTGATTGGCCCGGGGCTTGGACGCAGTGCGTCGCTTGATGTACTGGTGCGGCAGATTGCCGGCATCTCACGCGTGCCGCTGGTGATGGATGCGGACGGCATAAATGCCTTGTCCGGGCATATAGATGTACTGCGCGGGGCTGGTTGTCCCATTGTGCTCACACCACACGACGGCGAGTTTGTCCGCCTGGGCGGCGATCTGGGCGCCGGCCGCTTCGCAGCGGCGCAGCGGCTGTCGGAACAGACGGGCGCGGTTGTGCTGCTCAAGGGAAACCGGACGGTGATTGCGCACGGCGGACAGCTGCGGGTCAACCCGACGGGCAACCCCGGCATGGCGACGGGCGGCAGCGGCGACGTGCTCTCCGGCGTGATTGTTTCGCTGCTTGGCCAGGGGCTTTCCGCGTTCGACGCGGCCTGGGCCGGCGCCTGGCTGCACGGTGCTGCCGGTGACCTCTGTGCCGAGCAGATCGGGGAATACGGCATGCTGCCGTCGGATTTGGTCGACATGCTCCCGCGACTTCTTCCTTAAGGAGGGCAATCCATGGTGCGGCGAATCCGCTTCGCTGTACTGACGATGACCCTGTGCCTGACGCTGACCGCCTGCGGCGGCACAGACAAGACGATGCAGGCTGCGCTCGATCTGCGCAGTGCACTGCTTGAGGCGGGTGGATGCTGTTTTTCCGCGGAGATCACTGCGGACTTCGGCGAAACTGTCTTTACATTTGCAGCGGACTGCGAATACACTGCCGACGCAAAGACGCGCGTGGCGATTACCGCGCTCGAAACGATTGCCGGTATCACTGCGACGGTGGCGGATGACGGGGCAAGCGTGGAATACGACGATCTGCTGCTCGATTTTGGAACGCTGGCCGGCGGGCATGCTGCGCCGGTTGCCGCACCTTCGATCCTAGCGCTGTGCTGGGCCGGCGAATACATTGATTCGACCGGGCAGGAGGGGGAGAATATCCTGGTGACCTATCTCAGGGGATATGATTCCGGCGAACTGACGGTGCTGACACGACTGTCGGCAGAAACCGGCCTGCCCGTTGCAGGCGAGGTGATCTGGGACGGACAAACGGTTTTGTCCGTGACCATCACCGATTTTTCCTATCTGACAGAATGAGGACTGATATCCATGGAGCTACTGAAGAGAACCTGGGCGGAGATTTCGCTCGACAATCTGGCACACAACTACGCTGCACTGCGTTCGCATGTACCGGCCGGCACGCGGTTCCTCGGCGTGGTCAAAGCGGATGCCTACGGGCATGGGGCGGTGCCGGTTGCGCGCGAACTTGAACGGCTCGGCGCGGAATTTCTCGCCGTTTCCAATCTGGAGGAGGCAGTACAGCTGCGCCGTGGCGGCATCAAGCTGCCGATTCTGATCCTCGGATATACACCGCCGCAGTATGCACCGATGATGGCTGATGAGCACCTGCGCCAGCAGGTCAGCTGCCTGGACTACGGCCGGCAGCTGTCCGAAGCGGCGGAAGAAGCGCGAAAGACGCTCGACATTCACATCAAGCTTGACACCGGTATGACGCGCTTTGGCTTCTTTGCCTATGACCGGCCCGAGACGCTGCCGGAGCTGCTTGAACTTGCGAAGCTGCCCGGTCTGCGCACGGAGGGGATCTTTGCCCATTTTTCGGTGGCAGACAGCACGGCAGCGGACGATATAGCTTATACGAGGCTGCAGTATTCCCGCTTTCTGCAGCTGACCGGCGCGCTTGCGCGTGCCGGCGCTTGCCCGCCGATCCGGCACCATGCCAACTCCGGTGGCAGCATCCTGTACCCGGAATATGCGCTCGATATGATTCGACCCGGCATCGCAACCTATGGTTTGGCCCCGTCAGACGATCTGGCCGGCCGACTGGATCTGCGGCCGGTGATGGCGCTGCGTACAACGGTTGCGCAGATTCACACGGTGCCGGCAGGCGTTCCCGTCAGCTATGGGCGGATCTACACGACGCCGTCCGAGCGGCGCATCGCCGTGCTCTCGATCGGCTACGCCGACGGGCTGCTGCGCGCGCTGTCGAATCAGGTGTCGTTCCTGCTGCACGGGCGGCGCATCCCGGTCGTCGGCCGCATCTGTATGGACCTGTGCATGGCAGATGTAACCGATGTGCCGGACGTCAGCGTCGGCGATACGGTGACGGTGTTCGGCCGTGACGGCAATGATGAAATTACGGTGGGCGACCTGGCCCGTCAGCTCGGCACGATCTCCTACGAACTGCTGTGCAACATCAGCAAACGCATGCCGCGGCTGTATCTGCGCGGCGGGGAAATTGTCGATACGCTGCAATATATTGTGTAAGGCTTGGCCGGAGGCGCATACAATGGAATGAGAGCTTTCCGGCTGAATAATCCAGGCCGCTGCGTGGGAGAATAAGGCAAGTCCCGTTACATAATCCAATAGGGGGATGTAACGGCGGCAATACTTTCTTCGCGGAGTGTGAGCAATGGATACCAACGTCAAACGCGGCGATATTTTCTACGCCGACCTGAGCCCTGTGGTTGGCAGCGAGCAGGGCGGGACGCGGCCTGTGCTGATCGTCCAGAACGACATCGGCAACCGGCATTCGCCGACTGTCATTGCCGCTGCCATTACCAGCCAGACCGGAAAGGCACGCCTGCCGACCCACATAACGCTCAAAGGGCCGGAGGTCGGGCTGACCAAAGATTCCGTCGTGCTGCTCGAGCAGATCCGGACGATTGACAAGCGCCGGCTGCGTGAACACATGGGCAGACTCGACGAAACAACCATGAATCAGATTGATTCGGCCATTGCTGTCAGCTTTGGCTTGCATGAATCGGGATGATCCGTTATAATGGTCACACGGCCCTGGGCCGTGTGACCGTTTTTCTGCCTGAGGGAGGACGGTCTGCGAATCTCTGAAAAAGGTGAGTGCTTATGAAAGCTGGCAGAAAACTCTGTCTGAAACTGGCCGCGCTGGCAGCCGCACTGACGGCGGCGGTTGGTCTGGTTGCGCTGGCTGCCGGCGCAGGTTCCTCGACCGATCCGCTTGTGACGGTCAGCTATCTGGAAGATACCTTTGAGCCGTCTGTGACGGAGAGCGTCGAAAGCGAAATCGCGTCGGCGAGCAGTGAACTTGAATCGTCGCTCTCGTCCCGGATCAGCTCGTTCCGCAGCAATCTGACTGCACAAACAACGACCTCAACGGCTGCGTCGGACTATACCACGCAGACGCTCCAGGCTGGGCAGACGATCACCGTGCAGGCCGGTACGGAAATTCTGTTTCTCGAGGGCAGCGCCACTGTAAGCAGTGCCGGCATCACGGATGCCACTACGGGTCAGACGCTCGCAGCCAGCGGGAGCATGAGTGTCAACCATCTGTATATGGCCACATTTGAGTGCGTCATCACGGCTGCGGAAGAGGCAAGATTTCTCATCCGCTGATGCTAAAATCGGACAGCGCCCCGTATACATAGCTGTATGCGGGGTGTTTTCTTTGAACAAGCTGCCGATTTATTATCAGGGGGAAGAGGCAGGCGCGCTTGAGATGGCACATGAGGGGCTGTATCTGCGCGTGGTGGCACGGTGCAGCGTGCCGGCGGATGCGCCGCTTTTGCGGCTGTGGGCAGCGGACGGGAACGGGGAGCACTATCTCGGCATTCCTGCACCGGACGGCGACGCGCGCACGCTCAGCCGAAGGATCCCGGCCAGTGAAGCCGATCCGGCAGGCTGGACGCACGGTGTGCTGCGCGCCGGGATGCCGGAATGGCGCCCGTTTTCCGGTGCGGTATGCGGCATCGCGGTCGCGGGCGGCCTGCGGCGTGAGCAGGCGGGCGGGGCAGAGATCGCAATTCCGTTTGAACCGGATAAACCATTTGCCTTTCTGCCGCTTCTGCCGCAGCTGCGCACCGGTGTGATCGACGGTCGGCAGTGGATGATTCTGCGCATTCCGACCGATCCGGTACATGAAACAAATCAATCCTGTCCATAATAATCCGGATGAAACAACCGGGAGGAATGGACATGGACGAATACAACGTCAATCCGGATCTGATTGAGCAGGAGCGGCAGCAGATCATCGACCTGGGTACCGCGACCACCACAACGGAATTTGGTACCATCCACACATTGACGATCGTTGGGCAGATCGAGGGGCACCAGGTGCTCGGCCCGAACGTCAAGTCGACAAAATACGAGCACGTGATGCCGCTTTAGGTGTCGGTGGAAGAGAGCCAGGAGATCGATGGGCTCCTGCTGCTGCTCAACACCGTGGGCGGCGACATTGAAGCCGGACTTGCCATTGCCGAGCTGATTGCCGGCATGCGCAAGCCGACGGTTTCGCTGGTGCTCGGCGGCGGTCACTCCATTGGCGTGCCGCTGGCGGTTTCGGCCAAAAAGAGCATGATCGCACCGTCGGCCGGAATGACAATCCACCCGGTGCGCATGACCGGCGTGATCGTCGGCGTGCCGCAGACGTTCCGGTATTTTTCCCGCATACAGGAGCGCATTGTCGACTTTGTCACGTCCAACTCCAGGATCACACGGGAGAAATTCCTGTCGTATATGATGGCGACAGACGAAATGGCGACCGATGTCGGAACCGTCATCTACGGTGCAGAGGCTGTTTCAAGCGGGCTGATTGACCGGCTTGGCAGCCTGGGCGATGCGCTCGACTGCCTGCATCGGATGATTGCATCGGCACGCCGCCGGCGGGAAAAAAGATGAAAACAGGCGGCTGATTTTAGGGCAATACCGCACAAAAAAGTCAAGCGTAACACAGCCGAAAGTGATATAA
>CAZGBU010000013.1:0-29795 GCA_964523945.1 uncultured Oscillospiraceae bacterium
TTAAAGCGGCGTGCATCTGCCAGACGCTCCACTTTCAGATCAAGGAGGACCAGGTGCATTCACTTGCTGCAAAACATGTGCGAGAAGAACTTGAGCAATATAAGCATAACCTGGAACGCAACCGCACAGCATACCGGATTGTCGAAGAAACCGTCCAGCCGGACGATTCGATTATCATCAAAGTGATAAAGCAGTACAACAATTGTCCGGTTGGGGATTATCTTTCTGCCGATGAGAACAACTGAACCTGTCCAGCTTTGCAAAAGTGCGGCGCTTCTCTTGAGACTGTATAATGCAGCGCGCTGGACAAACAAAAGGCGGCATCCAGGGTAACTGGATGCCGCCTTTCAACTTCTGTTATTCGTCGTCTTCGCCCAGATCATTCTGCCCTTCGATCGGGTTCTCCGAGCTATAGACCATCGCGGACTCTGGCTCCGGTTCAGCCGGCGCATAGGTGTGTTCTTCCTCGACGCTCGGACGCTCTGGCTCGAGTAGCGCACGAATTGACAGCGAAATACGCTTGCGCTCGGTATCGATGTCAGTGATCTTGACATCAACCTCCTGGCCCTCCTGCAGCACGTCGCCCGGTTTGCCGATGCGGCGATCCGCAATCTGACTGATGTGGATCAGGCCATCGACGCCCGGAATAATCTCGGCAAACGCACCGAACTCCATCAGTTTAACGATTTTGGCCTTGACCACATCGCCGACGTGATAATTCGTCGTGAAGATTGTCCACGGGTTCGTCTCCGGCGTTTTGTAGCCAAGAGAGATGCGACGCTTCTCCGGATCGAGCGCAATCACAAACACATCAATCTCATCACCAACCGAAACAACATCGGCCGGGGTCTTGATCCGATTCCAGCTCAGCTTGGAAACGTGCACCATGCCGTCAACACCGCCGATGTCGACAAAAGCGCCGTAAGACGTCAGGCTCTTGACGGTACCGTGATATTTCTTGCCGACCTCAATCTCAGACCAGACCTTTTCCGCAGCTGCTTTGCGCTCCTCATTCAGCACGGCACGGATTGAGCCGACAACGCGGCGGCGGGAACGGTTGACCTCTGTAATGCGCAGGCGAACCGTCTGCTTGAGCATACTCTCCAAGTCGCCGCCCTTCGGCACACCGCTCTGCGAAGCGGGAATAAAGACGCGCACACCTTTGTAATTACCGACCAAACCGCCGGAGTTGACCTCGTTGATGGTCATCTCGATCGGCTCTTTGGATTCACAGGCCGCCTCAACCTCTTCCCAACCCTTGTTGGCATCCAGGCGTTTTTTGCTCAGCGTGACAACACCCTCGAGATCATTCACGCGGACGACGTAGACTTCGACTTCATCGCCGACCTTGAACAGGTCTTCCGGCTTCACCGTCGGATCGCTGCTGATCTGGTCATAGGGTATGTACCCAGCCTGCTTCGCACCCAGATCGACATAGACTTCTGTCGGGCTGATGCCAGTGACAATACCTGTGACCTTATCTCCTGTATTTAAAGTTTTGAAAGACTGTTCAAGGAGCTGCTCAAAGTTCTCCTCCCCAGCCTCAACCGCAGTATCCTGGGTTTCTTCGGCTGCAGCTGCAGCCGGCTCGGTGACCTCCGGGGTTACCTGTTCCATAATTTCGTCGCTCATCTTGTGACTGACCTCCTTTATGATCCACGACGGCGTAGACGCGCCCGCCGTGACGCCAACGGTTGCTGCGCCGGGAAACGACTGCACGTCCAACTCTGCCGCATTGTCAATCAGGCAGACAGACGAACAGGTTTGATTGCACAACTCGTAAAGCCGCCTTGTGTTGGAGCTAGCTGCGTCGCCGACGACAACCACCGCATCACAGGCCTTTGCGAGAATCGCAGCCTCCTTCTGGCGTTTTTCCGTAGCATTACATATTGTATCAAAGATTTCGCAGTTTGTACACTCTTTTTTTAATAAATTTGTACAGGCTGACCAGACTGCCTGCGTGTTGGTCGTCTGACAGACTGCGGTGAGCGCCGCACTGCGCCGATCCTGCGATTCCGCAAGCCACTGTGCAATCGCATCGGCGCTTTCTGCCACCACCGGATTGCGGCACCAGCCGGCAATGGCCAGCACCTCCGGATGGCTCGGGTCGCCCACAATCAGGACGGTCCGGCCTCGCTTGGACGCCTCCCATGCAATTTTGTGAATCCGCTCGACAAACGGGCATGTTGCATCCACGATTTCCAGCCCGCGTGCATGCAGCGCATCATAGACCGCTTTTCCCACGCCGTGCGAACGGATGACGACCACTGCTCCATCGGGCGCTTCAGCCGGATCGGAGATCTCGCGCACGCCCATTTGGGCAAAGCGTTCAACGACATGGCGGTTGTGGATAATCGGCCCAAGCGTAACGACGCTTCGACCTGCAAGCGCCGCCTGCTCCACCATCTGTACCGCACGGCTTACGCCAAAGCAGAATCCTGCCGTTTTGGCCACGACAACTTTCATGGCATCTCCCCCAGCGCATAGATCCGGTCCATCAGCGCGGCAGTCAGTGTATGCAGTTCGGCGCTCGTCGCACGTCTGCCCTCGCTGGTCATGCGGTACGGCTCGCCGATCACACAGCGCAGCGAAGAGAACGGCCGCTTGTCTTCGTTCAGGAAAACCGGAAGGACTGACGTATCGGTCCGCGTTGCAAGCATGGCCACACCGGTTTTGCCCGGCAGCCGATTCCCGTTCCGGCAGCGCGTTCCCTGCGGGAAAATCATCAGGCGCTTCCCATCTTTGAGCGTTTTGATCGCCGTCTTCAGCGCGGTAACATCGTTCTCGCCACGGTCGACGCCGAACACGCCGACCCACTGCAGAATCCGGCGCAGGACCGGGATCCGCATCAGCTGTGCCTTGGCCATGATGCGCGGCATGCGCTCCATCCGGTTTGTTTGCAGCGCAAACAGCAGCCAGAGCGGATCAGCCGAGGACGAGTGGTTGCAGCAGATGATGCAGGCGCCGCTCTGCGGGATGTTCTCCCGCCCTTCGACGCGGAAAACCGGGTGCCAGACGCCGAGTGCAATGCGCACGAGCCAATATGCAAACCGAAACAACACTCAGGCACACCCGCTTTCCACAATCTCACGCAGTGCCTGCGCCGCCTGATCAATCGTCAGCTCGGTTGTATCGAGTTCCACCGCGTCGGGCGCTTTTTTCAGCGGCGCCGTTTCGCGTGTGCGGTCGCGCGCATCGCGCTGCTCCTGATCGGCCAAAACAGCGGCCAGTGTCGTGTGTTCGCCGCGCGCAAGCAATTCGTCACAGCGACGCTTTGCGCGCGCCTGCGGCGAAGCAGTCAAAAAGACCTTAACATCCGCGTCCGGCAGGACAACGGTTCCGATATCACGCCCGTCCATCACCACGCTGTGACGCCGCGCCAGATCCCGCTGCATGTCCAGCAGGAACGCGCGCACCAGCGGCTGCGCCGAAATCTGGGAGGCAGCCGCTGAAATTTCCGGGGTGCGCAACTCGTCGGTGACGTCTGTACCATTGAGCAGCATACGCTGCTCTCCACCATCCAGATAGACAATTTCCACATTGGCATCCGGCAGAAAGCGGCGGATATTATCCACATCCCGCGGGCCGATCCCGAGCATGGCAAAGTGATAAGCCACGGTTCGGTAAATCGCGCCGGTGTCGACATACATGCAGCCGAGCTCTTTGGCAAGGCGGCGTGCCAACGTACTCTTGCCCGCCCCGGACGGTCCGTCGATTGCGATTGTATAGTGCTGTTTCATGATATGATACCCAACTCCTGTGCATTTGATACATCAGCGGCGTCCTGTGCAGCTGCCCGCCCTGCCGCATAACCGGTCGCCCACGCGATCTGCAAATTGTAGCCACCCGTGTAGGCGTCGACATCGAGCACCTCACCGGCAAAATAGAGGCCGCGCACCAGCTTGGATGCCATGGTCTTTGGATCGACTTCACCGGTCTTGACGCCGCCCGCGGTGACAATCGCCTCTCGAACCGGGCGGCGGCGTGCAATTCTGACCGAAAAATCCCGCGTCAGCTCGAGCAGCACGCGGCGCTGCTGCTTTGTCAGGCTGTTGACTTTCTGTGTTGGATCAATTCCACTGCGCTCCACCATTACGGGGATCAGCGCTCTTGGATAAAGGCGGCCCAGTGAATTGGAAAAGTTGCGGTTGCGGGCCAATTCGAATTCCTGCACCAGGCGCCGGTCGAGCGTCTGCTCGTCCAGGACAGGCTTCAGGTTGATATGGACGGTATAGCCGGCGTCGCCTTTCATATGTGCGCTTGCACTCAGAATGACCGGTCCGGAAAGGCCGAAATGTGTAAACAGCAGTTCGCCAAACTCTTCGAACACGCACTTTCCGCGCGCGTCGAGCAGGCGGACAGAGATGTTCCGCAGCGAAAGCCCCTGCAACTTGGCGCACCAGTATCCATCTTCTTCAAGCGGAACAAGCGATCCAACCGGCGGGACAATTGTGTGTCCCGCATCTGCGGCCAGCTGATATCCGCTGCCATCCGAACCGGTCGCAGGATACGAGCAGCCTCCCGTACACAGAATCACATGATCCGCAGCAATCGCGGTATCTGCAATACGGACACCGCTGACTGCGCCGTCTTCTATGCATAACACCTGTACATCACCGCGCAGGATCTGCACGCCGGTCTGGCGCAGATAGTGTACCAGCGCATCCGTGATGTCCTGTGCGCGGTCTGAGACTGGAAAAACGCGGCGGCCGCGCTCGGTTTTCAGCGGGCAGCCGCACTGCTCAAAAAAATGCATTGTCCGTTCCGGCGGGAAGCCGTACATGGCGCTGTACAGGAACCGTGCATTGTGGGTCACGTTCGCCAGCGCCTCTTCCGGTGCGCAGTTGTTCGTGACATTGCAGCAGCCCTTCCCAGTGATATTCAGTTTTTTCCCCCAAGCGGTCGGCGTGATCCACCAGCGCCACGCGCGCACCGAAGTCGGCGGCCGTACCAGCGGAGAACATCCCCGCGGCACCGCCGCCGACCACCACGACGTCATATTTCAACTTTCTCGTATACCTCGTACTCTTCCCAGATTTCCTCCAGATGGGTAAAGGTCTTGGACAACTCGCTCTCTTTTCGGCTGCCAATGGAGACCAGCAGCGCATTGCAAAGACTCAGCGGGGCAACCAGCGTGTCAACCAATGAAACCATATCGCTTTTTGCAATCAGCACGAGGTTGGCCAGCTCCGCAATCGGCGACTGCATCGTATCGGTCAGCGCAATCACCGTCGCACCCGTATCGCGGCAGAACCGCATCGCCTTGACTGTACGGCTCGAATAGCGCGGGAAGCTGATGCCGATGACGACATCGCCCGGGCCAACGCGCACGATCTGCTCGAACATCTCACTGGCTGATGAGGTATCCACCAGTTTGACATTGTCAAACATATAGTTGAAGTAAAACCCGAGGAACTGCGCGATGACCGCCGACGAGCGCACACCCAGTATGTAGATGCGCCGCGCGCCGAGAATCGCCTCGACCGACTGCCGGAATGCATCACGGTCGATCTCCTCCAAGGTCATCCGGATCTTTTCAATGTCCGACTGGAACACCATATTCATAATGTCCTGATTGCCGATCCGGTCACGCGCCACTTCAATGCGCTGCACACTGGTGAGCTTGTTGCGGATCATATCCTGCATGGCACGCTGCATGCTTGGGTAACCATCATAGCCAATCTCCACAGCAAATCGGACAACCGTAGACTCGGAAACATTGACGGTTTTCCCCAGTTTGCTCGCCGTCATAAACGCCGCCTTGTCATATGACTCGAGAATATACCGGGCGATCAGCTTCTGCCCCTTTGAAAACCCATCCATACCGGCCTGGATGGTGGCCAAAATGTCAGCCGACATGTGACAAATGTTCCTCCTTTGTGCAATGCTCAGAAAACGCCGCTTCATGCACGACGGTTATATCTGCTTATATCATACCCGTTTTTCTGAAATTTGCAAGAAAAACATGAATCACTTGCGGCATTTTTTGCGTCAGGCCAGAAGCGCAGCAATTTCTGCCTCCGTCAGCAGCCTCCACTGCCCCGGCGGAAGACCGCCGAGCGCCACGGCGCCCTCTGCAATACGCCGGAGGGACAGCACCCGCGTGCCCGCCAGTTCGCACATGCGGCGGATCTGACGGTTGCGTCCCTCGTGGATCACAATGCGCAGGTCGGCCGATGTGCCATGGTCCGCAGCCAGCTCGACCGTCGGCGGGCAGATTGTATAACCATCCAGCGTGACCGGCCGTCGCAGCAGCCGGATGGTATCTTTGCAGAATGGCGCGACGCGCACCAGGTAGGTCTTCTCAACCGCATGCGATGGATGCATCAGCCGCTGGGCGAAATCACCATCGTTGGTCAGCAGCAGCAGCCCCTCAGATTCCAGATCCAGCCGGCCGACCGGATAGACGCGCGCCCCGCACTCTCGCACAAGATCGGTCACGGTCGGTCGGCCACGTTCGTCATCGCAGGTGGTCACATAGCCTCTCGGCTTATTCAACATGATGTACAGCCGCGCGGACGCGGCAGAAATTGGGCGGCCATCGACAAGGATTTCATCGCGGTCCGGATCCGCCCGGTCACCCAAAGCGGCCGCCTGTCCGTTGACACACACGCGGCCGGCCTGTATCAACCGCTCGGCCTCGCGCCGTGAACAGACGCCACATGCGGAAAGGATCTTCTGAATTCGCTCTGCCATACCCCTTACCTTCCCAGAATCTTATCCAACAGGCTGCGCTCCGGCTGCTGCTCATATGCCGATTCCGCCCAGACCAGCGGGACCGTTCCAAGTACGACGCCGTCCAGCACGACCTCTGCACTCCCGGCAGCCTCCCCGCGTGTCACAGGTGCGAACAGCATGCGCGGCAGATGCACGCGAAGCTCCGGCTGCTCACCTTCCGTCAGCGAGTAGGAAAACGGCTCCGCCGCGACAGCATTGACCTGTGCGCGATCGCCGTTGATGACCGGCACCGACGCAACGACATCGCCTCGGTTGAGTACAACGCACGAATGAAACGTCTCAAACGCAAAATCAAACAGTGCAGCCTGATCTGACCAGTCACTCGGCGCATTGATTGTCACACAAATCAGGCGGCGCCCTTCCCGTTCGGCGGCGCCGACCAGAATACGGCCGGCCGAACGGGTATAGCCCGTCTTGACACCAACTGCACCGTCGACCCGCCAGAGCAGCTTATTGTGATTGCTCAGAGACCGTCCGGCAACCGTAGCGGTTTTTGTGGAGACAATCTCGCGAAATGTCTCATTTTCCATTGCATACGCAGCCAGACGCTCCATATCGCGCGCCGTTGAATAGTTCTGACCATCATCAAGACCATGTGGATTGGCAAAGTGCGTCTGTGCCAGATCCAAGCGCTCAGCTGTCTCATTCATCCGGGTTACAAACGCCTCGGCCGTGCCGCCACAGAAAATGGCCAGTGCGACAGCCGCGTCGTTGCCGGACTGGAGCATCAATCCCAGCAGCAGCTCGCGCACTGAAAGCACCTCGCCTGCTTTCAGATACATCGAGGAACCTTCGATTCCGACTGCCTCCGGCATCACTTCTACCCGCGCGTCCAGATCGCAATTCTCAATGACGACAAGAGCCGTTATAATCTTGGTCGTACTGGCAATCAGATGGGTATCATCCGCATTTTTTTCGTATAGTATCCGCCCGGTTGACCCGTCAAGTACAACGGCGCTTTGCGCCGAAACCGACGGCGCCGCCGCTACGCCAATCCGGAAAACAGCGGCAGCGGCAAGCAGAGCCGCCGCCGCAAGAAACACACTGCGTTTCATATTCCATCACCGCGCATAGTATTGCTGTGCGCGATCCGTTGTATCCGCGTTAATTTGCGGCAGTCGGGTCGATATCCTCCATCCGTTCGGATGCCGCTTTTTTTTCTTTCGCCTCATTGACATAATTCATAATTTTGTCAATCAGATCCGGTACCGCATCTAGCAGCCGGTCAATGGTGGAGCTCGCCGGCTCCGCAATCGGTAGCATCCGAACCGCTCCCTGTCTGATGATCAGGAATGCGACAGGCGTCACACTGACACCTGCACCAGCCCCACCGCCGAACGGATACTGACCGGTCATGTTTTTGATTGTGATCTCTGTGCCGCCGCCGCCAATGCCAACGTGGATCCGGCTAATCGGCAGGATCGTCGCGCCGTCCGGCGTAACAATCGGGTCCCCGACGACCATATTGGCGTCAACCATGCTTTTGACCTTTTCAAAGTTGGTTCCCATAAAATCCGAGAGAGTTGCGCTCACTTTGACACCGCCTTTTCCTGTTTTGAGCTGTTTTGATGATTCAGATAAATACGAAACGCGCGCAGACCGTACCGAACGCCCAGCGCAATGACACGGCCGACGCGGATCGTGATCTGCACGTCTGCTCGCACCGTAATCTCACACGCTTGCGCATCAAAAATCAGGCGCACATCCGGCCTGCGGATGCGGAACAACCGGTCAAACACTGGCCAGAGCGCATGCAGCGCTGCACAGCTGTTTCCGTACTGTATGGCCGCTTTGGCCGGATCGTCGCCGCCGTAGGTCAAATGCAGCTGCAATCTGCGGACGAGCAGCTTCCGCCGCAGTTCCCCCAAAAAAGACACACCCAGCCGCACAAACGACCACATCATGGCCAGTCCGCCGCCCTTTTTCTGTGCCGGCTCAGCCGGCTCTTTCGCTGTTTTCGTCTTTTTCGGCGGCTTTATATCTTTTCGCTGGGTCTGTTTTTGCGGCTGCTTCACCCGGGGAAACAACCGGATCCGGATTGGCCCGGCCAGCAGGTGCACGCATGGCCCATCCGCATCATATTGAACACGCACGCCAACCGGCAGCAGCGCGATCAGAACGATCACCGCGCAGACAACGGCCAGCGCGATCATGTGGCGCTCTCCTGCTCTGCCGCAGCTTGATCCGGCTGCACATTGGACAGAATCAGCCGTTCGGCCTCCTCCGGCGCAACCTCTGGCCGCATCAGGTCAATTTCCGGCAGCTCTTCGAGCGAGGACAAGCCAAACGTGCGCAGAAAGTCCGGCGTTGTGCGGTACAGGATCGGCCGGCCTGGCACATTGAGCCGGCCGCATTCTTCAATCAGCTGCCGGTTCACCAACGCACCGATGGAATAAGCGCTGTCCACACCGCGAATCTGTTCGACATAGGTCTTCGTAACCGGCTGATAGTATGCGACAACAGTCAGCGTTTCCAGCAGGGATTGCGACAGGCGCGGCGGTTTCCTGGTCTCAAGCGCGCGCGCGACGCAGTCGGAAAACTCCCCTGCTGAACACATCTGATATGCGTTGTCAAGCCGGACGATGCGGATGCCGCGCCGCTCAAATGCATATGCGTCCATCAGCTGCTGCGCAGCTGTGCGCACATCATCCTCCGACGCTTCCAGCGCCTGTGCCAAGCGCGCCGCCTCCACCGGTTCACCTGCCGCGAACAAAACCGCTTCCAGCGCGCGCGCAAGCTCGTTTGCATCCATACTCAACCCTCCTGCTGCGGCAGTTCTGACGGGTCCGGCGTCTTCAGATAGGACACCGAAAGCTCACCTGTCTCGCCTGTGTCGATCCGGATCGAGCTGAGCCGGCACAGCTCCAGCACCGCCATAAATGTTGCAACAATCTCACTGCGGCTCCGGCTGCCGAGGAACAAACTGCGGAATTTCATCACCCCGGCCCAGACCAGCCGCCGCAGGAGCTGCGACGCCTTGGTTGTAACCGGATACGGCTCCCGTCCGACAATGCCGGCAAATGCCGCTGCGGGCGGTGGAAGGCGTTTCTCACTGCGTTCCGCGATGCGCGCAAACGCCGCAATCAGATCTTGCGGCCTGTGCTGATAGCGGTATGCAGCCGTCTTCGGCGCAGGCTCCGGCGGCTTGACAAACATTTGGCTTCCGGCAGCGCCGCGCGGTTCAAGCTGCTGGGCAGCCAGCTGGATCTGCGCGTACGCCTCCTGTCGGCGGCGCGCCTCGAGCGACTGGATCAGGCGCGACATCTCATCCATTGCTTCGGCCTGATCGCTGTAGGACAGCAGCATCTTACTCTTGATATAGGTCAGATGCGATGCCATCGCAATGAATTCGCTGGCAATTTCCAGATCCAGGCGCTTCATTTCGTCAAAATAAGCCAGATATTGATCCAGAATCGATGTAATCTGAATATCCTTGATCTCAATCTTGTTCCGGCTGAGCAGCAACAGAATGACGTCGAGCGGGCCCTCAAAGTCCTCAAACACGTCAGCTTTTGCATGCACAACACCGGTCAGATGATATTGCGGCTCTTCCATACGCTCACCTATGAGTACAGCCGGACCAGCAGCCGGAACGGAAGCCAGGCAGGCTGGCTGAGCAGATCAAGCAGGCCGTTGCGCAGGAACACAAGCGGCGTGTTCAGCACGCCTGTGAACAATATCACCATCAGCAGCAGCATGCAGTAGCGCTCATAGCGCATCAGCTTCCAATACAGCTCGTCCGGCAAAAAAATACCAATGACTTTCGCCCCGTCGAGCGGCGGGATCGGGATAATGTTGAACACAGCCAGGCCAGCACTGATAATCGCCGTGTATTCCGTAAACTGGATCAGCCACCAGAGCACCGTACTGCCGCTGCGCAGGTAGAAAAACATCAAAACGCTCCGCACCAGCAGCGCAACAAACGCCAGCAGAACATTTGACAGCGGGCCAGCTGCAGCCGTGATTGCCATGCCGCGCCGCGGATTTTTGAAATATCGCGGGTCAATCGGCACAGGCTTGGCCCAACCAAACCGGAACACGGCCATCATCAAAAGGCCAAAAATATCGACGTGACGGAGCGGATTCAGCGACAGCCTCCCCTGCTGCTTCGCGGTCGGGTCACCAAGCCGCCATGCAACAAAACCATGACTTGTCTCATGAAACGTGATGCACAAAAGCGACGCGCAGACAATGACAACCATCGACAGCAGCGAAGAGAAATCGAGCTGGCGCAGCCACTCGGAAAATGCGTTCAAGCGGATCGCTCCTTATCATGCGCGAACGATCGGCGCGCAGTCGTTGCCTTATTATAGCACGGTGCGCCAGGCGGCGCAAGGCGCTCAGTCACGCGTAACGGCATCGAGCACAGCGTGCAGCAACGCATCCCGCCCCGTTCCCTTTTCAGCGGAAAACGGTATGACCGGTACAGATGTCGGCAGGGCAAGTACCTCGCTGATCTGCGCCAGATTCGGTTCAATCTCACGCGCGCGCAGTTTGTCAAGTTTATTGGCGACGACGACAAATGGCTGACCGGCATCGCGAAAGCACGCAGCCATCGTCTCGTCATTGGCTGTCGGCTTGTGGCGTGCATCCACAATCATGACGCCGAACGTAATCAGATCCGCGGCAAAATATGCCTCGATCAGCCGGGCCCAGCGCGCGCGTTCAGCCTGTGCGACCTGTGCATAGCCGTAGCCCGGCAGGTCGACAAAATAGGCAGCCCGATCAATTCGGAAATAGTTGATGTGGATCGTTTTGCCCGGCTGGCTGCCGACGCGCGCAAAATTCTTGCGGCGCAGCAAGCAGTTGATCACAGACGACTTTCCCACGTTTGACCGACCCGCAAACACAATCTGTGGCAGGCCATCCCGGATCAGCGACGACGCCTCCGCACAGGAAGTCACAAATTCCGCGTTCTGCAGGTTCATACCCAGCCCCCTTACTGGCGGATCTCCGCCTTGTGCTTGCGCTGCTTCGGAATGGGAGACTGCAGCTCCGGCAGCGGCTCGGCGATCTCGCGCCGGCGCGAGCGGACATGGGTAAAATCAAGCGCGGCCTCCAGCACGGCATCGACATGCGTGACCGTGATAAAGTTGAGCGCCTTGCGCACCGTCTGATCGATCTCCTCCAGATCCTTTTCGTTTTCCTTGGGAATAATGACAGTGTGGACGCCGTAGCGAAGCGCCGCCATTGTTTTCTCTTTCAGGCCGCCGATCGGCAGGACGCGGCCGCGGATCGAGATTTCACCCGTCATGGCGACATCGCGGCGCACCGGCGCGCCTGTGAGTGCAGAAACCATTGCGGTGCAGACAGTGATGCCCGCCGAAGGGCCGTCTTTCGGGACGGCGCCCTCCGGAAAGTGGACGTGGATGTCCTTGGTCTGATAGAAATCCTCCGGGATGTGCAGGCTGGCGGCGCGGGTGCGGATATAGCTCATCGCAGCGCGCGCGGACTCCTCCATTACCTTGCCAAGATTGCCGGTCAGGATCAGCTTGCCGGTACCGTCGAGCATATTGGCCTCGACCTCGAGCACTGTGCCGCCAACCGCCGTCCACGCAAGACCTGTTACCAGACCAACCTGGTCAGAGGCCGGGCGTGACTCCGGCTCGAACCGGCGAACGCCAAGGAAGTCCTCAAGCGCATCTGTGCGGACACTGACGCGTGTGAGCGCCGGATCGGAGACAAAGCGCATTGCCGCTTTGCGGCAGATGGCAGCCAGCTCCCGCTCGAGATTGCGCACGCCCGATTCGCGCGTATAGCAGGCGATCACATCGCGCAGTGCCGTATCGCTCACACGCAGCTGCGACTTCTTCAACCCGTGCTTCTGGATCTGTTTCGGCAGCAGATGGCGTTTGGCAATCATCAGCTTTTCCTCATCGGTGTATGAGCCAAGCTCAATGACTTCCATTCGGTCGAGCAGCGGACGCGGAATGGTATCGGTTGTATTGGCCGTCGTGATGAACATACACTCGGAAAGGTCAAACGGCACTTCGAGAAAATGGTCACGGAATGTGCTGTTCTGCTCGGCGTCAAGTACCTCGAGCAATGCGGATGACGGGTCGCCGCGATAGTCGGTGCCCATTTTGTCGATCTCATCGAGCACCAGCAGCGCATTTTTCGAGCCGGCCTGCCGGATCCCATCAATGATCCGGCCGGGCATTGCCCCAACATAGGTTTTGCGATGGCCGCGGATATCGGCCTCGTCGTGGACGCCGCCGAGCGAAATGCGTGCAAGCTTGCGGTTCAGGCAGCGCGCGACGCTCATTGCAATCGACGTCTTCCCCACGCCGGGTGGACCAACCAGACAGATGATCTGTCCCGGGAAATCCGGTGCAAGCTGCCGGACGGCAAGAATCTCCAGGATTCGCTCCTTGACCTTATCCAGGCCGAAATGGTCACGGTCCAAGATGCGCCGCGCCTGCGCAACGTCGACGCGCTCGTTCGTGCGCTTGTTCCACGGCAGCTCCAGGCAGATGTCGAGATAATTCCGAATCAGCGCAGCCTCGGACGAGCCGGCCGGCTGCTTGATCAGGCGGCTGACCTCCTTGAGCAGCTTCTCCTCCGTTTCCTGCTCGAGTGCAAGCGCCCGAATCGCGTCGGCGTACTGTTCCAGCTCCTGATCCTCGTCCTCCTCGCCCAACTCCGATCGGATCACTTTCATCTGCTCGCGCAGATAATAATCGCGCTGGCTCTGCGACATGTTTTCACGCACACGTTCGTCGATGTCGTTTTCATAGCGCAGCACCTCAATCTCCCGCACCAGGAGGCGGTTGACCAATTCCAGGCGGCGCAGTGGATTGAGTTCTTCAAGCACACGCTGCTTGTTCTGATAGCTGAACGTTGCGTTCTGCGCGATGGCATCTGCAATATAGCCCGGATCTTTAGAAGCCAGCAGCGACAGGAGTGCCTCCGGCTGCAACTTTGGGACGAATTCGCTGTACTGCTCGAACAGCTGGTAAGCCTTGCGGACAACCGCCTCGGTCCGCGCCGTATCATGATAAGGCGCATCAGTCAGCAATTCCACACGAGCATACAGATACGGTGCTGTGCGGATCATGCCGGCCAGCCGGCCGCGGCTGCGCCCCTCTACGAGAATGCGCACCACATCGCCAGGCAAGCGGAGCAGCTGCTTGATATAGGCGACTGTGCCGATCTGGCTGAGCTTATGTGCCGGCGGATCGTCGTCGAGAATATCGGTCTGCGTCATCATAAAAACCATCTGATCGGCGTTCATTGCCTCGTCGATGGCCGCAATGGACTTCTCTCGGCCGACGTCAAAGTGCGCCAGCATACCCGGAAAAACCGTCATGCCCCGCAGGGCAATGACCGGCATGCAGGTTGATTTTTGGTTTTCGTGCATTGGGAACCTCCTGTATGGACCGCATACGTCCGGCACACAACGATGAGATGATAAGAGAGCCGGGCGCATGAAGCCTTGCACATGTAGGACATTTCTGGGATTGCGGCCATGCTGCCAGAAAACAGCACATGACCGTTTGCTATGCCTTTGTATAGCAAAAACGCCGCACGAAAGATATCCACGGATATCCCCATGCGTGCGGCGTTTCAAGCGGTATCAGGCAGATGCGTCGTGCGGCCCCAGAGCAGGGCGCTCCTGCGTGCCGCGGATGATGTGGGGCGCGGCGCCGTCTTCTACGCTTTGCTTTGTAATCACGACCTCCGTTATGGCTGGATCGGACGGAATCTCATACATGATATCCGTCATAACGTGCTCGAGCACGGCACGCAGGCCGCGGGCACCGATGCCACGCTCGATGGCGCGCTGTGCAATGGCCTCAAGCGCCGATTTCTCAAACGAAAGTTTGACGCCGTCGTACTCCAACAGTTTGATATACTGCTTGCACAGCGCGTTTTTGGGCTCGGTCAGGATCCGGACCATATCCTCTTTCGTCAGGCTCTGCAGCGAGGTGATGACCGGCAGACGACCAACCAGCTCGGGAATGATGCCGAACTTGATCAGATCATGTGGCTGCACCTGCGCAAAGAGACCGCCGACATCGCGCTCGTTCTTGCTGGCAACAACGGAACCAAAGCCAATGGACGACTGATCTGTTCTGGCCTCGATGATCTTGTCGAGTCCATCGAACGCGCCGCCGCAGATGAACATGATATTCGTTGTGTCGATCTGAATAAACTCCTGCTGCGGGTGCTTCCGCCCGCCCTGCGGCGGAACGTTGGCCACTGTTCCCTCCAGGATCTTCAGCAGCGCCTGCTGCACGCCCTCGCCCGACACGTCGCGCGTGATGGACGTGTTTTCGCTCTTACGGGCGATTTTATCCATCTCATCGATGTAAATAATGCCGCGCTGTGCCAGCTCCACATCAAAATCCGCTGCCTGAAGCAAGCGCAGCAGAATGTTTTCAACATCCTCGCCGACATAGCCGGCCTCGGTCAGCGTCGTGGCGTCGGCAATGGCAAACGCGACATTGAGGATTTTAGCAAGCGTCTGGGCAAACAGTGTCTTACCGCTGCCCGTCGGGCCGATGAGCAGGATATTGCTCTTCTGCAGCTCCACATCGGACGCGTCGCCGTAGTAGATGCGTTTATAGTGGTTGTACACTGCGACGGAAAGCGCGATCTTTGCCTGCTCCTGGCCGATGATATACGAGTCCAGATAGGCGCGAATCTCTTTGGGCGTCGGCAGCTGATCCGGCACCTCAAACGTCGATTCAGCGGCCTGTGTCATACCGTCGGCAATGATGCTGCTGCACAGGCGGACGCATTCGTCACAGATATACACGTTCGGGCCGGCAATGATGCGGCCGACCTGCTCCTGCCGTTTGCCGCAGAAGCTGCACCGGACGCTGGATTCACGGGACATGTAGTGTCCTCCTTGACAACTGGAATTATCGCTTATAGATCACCTTGTCGATCAGGCCATATTCGACAGCCTCTTCGGCAGACATGAAGTTGTCGCGCTCACAGTCAGCTGTGACAACCTCGATCGGCTTACCGGTGTTCTCCGCCAGAATGCGATTCATGCGCGTTTTGATGACCTCCAGGCGGCGAAGATGGATCGCCATATCGGTGATCTGCCCCTGGGTGCCGGCAGACGGCTGGTGAATCATGATCTCGGCGTTCGGCAGCGCGATGCGCTTCCCCTTTGCGCCGGACGAGAGCAGAAACGCGCCCATCGACGCAGCCATGCCGATGCAGATGGTGGAAACATCGCACTTGACATACTGCATTGTGTCATAGATCGCCATACCGGCCGTCACCGACCCGCCGGGACTGTTGATGTAGAACTGGATATCCTTATCCGGATCCTGCGCCTCGAGGTAGAGCATCTGCGCCACGACCAGGCTTGCGGTCGTGTCGTTGACCTCCTCGGAGAGCATGATAATGCGGTCGTTGAGCAGGCGGGAAAAAATATCGTAGGAGCGCTCGCCCCGGCTGGTCTGCTCTACAACACATGGTACTAAGCTCATATACAGATCTCCTTTCAAGATACCCTTGATTCTATCCGGCCTGCGGGGAAGTTATTCCTCCGCAGCCGGTTCGGCATCCTCTGCCGGAACGGTCTCATCGGCCTTGGGCGCTGCCTCTTTCATCGCAGCCGGCTTTTTGGCAGCCGGTGTCTCCTTCGCAGGCACTGCGGCGACCTCGGCCTGCTCCGCAGATTCTGATGCAGTGTCGGCAGGATCGGCTTTCTCCGCCGTCTTCTTGGCGGTTGTTTTGGTCGTTGTTTTGCGGGTTGTCTTCTTCGGTGCCTCTTTTTCCTCCGCAGCCGGTTCCTCGGTTTTCTCAGCCTCCGGCGCAACGGCGATGGCGGTGTCAGCAATCAGAGCGCTGGCCTTGCGGTAACCGAGATCCCGGCGCAGGTCTTCCGCATCGACGTACTCTTTGACCTTCTCGACCTCCATGACATACTGCTCGGCCATCTTGTTAAACTCGTCCTCAAGCTCCTCATCCGAGACGGTAAAGCCCTCGACTTCAACAATCTTCTCAAGTAGCAGGCGGCTCTTGACCTGCTCGTATGCAACCGGACGCATGCTCTCACGGAAGCCGTTGGCATCCGTACCCATCATCTGAAAATACTGCTGGAGGCTCATACCGCTCATCTGGATCTGATAGGCATACTGCTCGACGACCAGGTCGAGCTCCTTTTCAACCATGGAGTTCGGAATCGTGACCTCCATATTGTCGATCGCCTTGCTGAGCGCGGCGTTTTTAAACGCGGATTCGGCAGCGTCCTGACGGGACTTGAGTTCTTTCTCCCGCAGGTCGGCCTTGTACTCGTCAAGTGTGTCAAATTCCGAGACGTCCTTGGCAAATTCATCGTCGAGTTCGGGCAAAATCGTCTCCTTGACCTTGTGCACCTTGACCTTAAACACGGCAGGCTTCCCTGCAAGCTCTGCAGCACCGTAATCGGCCGGGAACGTAACATCGATGTCCTTCTCATCGCCGGCGGACAGGCCGACGCAGGCCTCTTCAAAGCCGGGAATAAACGAACCGGAACCGAGCTTCAGGCTGTAGCCCTCAGCCTTGCCGCCATCAAACGCGACGCCGTCGATGAATCCCTCAAAATCAAGCACGATGGTATCGCCGTCCTGCGCCGGGCGCTCGACGGTGGAAATGCGGGCATTACGCTGCTGGATGCGGCTGAGCTCACTGGCAATGTCCTCATCGGTCACCTTCGGCTCATCCTTCGGCGCCTCGAGGCCCTTGTACTGGCCAAGCTTCACCTCGGGATACAGATCGGCCGAGACCGTCAGGACGAGCGGCCCGTCAGCGTAGTCAACATTCGTGATCGACGGCGTGCCGACGACCTTGATGCCGGCATCTGCAACTGCCTCGTCGTAGAGCGCGGGGAACAGCTCGTTGATCGCGTCTTCATAGAACACCGTCGCGCCGAACATCCCCTCGATGATTTTCCGGGGCGCCTTGCCCTTGCGGAAGCCGGGGACGGTAATGCTGTTTTTCTGCTTGCGGTAGACTTTGTCGATGGCTTTCTCAAACTGCTCCTTCTCGACTTCCATCACAAAGGTCACTCTGCCCTCGTTTTTCTCCAGATTCTTCACAGTCATGGTTGTTCCTCCTGTCCGGCCTTTCACCGGGCCGGTAATTTCTTTCGAATGAGCCGTATTATTTTATCAGATATACTGCTGAATTTCCAGTACTAATTTTCAGGCGGGCCAGCGTGCGGATCATCCCGGACTTTCAGCGGACGAAAATGGAGGTAATCAGCTGAAACCATCTGCAGCCGCAGGCCGCGCCAGTCTCCCTGTACTGCCAGCTTGTGGCTGTCGCCATGCAGATGACCATAGTAGCACTCACGCACGCCGTAGCGCGCCAGAAGATCAAGGATCTCATGGCACGCATAGCCCCGGTATTTGGGCGGATAGTGCAGAAAGCAAATCTTTTCATGATCGCCCGCCGCTTTCAGCGACGTTTCCAGCCGCATCAGCTCACGCCGGAACACCTTCTCATCGTGCGCGCCGCCCTTTTCCTCTTCATAAAACCAGCCGCGCGTGCCGCACAGCGCTGTCTCGCCGTAGAAATAACAGTTGTTATGCAGAACATGCAGATCGTGAAAACCATGAGCGGCGCAGAAACGCTCGAACTTCGCCGCCGTTGTCCACCAGTAATCATGATTGCCTTTGAGCAGGATCTTTCGACCGGGAATTGCCGCGATGAAAGAGAAATCGGCCTCTGCCGCCTCAAGCCCAAGTGCCCAGCTCAGATCGCCCGGCAGAACCGTTGTATCCTCCGGTCCGATCACGGAAAGCCCCTCGCGCAGCTTGTCAACATAGCCCTCCCACACACCGCCGAACACATCCATTGGCTTATCCGTCCCAAGCGACAGGTGCAGGTCGGCAATGGCGTACAGCGCCATCAGCGCAGCATCTCCAATACGGCAGCCGCCATCTGTTCTTTCTCCACAGCCTGGGTAAAGCGCACAGGCTTGCCGGCAAGCGCAGCCAGCGGCGCGGGGACGGGCTTCCCGGTGCGTTTGGACAGCTGCGCAAGGATCGCTGTGCCGGGCTGATGCTCGTGCTCGCCGAGCGCATCGAGCACGCTGGAGCAGAATTTAAACGGGCTGGCCGTAGAGACAATTACTGTCGGCGTATTGTCACCGGTCGTCTCCCGATACTCGCGCAGCACCGCTGAAGCGACCGCAGTATGTGGATCCATCAGATAGCCGCTGCGTGAAAACTCGGCCGCAATTTCCGCCGCCGCTTTTTCGCTGTCGCACCATCCGCACGAGAAGACGGACTGAACCTGCTCGAGCAGCGCCGGCGATATTGTGTAGCGCCCTGTCTCTGACAGTGCATGCATATAAGAGCGCACCTGCTCGTCCGAACCGCTCAGCAGGTACAGCAGCCGTTCGAGGTTCGAAGAGATCAGGATGTCCATCGACGGAGAACTGGTCGTATAGAACGGCCGGTTGCGGTCGTAGACACCGGTGGCGATAAAGTCAGTCAGGACGTTGTTCTCATTCGATGCGCAGATCAGCCGGCCAACCGGCAGCCCCATGAGCCGCGCAAAATAGCCCGCCAAAATATTGCCGAAATTCCCGGTCGGGACGCAGAAGTTGACCGGCTCACCGCTGCAAACCGAGCCGGATTTCACCAGGTCACAGTACGCAGAGATGTAATAGACAACCTGCGGCAGGATGCGGCCCCAGTTGATCGAATTGGCCGACGAGAGGAAGCAGCCGCGCTGGTCGAGCTGTGTGTGCATGGACTCATCAGAAAAGATGCGCTTCACGCCGGTTTGCGCGTCATCAAAGTTGCCGACGACTGCACACACACCGACGTTGTCGCCCTCCTGCGTCACCATCTGGAGCTGCTGGATCTCGGAGACCCCGTCTTTCGGATAGAACACCAGAATCCTGGTGCCGGCAACATCGCGGAATCCTTCCAGCGCAGCTTTTCCCGTGTCGCCGGAGGTGGCAACCAGGATACAGACCGTGCGCGTCTCGCCGATCTTGCCAAGCGAAGCGGTCAGAAGCTGCGGCAGCATCTGCAACGCCATGTCCTTGAACGCGCAGGTTGGCCCATGCCACAGCTCAAGCATATGAGTGGCGCCGCCCAGCGCGACGACCGGCGCAACTTGCACATCATCAAATTTCCCCGGTGCAGCATAAGCACGATTGGCAAACGTCAGCAATTCCGCTTCGGTGTACTCATCGAGGAACAATTTCATGACATAGGCCGCGCGCTGCGGGTACGTCATCGTCATCAGCTTTTCCAGCGCGCCGTCCGGCAGGCGCGGAAAGCTGACCGGGGTGTACAGCCCGCCGTCGCGGGAGAGCCCCATCGCGATCGCCTCGGACGCGCTTTTACGCAGCGAGGCGTCTCTTGTGCTCAGGTATTGCATTGTCTCACAACCTTCATTAAATTGTTGTATAGAATATCCTGAACGCCGCCTGCGTCCAAGCCGCTGCCCAGCAGCGCCTGCGCGAGCAGCGGATAGCTGTCGATTCCATCAAAGTCCTGCGGCAAACTGTCGCAGCCGTCCAGATCACCGCCGAGGCAGATATGTCCCTCGCCGCCCAGATCCAGAAAATGCTGCACATGCCGCACCGCATCGTTCAGCGTCACCGGCGCATTGCCAAGGAACGCGGTGTATAGATTCAATCCTGCGACGCCGCCCGTTCGGACAATTTCCCGGAACTGTTCGTCCGTCAAATTGCGCGAATGCGGCCAAAGTGCGCGGCTGTTGGAGTGGCTCGCAACAATTGGACCTTCGGTGATTTCCGCCAGATCCCAGAACGCCTCCTCGGACAGGTGACTCACATCAACCAGCATTCCCAATCGCTGCGCCTCATGCACAAACGCGCGGCCGCGATCCGTCAATCCGCCGCCTGTGGCGTGCGAACCGGCAATTGGATTGCGGTTGTTCCAGGTTAGACCGATCATGCGGATGCCCATTTTCCAGGCGTCCTCAAGCCGCTCCGGATCACAGGAAATCGCCTCGGCACCCTCGATCGACAAAAACGCCGCCGCCCGGCCATCTGTCATAGCCCGCTCTGCCGCAGCTGCGCTGGTACACAGCGAGATCCGGTCCGAAAACAGCGAAAACTGGCGCAGCAGCTCCTGATACATATGGGAAAACAGCACTTCGGGCTGCATATTGGAATGCGGATCCGTTGTCCAGAATGCAAAGAACTGCGCGCAGGCCGGCAGCCGTTCCATTCGCTCCAGGCTGACATGACAGTCATTACTGCCGAGCAGGGCCCCGCGCTGCAGCAATTCAAATGCCGTGTCGCAATGTGCGTCAAAAACCGGAAAATTCAAGAAAATGCATCCTCTAGATGATGAATTTCGGGCTTTTTTGTCTCCGGGCCGTCCGGCGCATAGATTTCAATGACATCGAATCGCGGCTGCAGCTGCGTCTCGTGCTCAGACAGATAGATCTCGGCAGTTGTGCGGATCCGCGATTGCTTTTTCCGATCAACAAACTCCATCGCACGGCCATACTGCGCGGATTTGCGCAGCTTGACCTCAACAAAGACCAGATAGCGCCGGTTTTCCGCGATCAGGTCGATCTCGCCGAAACGCGTGCGGTAGCCCGACGCGATAATCTTGTATTTCTTCCGGCGCAGGAACTCTGCTGCCAGCGCCTCACCCCAACGACCGTTCAGATTGCTGTTTTTCATAAAACTTTTTCAAAAATGTCATCCGGTGAATCGGCGATGGGCCATACTGCTCGAGCGCGGCATAGTGCCGTCTTGTCCCATACCCCTTATGTACCGCGAAACCGTACTGCGGGTAGGTCCGGTCGAGCTGCACCATCAGCCGGTCCCGTGTGACCTTGGCGAGAATGGATGCAGCCGCAATGGATGCGCTTTTTCCGTCCCCGCCGACAATTGTCTGCACCGGGACGTCGTCCAGCGGCGGCTCGCGGTTGCCGTCGACCAGCGCAATCTCCGGCTTAATGGAAAGCGCCTCAACCGCGCGGCGCATGGCCAGAAATGTTGCCTGCAGGATATTCATTGCGTCGATTTCTTTCTCTCCGGCAAATGCGACCGCCCATGCCACCGCCTGTTCCGTGATGATCCCGTAGAGTGCCTCACGCCGCGCCTCACTGAGCTTTTTTGAGTCGTTGAGTCCCGCGATCTCCAGATGCAGCGGCAGGATCACCGCAGCTGCACAGACCGGACCGGCAAGCGGACCGCGCCCGGCCTCGTCGACGCCGCAGATCAGGCGGAACCCGCGCGATGTGCAGCCGTCTTCATAATCCCAAAGCGTCTGTGGTTTCATTTCTCTCTGCCTCCGGTTCCTCCAGCGTAAAGCGGCCAAGCTTGCTGCTGCGGAATTCCTCGAGTAGCACGCGCGCCATCCGCTCGGTATCAATCTCGCCGCCGCGCAGCAAAAACCCGCGCGCGCGCCCGGCCGCCGTGAGCAGATCGACCCCCATTGCATCTGCCGGGCCGTCGAGCCGGTAGCGCTCGCGCAGCGCGTCTGGATACCGCGCCCAAAGGCGCTCGATCAGGCTGCATGCAAGCATCTGGATATCCAGAATCTCATCGCGCACCGCACCGGTATAGGCCAGCAGCAGGCCGACTTCCGGATCGTCAAATTTCGGCCAGAGGATGCCGGGTGTGTCAAGCAGGAGGAGGTCCTTTCCGGCAGCAACCCACTGACGGCCGCGCGTCACGCCGGGCCGGTTTTCGGCCTTGGCGCTCCTGCGCCCCGCGATTTGATTGATAAACGTCGACTTTCCCACATTCGGCACGCCGACGATCATCAGCCGGATGCTTCGACCGACCTGGCCTTTCTGTCTCCAGGCCGCAATTTTATCGGCCAGCAGTGATCGTACGGCCGGGGCGAACGCATTCAGCCCACGCCGGGACTTGCAGTCGGTCTGAACCACCCCAAGCCCCTGCTTCCTGAAATACTCCGCCCAGCGCTTTGTTGCACCTGGATCTGCCATATCTGTCCGGTTGAGAATCAAAAGGCGCGGCTTTGCCCCGAAGATTGCGTCAATATCCGGGTTGCGGCTTGCGCGTGGAATGCGGGCATCCACCAGCTCGCAGACGGCGTCAACCTGGCGCAGATCCTGCTCCATCTGCCGCCGCGTCTTGGTCATATGGCCCGGGTACCACTGGATGCCGTAGTCGCTCATGACAGAATCCCCAAGCGAGACAGCGGCCAGACTACCGCGATCACTTTGCCAAGCACATAGCGCTCATCTGCCATGCCGATCGGTGCATAGCGGCTGTCCGCTGACTCGTTGCGGTTATCGCCCAGTACAAACAGGCACCCCTCGGGCACTGTGACCGGATATTCCAGCCCGTCTGCATAGTTTCGGTGCGTCAGATCGTTGATATAATCCTCCTCGAGCAGTTCTCCGTCAACATAAACCTCGCCTTTTTCAAAATCAATGTCAACCGTCTGTCCTTCCGTTGCAATGACGCGCTTGACAATCGGCTGATCGTCGAATGTTGGAATGCGAAGCACAACAACATCCCCTGCCTCAACGTCCCGATAGAGGAAGTTGCTCAGCAGCGCGACATTGTCGCCGTCGAGCAGCGTCGGCGTCATCGATGGACCGGACACGCCGACAAGCCGAATGAAAAACACAAAAAACACGGTCACAAACGCCAGACAGAACACCAGATCATGCAGCCAGAGATATGCCTCATAGCCGGGCGGGTTCTTTGGTCCATCCTGCTGTACCGCCTGCGGATTTTGATTTCGCTTCGCCATCGTCAGGCTCCTTTCTTCTGTGCTGCCGCCCGAACCGGCCGCATGCAGCAGAGATTAAGGTTTATTATACACGCTGGAGAAAAATAAAAAAAGGGGTTGCAGCCCCTTTTTTTATCATCCATATACGGTTTAGACTCTCTCCTTGACCTTGGCCGCCTTGCCGAGGCGATTGCGGAGATAGTACAGCTTCGCGCGGCGGACCTTGCCGCGGCGAACGGTTTCCACATTGACCACGTTGGGAGAATGCACCGGGAAGACCTTCTCGCAGCCGACGCCAAACGTGACGCGGCGAACCGTAATGGTCTCCTCGATCCCGCCGTGCTTTCTGGCGATGATCGTACCCTCGAACACCTGGATACGCTCGCGGGAACCCTCTTTGATCTTGACATGGACGCGGACAGTGTCGCCGACGTTCATCTCCGGAAGCTCGGGCTTTTTATACTGATCGGTAAGCGCTTTCATCAGATCCATCTTCACTTGTTCCTCCCTTCTGTCAGGCGTTCGTACCGCAAAGGAATGCCGCAGTCGCAAGACCGGCGGCGGCAGAGGACCGCCCTGTTCACAAGCCAGAATAATATACCATAGCGCAGTATAAAAATCAAGCTATTTTTTCGCTTTTTCGTGCTTCTCCTGCACCGGAATGCGGCGCAGCGCACGCAGCAGGAACATCGCACACAGGCCGCAGAATACGCCCGTTACAATCGACAAGATCATCAGGAGCAGGCCATATGCCAGGATCGAGGCCGTCCCAACCACCCAGACAGCCGCGGCCATCTGCCCGGCCATATGTGCAATTGCGCCGAACACGCTGACAACCCAAAGCTGCTGGTCTGAAAAACGGCCGGTCAGAAGCGCCATCACTGCAAACGCCGCCGCACCGCCCGTGATGCTGTAGACCAGCGCGGAGACGGTGCCGGCAACAAAGCTGCCGAGCAGGATACGCACCGTCAGCACCAGCGCAGCATCACGTCGTGAAAGCAGCCGCATCGCGGCCAATGTGACAAGATTGGCCAGCCCAAGCTTCATGCCCGCAATTGGGAACGGGATCTGCGCCTCCACCACATACAAAACCAGCGCGAGGGCAGACAGAAGCGCCAAAACCGTCAACCGCCGTGTCGGGATTGTCCGGCTGGGCTGCGGCTCAGCGCCAGCCCTGCGACGTCTCATATTCCACCAGGAAGCGCACGTTGGCCTGCTCAATCTCGCTCAATGCACCCGGTTCGTCCTCATCATAGTCCGGATCCGGGACATACCAAGCACAAGCGTCAAAATACGCCTGGATTGATGCGGTCTGAAACACGCGGCCGTGCCGCGCAAAAATCTCGTTGCGCGCAAGCTGAACCTCTTCACGCGTCATGCCCTCCAGGTCCGACTGCGTCAGGAGCCGTGTATCCGACGGGAGCAGATAACCAGCCTCGCCCGCGTCTGCGCTGACGCGCACCTGACAGGTCGCGCTGTATTCCCCGGACGATGCGGTCATCACACATTCTCCCTCGGCGATGGCGGTCACCATGCCGGATGAGTCAATCTCGGCAACAGACGGATCCGACGACGACCAAAACACATAGACCTCCATGCCGGACGGTGCGTCAACCGAAACCGACAGCCCGCTTTGTGTGCCAGGCCGCAGGGACAGCTCACTGGCGGAGAGCGTCAGTGTGACGGCCGGTGCTTCCTCCGACTGCTCTGTCTGCGTCTCCTCCGCCGGCTCTCCCGCCCCCTGCGCTGATGTGTCCGGAAGCCGGATCGTCTCAACCGCATCGTCCGCCGGTTCACCCTGCGATTCCACGGTCTGATCGTCCGGCTGCTGGGTCTGTTCGCCGCCCAGGTCACGCAGCACAAAATAAAACAGCAGCACGACACCGACACACAGCAGCGCCAGCCCCGAGAGAACCGCCGCAATCATTCCATACATACCGCGTGGGCGACTGTTTCCCTTCGCCAGCGGAAGCGCAGCACCGCAATGGCGGCAGACCCGGTCTTCCCGATTGACCTCGCCGCCGCAGACCCTGCATGTCATTCCACACACCTCCTGTCAGTCGTTGGCCCGCCCAGCAGTGTGCCCTCAGCGTGCCTTTCTTTTATTATAGCACAGATTGTTCCAAAAATAATTCTTTTTTTGCGGACATTCTGCTGCGAATTCGTCTGAACTTTTCGCATCCCCACCGGATCTGACGATCCATTCCATTCCAGCGCTTGCAATCGAATTCCGGTTATGTTAGTATATATGTATACGTTACATTGAAGCGATGATATGCCGCTGCGGTCTGCCTGCGCTGTCGGCGGAAAGGAGTGTTTGCTTATTCGGAAGAATTTGTTTCATCAAGATCGATCCGTCATCAAGGCCAAGACACTGGAGTCTGCTGTGTCGGTATTGCCCATTCTGATTATCGTTTGCGTGCTGTGCCTGACTGTGACGCCGATCCCAACCGATCTGATGCTGTCGTTTTTGATCGGCGCGTTATTTGTGATCGTCGGAATGGGGCTGTTTTCACTCGGCGCCGACGCAGCCATGTCGCCCATCGGCAACCGGATTGGCTCTGCGCTGACCAAATCAAGAAATATTCCGCTGATCCTGGTGGTCAGCTTTCTGCTCGGCGCAGCGATCACCATAGCCGAGCCGGATCTGCAGGTTCTGGCAGAGACTGTGCCCCATATCAACAATACGGCGTTGCTTCTGACAGTCGGCGCTGGCGTCGGCTTTTTTTTAGCGATCTGTATGGTGCGTGTCATTCTTGGCATCCGGCTGCGCTGGTTCCTGCTCGTATTCTATGCCATTACATTTCTCCTGGCCGCATTCGCAGACAGCGATTTTCTCAGCGTCGCGTTTGACTCCGGTGGCGTGACAACCGGGCCGATGACCGTGCCGTTTATTCTCGCGCTCGGTGTCGGTGTCGCCAACATCCGCAGTGACCGCCAGGCAGAGGCGGACAGCTTCGGTATGGTTGCCCTATGTTCAATCGGTCCGATTCTGGCCGTACTCATCCTGGGCTTTTTCTATCAGAGCGAAAGCGTTGTCGCGGGTACGGAGGTCGCCACAATGGCCGACTCTGTCGCTGTCGGCGGCGCATATTGGCATGCGATTCCGGACTATCTGATGGAGATGGCCGTCTCGCTTGCGCCGATTGTGGTGATCTTCCTGGTGTTTCAGGTGCTCACGCTGCGGCTGCCGATGCGCGGGTTCCTGAAGATCTGTCTTGGCATCCTTTACACCTACCTCGGTCTGGTGCTCTTCCTCACCGGCGTCAATGTAGGCTTTTCCTCGCTCGGCAACGTGCTGGGCTCGGCGCTTGCATCGGATTGGCCGGCATGGCTGCTGATTCCGCTGGCCATGCTACTCGGCTGGTTTATCATCTCGGCAGAGCCGGCTGTCGCCGTTCTGGAAAAGCAGATCGAAGAGGTCAGCTCCGGCGCGATCTCCGGTAAATCCATCAAGATCAGCCTGTCGATCGCCATTGCGCTGGCCATGGGCTTTGCCATGCTGCGGGCGCTGACCGGGATCTCGATTCTCTGGTTCCTGATCCCTGGTTATGCGCTGGCATTGGGGCTGTCGTTCTTCGTCCCTGACCTGTATACGGCAATTGCATTCGACTCCGGCGGTGTCGCATCCGGACCGATGACAGCGACATTTATGCTCGAGTTTATGATGGGCGCAACCGAGGCGGTCGGCGGCAATATCCTCACCGACGCGTTCGGCATTGTCGCACTGGTTGCCATGATGCCGCTGATCTCCATCCAGGTCATGGGCTTTGCCTATCGCCGCAAGGTTGCCGCTGTGCCTGCACCTGAGGCTGTGTTTGGCGATACCGATGTGATCGAGCTCTGGGAGGTAACCGCATGAACTGTATGATCTCCATTGTCAATCGCAGCGGGGTTGAGCCGCTTCTGGACATCTGCCGGAAGCTGGAGCTGCCGCTGTCGCTGGTATTGCACGGACGCGGTACCGCCTCCAAAAAAACGCTTGATCTGCTCGGCATCGAGTCGAAGGAGCGGCGCGTTGTCATGACAATCGCCGCGGAACAAAAAGCCGATCAGCTCATCCGTGAACAAAAACGAGTCCTCTATATTGACGCGCCCGGCAACGGTATCGTCATATCCATTCCAGTCAAAAGTGTAGGAGGTGGCAGAACCTTGTCCTATCTGAGCGGAGACCAGCCCCCCACGGGCGCGCCGAATCTGAATGTCCCTTATGAGCTGATTTTGGCCATTGCAAACGAAGGCTGCACCGACCTTGTCATGGACGCTGCGCGCAGCGCTGGCGCCGCGGGCGGTACCATCCTGCACGGCAAGGGAACCGGTAGCGCAGCGACCGAAAAATTCTTCGGACTTTCCATTGCACAGGAAAAAGAGCTGATTATGATCGTCTCCCGTACAGAGCAGAAAGCCGCGATTATGAAAGCCATTCTGGAACAGGCCGGCCCCGGCAGCGACGCCGGTGCAATCGTCTTTTCCCTGCCCGTCACCAAAACGGCGGGCTTCAGCCTGATTGAAGACCACGCGGAATCGTAACGTGCAGTTAAATTAAAACAGGGCGGAGGCGTCTGCCTCCGCCCTGTTTATTCATGGAAGGTCGACGGACCGATCGTTCCGTCACCATAGGCATGCGGCTGGCCGCTGCGCGCGATATCGTCCAGTACCTCCCGCAGCACCAGATCCGGAATGGAATAAACACAGTCACCCCTTTTACCAAAGGATGCATAGCCGTTGTGGGCCCGTGCAACTCCACCCGTGTACAGTGCAAGCAGATGCGCTTCTGAAAACCGCAGCACGAGCACCGGCTCCGCCGCAGGATCCAGATCCCCTCCCGCGCTCCAGGCTTCAAACGCAAACAGAGATGCAAACGGCTGCGAGCCGTCGATGGAATAATAGCTGCTTTCCCCTGATTCCGTGTTGATCTGAACCAGAATCCGCTCATACTCTGCCGTCTCCTGCGCCAGGCGCTCCACTGTGACCGCGCTGTCATACGGGCGGAATCGCCATGCGAGCATGCCGCCGATCAGCACGGCCAGAATCAGGCCGGAACAGATCCAGAAAATGCGGGCTGAATTCCTCGCGTGCTTCATGTCGGCACTGATCCGTCCGCAGGTACATCCGGAAAACGGACCGGCGCAGGCGCGGAGTCATGCGTGCCGATGATCTTCTCCATCCAGATCATATCGTACCAGCGGCCGAATTTGCAGCCGCAGTTATGGAAGGTGCCAACCAGTGTAAAGCCAAGATGGGCGTGAAAATCCGCGCTGTTCCGGGTCAGATATGCATCCTCCTTTTCCGGATAGCCGATACATGCATACAGATTCCGGATTCCCATCACGCGCAGTCTCTCTTCGAGCGCTTCATAGAGCTTACGACCCAAACCGCCCCTGCGCGCACCCTGATCCAGATAAATCGTCAGTTCACATGACCAGTCATAGGCTGCACGCCCGACAAACGGAGCCGCATATGCGTAGCCCTGAATTATTCCATCTCGTTCAATCACGAGATAGGGATAGCGCTGCATAATTCGCTGCATCCGGTCCTGAAATTCTGAGAGCGATGGAACAGCATACTCAAACGAAATTGCCGTGTTCTCCACATAATACGAATAGATCTCCAAAATACGCGCGGCGTCTTTCAGCTCTGCATTTCTAATTGTAATGTTGTCCACCGTCGTTGCCCCTTTTCAAGAAATATACTCATTATACAGCATTAGTGTCTGGAAAACAAGGTGCAAACACACGGCCGCAAATGATCGTTCGGTTCAAAGCATCTGGTATCTTTTAATTGCAGTTCATACTGAAAAACACCTGATGCTCTGACTCGACAAAGCCGTTTTTAAGATAGAATTGATATGCGGGCGCCGTTCGGTTCGTCCGCAGCGAGATCGACTTGTAATGACGCGCATGTGCATATGCATGAATAGATTGTAGGAACTGCGATCCGGCGCCCTTCCCCTGGTAGGCAGTCTTGATCCCAAAGTCATCCAGGCACAGCTCTATACCATCAAACCAGTGCTTCAAACGGCCCAGCGCCACTCCAATCAGCTCATCCCCATCATACAGTCCCAAGGCAACGGAATCAGCATTTCCAATAATATCTCTGAGGTACAGATGAAACACGGTCTTATCATTCCAGTTGTCATTCCAAGGTGCAACGGCAAAGGCGTCCTGTATGGCATGCATGATCTCCTGCTCATTCTGCATGCTCAATGCTTTCAGCTGCATCACTATCCCCTCCAAAATAAAAACAGCCAAGCCACAAATAGCCTGACTGTCGGTAGGTACTCACCCGTATTTTTAATATACCAGCTTTTCGTTTCCATGTCAATCGCAACAGTGCAGCAGTCCAATATCTTTCGTTGTTGCTCGTGTATCCACTACAATCATGACTTCCTTATCCTTT
>CAZGBU010000014.1:0-28416 GCA_964523945.1 uncultured Oscillospiraceae bacterium
GTGCACGGTGACAGGGCAGGGGAGGGTGCTGTCCGTTGCGCAGTAGACCTGCATTGGGACGGGCATCGCACAGAACATGGCATGGCCGCTGCCGCGCAGGCCGAGGCCGACCTGCTGCGGCGTGCCGTCGAGCAAAAGGCGGCCGCCGTCGAGCACCAGCACGCGGTCGCACAGCGGGAATACCTCGCCAAGCCGGTGTTCGGTCATTAGAATCGTTGTGCCCAGCTCCCGGTGGATCCGGCTGACCGTTGCGAGAAAGTCGGCCGCGGCAATGGGATCGAGCTGGCTGGTCGGCTCGTCGAGGATCAGCACAGACGGCTGCATGACCATGACAGCGGCGAGGTTGAGCAGCTGCTTCTGCCCGCCGGACAGACCGGCCACATCGCGGTAAAACCAGCTTTCGATGCCGAAAAAACCGGCCATCTCTGCGACACGCGCGCGGATCGTGGGCGTGTCGAGCCCCAGGCTCTCCAGCCCAAACGCCAGCTCATGCCAGACCTTGTCGGTGACAATTTGACTGTCCGGATTCTGCTGGACGAAGCCGATGCGTGCGCTCTGCTCACGCAGGCCGACCTGTTCGAGGGGGCGGCCCTCGAACAGGATCTCGCCGGTGCGCGTGCCGTGCGGCGCGAGCGTGCTTTTGAGTTGGCGCAGTAGCGTCGATTTCCCGCAGCCGGACGGACCAATCAATGCGGTGAACTGGCCGCGCGCGAGCGTGAACGTGACGTTTTGCAGCGCACTGCCCACCTGTTCCGGATAGGAAAAGGTCAGATCCTGGACTGCGAACGCTTCCATGTTTGCGCCTCCCATACGTCAAGGATGACGGGCATCATGCACACCGCACAGTGCCCGAGCAGCACGCTGACCGGCCAGAGGCCGAGCGGGGCGCCTTTCACCGTCGGATAGTATCGCCAGTCGAGCGCGCCGAGCGCCGCGCCGGCGATGATGTAGGCGCTGCCGGACAACAGAAGTGCGAGCGCCGCGCCGTCACGCCGCCTGAAACGGTAAAGGGCGAACGCGGTGCGGCCCGGCAGACCGTAGCCGCGGCTGCGCATGCTGTCGGCTGTCTCAATGGCACTCTCGAGCGACCAGGTGACCAGAATCGAAAACTGTGTCAGGCCGCAGTGCACCCGCGCGCGCAGGTTTTTGCCGGTGCGGCCAAGAGCGGACTGCGCATCGGAAATGGCCTTTGCCTGCCGTTTCAGGCGCGGGATAAAGCGCAGTGCCATCGACAGCAGCAGGCTCAGCGACGGAATGACGCGTCCGAACAGATAGACAAATTTATCCGTTGTCATCACCGCATTGCAGCAGGAAAACCAGATGATGACGGCGGAGAGCATCGCGCTGGCCGACAGGCCATAGAGAATCGATTCAAGCGTCAGCGGATTGCCATTCGGAAAGTACCAGAGGATTGTCACGCCCTCGTGGCTGAACACGGGGTTGACCAGCGCGGTCAGTACCATCAGCGGCAGCACAAAGCGTACGGCCAGCCGCACGGCCCCGCGCCCGTTCAGCCGCACGCAGTATATCGCCGCACTGACCAGTGAAATCACCTGACATGCCGGATGGCGCAGCAGCATCGCGCCGAGCACGGCGAGAGCAAAATACAAAAAGTTGACGACCGGGTGATACCCGGAAAACGGATCGTTTGAGCGCATGCTGCGCCTCCTTTCTGCCGCGTCAGCCGGCAACGCCGCCGCCGACATCCGCGCCGAGATCGCAGGTATAGACCCACTCGACAACATCGCCGTCCGCAAGCGTGTATTCTGAGCAGCCATAGTTTGAGAATTCGCCGTTGACCCGGAACATCCAGCCGGACAGATCGCCGCAGTCGAATTCGTACAGGTTGCCGATGCCTTCGATGTACGCCGAGCCATAGGCCGGCGTGTCCTGGTATTCCAGGTGAATGCGGTTGTCCTGGCATACGCGCAGCAGTACATCAAACGCGCTTTCGCCGTCTGAGAGCGTGACCGTAACCGGTGTGAGCAGCCAGCCGTCCGCGGGCACCAGCTCGGCCTTGTCCGGGTCGAGCAGATCCCAATTGTCCAGAATGGCCGCGCAGGAGATCGAAACCGTGCAGACCGGCTCAGCCGGCGGTGTGTCTGCTGCTGTGGCCGATTCGGCCGGTTCTGCTGTGTCGTCTGCTGGAGGGGCGGAATCCGCTGGTGTGTCCGGCTGTGACGCATCAGGCTGCGCCGGCTCTGCAGGTGATTCCGCTGTATTGCTTCCGGCTGCCGGCGGCTGTGCCGCCGGCGCGGCTTCTGATTCGGCCTGGGACGGTTCCGGCGCTGTTTCCGGTTGTGTGTCGGGAGCGGAACCGGCAGATTCGTCTGTGTTCGTTTCCTCCACGGACGGAGCCTGAACAGCGGAAGAAAGCCCGGCGTCCACCTCGGGCGCTTCGGCATCGATTGGTGCGTCTGTGCAGCCGGCCAGCAACGCGGCAAGAAACAGCAGCATGGCCAGTGCTGTCGTCAACCGGCGCATTTTCCCTTGTTTCCTGTATGGCATACGCGCTCCCTCACATCAGGTTTGTGCACAACAGCGTCCGGTACAGCAGCTCGGCCATCTCTGCGCGTGTTATGGCCTGCTGGGGCGCAAGCGTTTGGCCGTCCGGTGTCAGGATGCCCTGCTGCAGGCACAGCGCAAGCGGCGCCCGCGCGTAGGATGCACACTGCGCACTGTCTGCATACGGCGCAAGCGCCGCTGTAATTTCGGATTCCGACAGTGTGGTGTCCAGTCCGCACAGCGCACACGCGCGCGCAAGCATCGCGCATGCCTGCTGCCGGGTGAGGGTGCCGCCGGGGTTAAATATATCGTTGCGCAGGCCGTTGACGATACCAGCCTGATATGCCGCGCCGATGCCGCCGGCCAGCGCGGATGTGTTCAGGATATCGGTGAACGGGAAATCTGTTGTTTCGGTCAGGCCGAGCGCGCGGCTGACCAGTGCGGCAAATTCCGCGCGCGTCAGCGCGCTGTCCGGATCGAACTGTCCGCTGCTGCGGCCGTTGATGACGCCGCGTGTGGCAAGCGCCTCAATGGCAATTTGGTTTGCGTGACCATCCACATCGGGAAATGTGCTGCCGGGACGTGTGGCAGTGGTTGCATGTACCGTGTCAGCTTTTCCGGGCAGTCCTGCGCCAGAGGTTGGCGCATCCGCCATGTCGAAGAGCGCACAGCGGCCATCTGACGCGCGCGCAGCCGCGCAGAGCGCCAGGAGCGCCTGCTCGGTTGCGATCTGGTTGACTGCGCCGCCTTTGATGTGACAAAAACCCGCGCCGGGAACGTAAAATGACCGGAGGGCGTCCAGCACGGTCTGACCATCGCATACAAAGCGCGGATCGTCCAATGATACGCCGAGCGAACAGAGTGCGATGATCACCTGTGCGCAGCTCTCGGCGTTTTCCACGCTGTATGTGGCGAAGCCGCCGCTGCTCAGCTGGATCTCGCTCAGGCACGAGAGTGCGCGGCTGACAGCGCTGTCAACTGCCGCCGTGTCCTGATAAGGAGCAAGGGAAATCAGCGCCATCGCGGTCAAATCGGCGTCGGCTGCGTCGCCGGTCAGCGACCAGCCGCCGTCAGAGCGTTGTTCGGTCAGCAGTGCATCGAGATATTGCTGCCGCGCTTCCGGCTCTGCGCCGGCGGCGGTCAATGCGATCAGTGCCCAAACCAGGCCGTTGGTACCCTGGCGGGCGACGGCATCAAAGTCTGCCAGCGGTGAGACCAGGTCATATCCGGCGACATCAGTTGGATCACGGCCGATGGCAGTCAGCGCCAGTGTGATACGGGCGTATTCGGTGTATTTGCGCGCGCTGAGTATGCCGTCTGCGCGCTGCACCGCCTGTGCAACACGCAGATAATATGCGAGGTAATAATCTGCCGGCACGGCCGCATCACTGCGCGCGAGGCCAATCACGGCCCATTCGCCGCCGTTTGTGCCGATCGAGGGCGAGGGGGACTGGGCAAGTACGAGCGCGGCAACGTCTGCGCTTGTGGGTGAAGTGGCCGCACCGACCGGCAATGAAAGGCCGGCAAGCAGCGCCAGTGTCAGCAGCAGGCAGAGGCTGCGCTGGGTCGTTTTCATACAATCGCCTCCAAAGGCTCAATCCCGTTCACCCGGCCGCAGTGCTGCGGTCGGGTGAACAAGGGTATTATAACATCATTTTTCCAGGAATCACGGGCTTTTTTCCGTTTCGTCCCGATTTTTCCGGGCAGCGAGTTCTGCCACCTCGGAAAACCGCTCAATGATCCGGCCATAGTTGTCTCTTTCATGCGGCAGCGTACAGCTAGAGCAGTCCTTGATGCCGCTGGCGGTGTAGGTGAATTGACCGCCGCAGCGCTCACCGAGCGCATAGAGCGGACAGTAGCAGAACAGGCAGTTGAACTGTTCTTCCGGCACGCCCTCGTGGCAGGGAAACGCTTCGCAGTCCCGGTGACAGAAGAAAGAAAAATGTTTGTCGTACCAATAGGCGTCCTGAATGGCGTGATTCATGGCTGCACCATCAGTTCCCAGCAAAGGCTTCGCAGAAGCGCTGGCAGATGACGACGGCCTGTGCGCGGGTCAGGTTTGCACGCGGATACAGGTTGCTGCCGCTGCCCAGGATCAATCCGTTGTTGACGGCCCAGGTCATGGCGTCGAGCGCATAGTCGGAGACGGTGCCGCAGTCGTCAAATTCACGGATCGCCATGCCGCCAAGTGTGGTGTCGTATCCCATGACCTGTGCATAGCGGTAGAGCATCACGATAAACTGTTGGCGGGTGACGGCCTGGGAAGGCAGGAATGCGCCGCCCGCATAACCGAGTGCAACGCTGTTTTCTGCGGCCCAGGCAATTGCGTCGGCGCACCAGGTTCCGGCCGAAACGTCAGAGAAGCTGGAGGCGCTGGTGACGTCGGGACTGCCGGCCATGCGGTAGAGCACTGTGGCGACCGTGCCGCGTGTCGTCGCCAGATTCGGCGCAAAGGTGTCTTCTGTCACACCTTCAAACAGTCCCTGCTCCACGGCCCAGAGAATTTCCGCCTCGGCCCAGTGGCCGTCCACGTCGACAAAGCCGCTGTCTGCCTCGACCGATCCCGTGCCGCCAGTGCCGGTGCCTTCATAGAGCGTCTGCCAGTCGTCAATGAAGAAGAGTTCCACAATGTCGCCGTTTGCCAGAACACAGTCGTTAATGCCCACCGCCGGGATCTCGCCGTTGACCCGGAACATCCAGCCGGAATTTGCGCCGTTGGAAAACGCCGCGAGCGTGACACCGTCCGGCGTGGTGATGCTGGTGACGTAACCGGTGTCAATTCCAACGGCGGTGTAGCCGGCGCTGGAAAGTGCAGAGGAAAGCACATTGCCGACGGTCGAGCCGGCAGGCACAGAGATGCTCCGACTGATCCAGGTCTCATAGGCGGTATGCGCCCTGTCGCCGTGTACGCTGTCGCCGGTCAGCGTAAATGAGACGGTGATCGACTGCCCCGTTGGCGGAGTGACTGGCGTTTCGGTTGAACCGGTGCCGTCAGTTGCATAACCTGGTTGAAGGGTGTCAGCATTATGACTGAAGTCATAGACGTTATAGGCTTTCCCTGTGGCAATAACCTGTGCTGCGGCAATCAATGCGCGGAAACCCTGTTCGGTGGCGTTGGCATTAAACGCAGCGTTGTTCATATATCCAAACCCGCTGTTGTCACTGAGTGCGAACGACAGCAGACCGTCAAGTGCACTTACGTCGTCTTTCACAAAACGAGTGTCAGTATCGGGGTTGACACCGGCGGCGCACAGACCGATGATGACCATGGCGCAGGAATTTGCGTTGCTGCCATAGCCGCCGTCAAAAGTACCGTCATCCTTCATCTGTGATGCGAGGTAATTTACACCTTTTTCGATGGCAGCAGCCACATCCGGATCATCCGCGTAGAAGGACAAACCTGCGATGGCATTGGCGGTGGTGTCGATGGTACCAAACTCATCCCAACTGCCGTCATCTTTCTGAGCAGCCAGAAGCGCGTTTACCAGCGCGGTTTCGTAAGACTCGGTCCCCTCATAATCGCTCTGATTGTAAGCGGCGAGGATGTATGGTGCGCTCCATGCGCTGGTGGACTGGGTAACGCTGTTGAGACCTGCGACCGCATCAATTGGGTCGTCGCCATTGACCGGGTAGAGCAGCTGTGCGTCGGCACCGATGGACGTCAGACCCAAAATCGCCTTGCTGTATGTGGTGTCGCTGACGCTGTCTGCTTGTAGTGCAGTGATTGTGGCATTGAGGTAGGCCTGCTTTGCTGTCTCGGAGGTGACATAAGAGGCTGCATCGACATAATCTGCGTAGGCGGCCATGTCCATCACGACCCATTCGGAGGAACTGTCCACATAGCCGGCGGCGATGTTTTCTAAAAGATTATCCAAAGCGGATTTTTCACGTCCGAGAACGGTGACAGGAATTTCTACTGTCTGAGAAGGAACGTACTCGCTCAAACGAATACTGGTAAGTGTGGCCGTTAATGTTACATCGGTGTCCGCCGCGGGACGGGTCACCGTACCATAAGAAGCGACCACGCTGCTGTCGGAGGTCGTCCAGGTGATTTCGATTCCATCGTATCCTCTGTTAGTGGTTGACCAGGTAACGGCATCGGTTTCGCTGTCGTAAATGCCGCGATAGACCATCTGAAGGCTGCCTGTTACATTGGAAGCCAGCAAATTGTCTTTCCTGATCGTTTGGAAAGAGAGCGCTTGCTTTATCGCATCCAGGTAGGCCGTTTCGTTGTCGACCTCTTCTTGCGTTATAGCCTTGACCGTAATGGGGATTTCCTTGGTTGCGGAGTAGCCGTTTTGAGAAAGAGAGAGCACCACCGTGCAAGTCACATCAGAACTGCCAGGGCTGGGCCGGTGGACAACAGCCTTGCCGGTGTTGTAAAGAGGAGCTTCGATAACGGCGCTGTCTTTCGTAGTCCACACAGTGTTAAAGCCGGAGACGCTGGGGAGCATCAACGCAGTGGTCGTTACGACGGCAAGGTCTATTTCGCTTCCGTCATAGAAATCAGTAATTGAACTGGACTCAAAAGCATCCAAAGCGGCGTCTACAGCTGTTTTGCCAGCATTATATTCTTCCTGCGTGATAGCTTCGATGGTGACAGAGAAAGTCAGCGTTTTCTCCTCTGGCACAGGACCAACAAAAGAATTCCCCATATATGGGTCCATTGCAGAGTACCAGCTTAGGGTGCAAGTTAAATCAAAGGTTACATTCCCCTTCAGATAAGCGGGGCGGGTTACAGAACCATATCGGTCCAGATAACTGGCATATTCCTCTGGAATCGTCCAGGAAGCTTGCAGCATCATACCGTTTATATAGTCGTCCAGAATATCCGACAGCGAGGTGGGAAGGTTCAGGTCGGAGGTGACATTGTCCAGTGAGCTATTCGACTTGAGAATAGACTCTTTTAAAAGTTCCTCCGTGGCCGAGTCCATCACGGATTGACGGGTGACTGTGCGCTGGGGTACGGTTACAGATGCGGTGACTGTGGCAGTTTCCCCGCCCTTTGAGATCGTGAAAGTGACGGAAACGTCTCTGGATCTGTTTCCATAGGTAATGGTTCCGTCCGCGGCAATGCTGCTGGTGTCATTTGAGGAAACCGTAGTGTTTACAGCAACGCCCGAGACGGCGGCATCTACAATAATGCGCTGAGCCACTGTAACAATATTGGTGTCACCTGCATCAGTAAAGTCGTCGTTCCATTGATTGGGAACGATGGACGCGGTTTCAAGCGCCGTTTTTGCTGCTGCTACAAGCTCGGCGTCTGTCAATTTAGGTACTGAGATTGTAAATTCTTTTTTATCCGTATAGTCGCCATAGGTCAACGTGGCGGTCAGCGTCGCCCATTTGTCCTCGCCGCTTCGCGTTACAACACCATCCGCGGAAATAACGCTGGCGTCGCTGGTCGACCAGACGATGGAACTCTTGCCGCTGTTGCCGACTGCGGGCAGGGACAGGTTTTCTGTGATGCTTTCCGGAAGCGTCAGGGCGTCTTTGTCCTCAGAAACGATCTGTGCGGCGTTTTCGTCGTCTCCTGTCACGGTAACAATGCAGACCGGCGGGACAATATAGCCGGAATCAACGCCGGCGGAGACAATATAGCTGCCTGCTTTAGGAAAATATATTGTTGCAATTCCGTTTGCATCGGTCGTATAGTTAGTTTTTTCGCCATCTACGGTGATAGATGCCCCCGAAAGCGGCTCAGGACCAGACCAACCAGCGGAGGTCAGCGTCAGCTCCAGCGCAGCGCCGCCGGAAATAGAGACGGTCGTCTGGTTGAAGTAAGTATAAGTATAAATATCTGACCAAGAGGATGTGTCCTGATAAAACCAGAATACGAGATGCGCTCTGGGTGAAACGGCGTCCGCAGTACCCATTGCATATTCGTTGTTGTTGTAATAGCCAATGCTACTGCTTTCAATTCCCCAGAATTTTTTAACCATAGGGTTGCTTGCTGTGTACACTTCAGCGGTTTCATAGCCGTCGACGCCGCCTAAAAAATACATTTCGTGCAGAGCAGTAAAGGCGTCGCCTATGGTAGGATCGTCTGAATCAATTGTAACTGGAGCGCAGGCGACGGCATTTCCATCCTTATCAGTAACAAATGTACCATCTTGCACCACTGATATATAGACTGTGATTTTGTCAGCGTCTGTTGCCAGTACCGTTCCCGGCAGCAGTCCCACGATGAGGCACAGGGTGAGCAGAAGGCTCACCATACGTTTTTTCATCATTTGCTTCTTCCTTTCCTGTTCAATTTAGATAAAAAAACGACCGCGGCAGACCAGAAAAGGTCTGCCGCGGCCAATGTTCCCGCAACAATCCGGCGCACCCGTCCCGCGGGCACGCTGGCACGACGCGCAAAGTCGGTCTCCTGACTTGCGATGGGAGGATGGAATCCTCTGCGGCCGACGCCTACCTTCTCAGGATTTCTCCCAATGGCGAACTCGCGTTCAGCGCCGCTGCTGCGGCGGTTTGGCACGGCCTCTCGCTTACAGGGCTGGCACGTTCCGGACTTCAACCGGATTCCCTCATCCCCACGCCTGCCGATGGCAGTCTTCACGCGGGGTCACGATGCGGCTTATTCTGTTTTCGCTCTCATCATACCATGCCCTGCGTCGTCGTGCAAGCGAATCCGGTCGAATCGATTCGGATGTGCCAAAAGAATTTTTTATCGCTCCCAACACGATCCGTTTTCATTTATTGCAGCGCGCGGTTTATTCTGCGAAAACTGACATAAAATTTAACAGAACCTGACCGGAGTTTTAATCAAACCCTGTTATACTGACTTCTGATTGCATCCCGCGCCGGCTTGCGCGGGGAGAAAGTGAGGAACCCGTATGGAACGGTACGGTGTGATCGACATCGGTTCGAACACCATCCGCCTGGTGCTGTATAAATGGGAGAAGCCTGTCTTGACTGCGATGCTCAACAAAAAGCGCCCGGCCGGACTGGCAAACTACATTGAAGACGGACGGCTGACCCACGACGGCATCGCGCGCGCGGTGCAGACGCTCGAGGAATTCCGTGAGGCGATCGAGATCACGGATATCAAGCGCGTGTTTGTCTTTGCCACCGCGTCGCTGCGGAACATCAGCAACACCGAGCAGGCTGTCGCTGAGATCGAGCGCGGCAGCGGCTTTTCGATCCGTGTGCTCTCCGGCCGGGAGGAGGCGGTTTACGACTACCTCGGTGCGATCCGCGCGCTGCCGGTTCATGACGGACTGGTCGTTGACGTCGGCGGCGGCAGCACGGAGCTGGTGCCATTCCGTGCGCGGCAGATCATCACGGCGGAATCGCTGCCAATCGGTTCGTTGAATTTATTTACCAAGTATGTTCATGGCATCATCCCACACAAAAGAGAATTGGAGCGAATCAAAAAATGCGTCCAAGAGGAGCTGGCGCATTCAAAGCTGCTGGAAGCCGCGCCACTGCCCGGAACGATGCTTGCTGTCGGCGGAACGGCGCGGGCCGTACTGGACCTGATCCGCGCGCGCTTCCCGGACGATCTGATCGACGGCCTGGCCTATCCGGCGAAAACACTGCGGCGGCTTCTGGACCTGTTCCGTGACGATCGCGCCGCGTTTGAACGGCTGGTGCTGCGCATTGCTTCAGATCGGGTCCACACAATTGTGCCTGGATTGATGGTGATCGCGGGTGTTGCCGGATGCAGCGGGGCAGAGCAGGTGCTCACGTCGCCCTATGGCGTCCGTGAGGGGTATTTGTTCGCACAGTTGACAGGGGGGGCAGTACAATGACCAGCATTGCAGATCAGCATTTTACGCAGAACCGGGAACTGTCCTGGCTGCGGTTCAATGAGCGCGTGCTCGATGAGGCGACCGATGCCGCTGTTCCGCTGCTGGAGCGGATGAACTTTGTCTCGATTTTCACCAGCAATCTCGACGAATTCTTTATGATCCGCGTCGGCAGCCTGTTCGATCTGAAACACCTCAAAGAGGATTCCATTGACAACAAGACCGGCCTGACGCCCGGCGAACAGCTCGATCTGATTTACACGGCTGTCCGCCCGCTGTATGAAAAGCGCGAGGCTGTATTCTTCGAGCTGACCTCGCAGCTGCGTGCGCACGACATCTGGGAGCTGACCTACGATGAGCTCAATAAGAGCGACCGGAAGTTCGTCGAGGAATACTACCGGTCGCAGATCGAGCCGATCCTCTCGCCGCAGATTATGGATCTGCATCATCCGTTCCCGCATCTGCAGAACAAGGTGCTGCATGTGTGCGCGCGGCTGCGTGACGGCGACCAGACAATGTTTGCCATTGTTCCGCTGCCGCAGATCCTGCCGGAGATCCTTTTCCTGCCGGGATCGCAGGTCCGCTTTCTGCCCACAGACGTGCTGATCCGGCAGCACCTGGAGGAGCTGTTCGGCGGCTGCCGTGTTGTCGAGCATGCGACGATCTGTGTGACCCGCAACGCCGACGTCAGTCTGGACGACGAAGCCTACGACGATATGGCCGACTACCGTAAGAAGATGCGCAGCGTGCTGCGCCAGCGCCGCCGCTTGGCGCCGGTGCGGCTGGAGCTGTCCAATCCGGTCAGCGGGAAGCTCCAGCATTATCTCGGCCGTGAGCTGGGGCTGAAAGAGGAGCAGATGTTTATCACGACTGCGCCGCTGCGGCTGGGCTTCGTCGGCGAGGTGGCCAACCGGATCACGCCGGAGAAGCGGCGCGCGCTGACTTACCGCCCATTTACGCCGCAGCCGAGTCCGCAGCTGCGCGAAGGCGAGAGCGTGCTCCATCAGGTGCGGCGTAAGGATGTGCTGCTCTCGTTCCCCTATGAGAGCATGAACCCATTCCTGAATCTGATCCGCGAGGCGGCGAACGATCCGAACACCATTTCGATCAAAATCACGATCTATCGTTTGGCCAAGGATGCGAAACTGGTCGAATACCTGTGCGCTGCTGCGGAAAACGGCAAGGAAGTTACCGCATTCATTGAGCTGCGCGCCCGGTTCGACGAGCAGAACAACATTGACTGGTCCGAACGGCTCGAGGCGGCAGGCTGCACGGTCCTCTACGGCATGGAGGACTTCAAGGTCCATTCAAAAATCTGCCTGATTACGCGGCGCGAGCGCGGCGAAATCGCCTACATTACGCAGATCGGCACTGGAAACTACAATGAAAAAACAGCAAAGCAATATGCGGATCTGTCGCTGATGACGGCCGATCATGCCATTGGGCTGGATGCGGCAGACTTCTTTAAAAATATGGCCATTGGTAATCTGGACGGCAGCTACCGCCATTTGCTTGTCTCTCCGTCCTCGCTGAAATCGCGTGTGATGGACCTGATCGACGAGGAGATGAAAAAGGGAACGTCCGGCCGCATTACGCTCAAGCTCAATTCCATCACCGATGTTGACCTGATCGAAAAGCTGATGCAGGCCTCCTGCGCCGGTGTGCAGATCCGGATGATTGTCCGTGGTATCTGCTGCATTCTGCCGGGTATTCCGGGCAAGACCGAGCACATCACGGTTACAAGCCTGGTTGGCCGGTATCTCGAGCATGCGCGCGTGTACTGCTTCGGCTCAGGCACGTCGGAAAAGATCTACATCTCCTCCGCGGATTTTATGACCCGTAACACCGAACGGCGCGTTGAGGTCGCCTGCCCGGTCCGCAGCGAGCCAGCGCGCTCCCGCATCCGTCAGATGCTGAGCCTGCAGCTTGCCGATACGGAAAAGGCGCGCCGTATGCTGCCCGACGGCAGCTATGCCCACACCGCACGCACCGGCGTGCCAGTCGATGCGCAGCAGACGCTGATGCAGCTCGCTGAGGAGCGCGCGCAGAGCGGGGCCGGGGCTGGCGGCCATACGGAGCGCCTGCGGGAATTGCTCTCCCGCGTGCTGCGCCGCGGCAGGGGCAGCGCGCACTGAATTTTTGCAAAGGCACAAGAAATCGGGCAATGTGACGAAAAACGCAGGAATATTCCAGCTGCGGCGCGCGGCGGGGCAGCGCTTTGCACAAAAGTTTGCTGCGACTAAGTCGTTTTTGAAAAACCGATTGACAAACCGGATATCGCTGAGTATGATAGGGGTTGGTTAGCGAAATCTAACCAATTTTCCCGCCCGCAGATCGTGTTTCTGCGCGGCGGAATTGCCAGATAAGGAAGGAACCAGCATGATGCCATTAACGCTTGCGTCGGCCGGCGAGGAAAACACCATCAAACGGGTCGGCGGCAACCCCGAGGTCAAAAAGCATCTGGAGGATCTCGGATTTGTCGTGGGCGGCAGCGTGACGGTCATTACCACCATCGGCGGCAATGTCATTGTCAGCGTCAAACAGGCCCGGGTGGCAATCAGCCGGGAAATGGCGCAGAAAATTATGATTTGACCGACAGGGAGAAGGAGGCAACAGGCATGAAAACGCTCAGGCAGATCAAAGTCGGCGGGACGGCCACAGTCGTCAAGCTGCACGGCGAGGGCGCAGTCAAGCGCCGGATCATGGACATGGGCATCACCAAAGGCGTCGACGTCTATATCCGGAAAGTCGCCCCGCTGGGCGATCCGATTGAGGTGACAGTGCGCGGATATGAGCTGTCGATCCGCAAAGCGGACGCCGACATGATCGAGGTCGAGTGATCCGGGCGGGAACCCTGATGCGCGGGGCCGGCGGGCTCCGTAATTTGGAATGCTTGGTTAGCATACGCTAATCCAAAAGGAGAGGAAGGAACATCATGAGTTTGAGAATCGCCCTGGCGGGCAACCCGAACTGCGGCAAAACGACGCTGTTCAATGCGCTCACCGGTGCCAACCAGTATGTGGGCAACTGGCCGGGCGTCACAGTCGAGAAAAAAGAGGGCAAGCTGAAAAAGCACAGCGATGTCACCATCACTGACCTGCCCGGCATCTACTCGCTCTCACCCTACACGCTTGAAGAGGTCGTCGCGCGCAACTACCTGATTGGCGAACGGCCCGATGCGATTTTGAATATCGTTGACGGTACAAACCTCGAGCGGAACCTGTACTTAACCACACAGCTCACGGAGCTGGGCATCCCGGTTGTTGTTGCCATCAATATGATGGATACGGTTCAAAAAAACGGCGATCAGATCAACACCACAGAGCTTGCCCGGGAACTCGGCTGCAAGGTTGTTGCAATCTCCGCGCTCAAAGGCACGGGCGTTTCCGAGGCGGCGGAGGCAGCCATCGACGCCGCGAAGAACGGCAAGACCGTCCCGATGCACACGTTTTCCGGCCCGGTTGAGCATGCCATTGCGCACATCGAAGAGGCCGCGGTGCATGCGATGCCCGAGGAGCAGCAGCGCTGGTATGCCATCAAGCTGTTCGAGCGCGACGAGAAAGCGATCGAGCAGATGCAGCTCAGCGCGTCCGTACGCGCGCACATTGAGCAGGATATCCAGCAGGTCGAAAAAGAGCTCGACGACGATGCCGAGTCGATCATCACCAATGAGCGCTACCTCTATATCGCGCAGTTGATGAAAGGCTGTTACAGGAAAAAGCGTGCCGGCGCACTGACGACCTCCGACAAGATCGACAAAGTCGTCACCAACCGCATTGCTGCGCTGCCGATTTTTGCGCTGGTGATGTTCGCGGTTTACTGGATCGCCATGGGACCGTTCGGCACATTCCTGACCGACTGGACCAATGATGTGCTTGGCAGCGCCTGGCTGACCGAGGGCGCCCGCAGCCTGCTGACCGGCTGGGGCTGCGCCGAGTGGCTTGTCGGCCTGGTAGCAGACGGCATTGTGGCCGGCGTCGGCGCGGTACTCGGCTTTGTGCCGCAGATGCTCGTGCTGTTCATCCTGCTGGCCATCCTGGAGGACATCGGCTATATGGCCCGTGTCGCGTTTATCATGGACCGCATTTTCCGCAAGTTCGGCCTGTCCGGCAAGAGCTTCATCCCGATGCTCATCGGCTCCGGCTGCGGTGTTCCGGGCGTCATGGCCTCGCGCACGATCGAGAATGAGAGCGATCGCCGCATGACAATCATGACCACCTGCTTCGTACCCTGCGGCGCGAAGATGCCGATCATCGGCCTGATCGCCGGCGCGTTGTTTGGCAACAGCGGCCTTGTGGCTGTGTCGGCCTACTTTATCGGCGTGGCTGCCATCATCCTTTCCGGCATCATGCTCAAGAAGACGAAGCCGTTCGCCGGTGATCCGGCTCCGTTTGTCATGGAGCTGCCGGCCTACCATGCTCCGACGGTGGGCAATGTCCTGCGCTCGATGTGGGAGCGTGGCTGGAGCTTTATCAAGCGCGCCGGCACCGTTATCGTTGTGGCTTCCATTGTTGTCTGGGCGCTCTCGAGCCTCGGTTCGGTGAACGGCCATTTCGGTATGGTCGACACGCTGTTTGAGGATGAGACGATCGCCACCGATGCATACATCACGGAGCTGGCCGACGACATGGGCATCTCCGTCGAAGAAGTCAACCCGATGGATGCTTCGCTGCTTGCGAGAGTCGGCAATACCGTGTCCGTTATCTTCCGCCCGCTCGGCTTCGGAAGCTGGAGACCGGCTGTGGCCACCATCACCGGCCTGGTTGCCAAGGAGGAGGTTGTCGGCACGTTCGGCGTCCTGTATAACTACGACGACGCCGTCGGCGGTGAGCTTGAGGAGAACGGCGACCAGATCTGGCCCAACGTCCGCTCCGACTTTAACAGCTTCAGCGGCGGCCACGGCCAGCTCGCGGCCTTTGCATTCATGATCTTCAACTTGCTGTGCGCGCCGTGCTTCGCGGCCATGGGCGCGATCAAGCGCGAGATGAACAACTGGAAGTGGACGCTGGCTGCCATCGGTTACATGTGCGGTTTTGCCTATGTCGTCTCGCTGATGGTCTACCAGTTCGGCCTGCTGTTTGCAGGGGCCCCCAATGTAATCGGTCTGGTTGTGGCGCTTGTGCTGCTCGCGGCGATCATTTTCCTGCTGGTCCGGCCGTATAAAGAGTCCAACACGCTCACCAAGAAAGTCAAGGTCACGGCCTGACGGCTGCCAGTGAAAGGAGGGCTGCCGTGTGTGGAACTGGCTGGTTGAAAACTGGGCCACGCTTGTGGTCGGCCTGGTCGTGCTGGCGGTGGTTGCCGCCATCATCCTCAGCCGCTTCATCGGCAGGCGGAAAGGGAAGCATTCCGCCTGCGGCGCCTGCGGCGGAAGCTGCGGCGGCTGCGCGATGAGCGGGGCATGCCATCCGACAAAGCACCCGTAATGCATTCCGCGGGGAGACGCACAGCGATCGCTTGCGTCTCCCCGCAGCACAAGGAGAGAGTGCCATGACAAGCAGCAAGCCGCCGCTCAGTGCTGCAAATATGAAATATCTGATCGCGGTGCGGGAGCTTGACCGCGACGGCAAAGGCGTGCGCTGTGTCGCCGTTGCCGAGCTGCTGCACATCACCAAGCCGAGCGTGCACTCGATGATGGCGACGCTGCAGCAGATGCAGCTTGTGGAGAAAGCGCACTACGGCGTAATCCGCCTGACCGATGCGGGTCGGGCGCTGGCAGATCGCTACTGCGGCTGCCTTGAGATGTTTGAACGCCATTTCCAGCGCTATTTGCCCACCGGGAAAGAGGCGCACGCTGCGGCGCGCGCCCTGCTTGCAGAGTTGCCGCTCGGCAGCGCTGAGCATATGTGCGCGATGCTGCGCGGGCAGACGAACGCTGCTGCGGCCGATGCGGGCTGACCGTCAGGAACGCCGGAGCGGTAATCTTTTTGCAATTGAAGTTAGTAAATACTAACCAAAGGGCGGATCATAAACGACAAAGTCTGGAAATGGAGGCGGAGATGCCAGAAGAAACACTGGTCCGACTGTGTTCGCCGACGCTGGCAGGGTTGAAAACCGGGAGCCTGGTATCGCACCGGTATGCGTCGGCAGAGGCGCTGCGCATGCAGATGCGGCGGCTGAACGGGCTCCTGTCGGGAAAAGGGCTTTGCGTACTGCCGCTGCGCTACCGCGGCGGCCGGGCGCTGGTGTATCTGTTCCGGCCGGAAATGCTGCGGCGTGACCTGGCCGAACCGAAGGCGGCGCGGCTGCTGGCCGAACGCGGCTATCCGTGGCGCGATGCGCGCCGATGCGTGCGCTGCCTGATGGCACGGCTGCATGAGGGGCCGGAGTTTCCGCATGAGATCGGCTTGTTTCTGGGCTATCCGCCGGACGATGTGCAAGGCTTTCTGTGCGGTGCGGCGTGCAAATGTGTTGGCGCATGGAAAGTCTACAGCGATGAGCAGACTGCGCGGCGGCTGTTTGCACAGTACCAGCGATGCACACGGGAATACTGCGCACGCTTTGCACAGGGGGTCCCGATTGAGCGGCTTGCAGCGTCGGGCTGCCCGCGCTGCAGACGATAGAATGCAATTCAAATCAGAGGAAAGGTGGACTTGAAATGAGTCGATTGACAGTTGTATACTGGACAGGAACTGGGAACACTGAGCAGATGGCAAACCTGGTTGCCGCAGGCGCGCGCGCACAGGGCGCGGCGGCCGAAGTGATCTGGTGCAGCGATTTTTCGGCTGAACAGGCGGCTGACTGTGACGCCATCGCGTTTGGCTGTCCGGCTATGGGCGCGGAGGAGCTTGAGGACGGCGAGTTCGAACCGGTTTTCCGCGCCTGCCTGCGCGCGCTCGCCGGCAAGCGGATCGGCCTGTTCGGCTCCTATGGCTGGGGCGATGGAGACTGGATGCGCGCCTGGGAGGAGCTGTGCAGCCAGAACGGCATCGATCTTGCCGTGCAGAGCGTGATCTGCTGCGGAACGCCGGACGGGGACGGTGCGGCAGCCTGCCGCGCGATGGGCGCGGCACTGACGTCCTGAGTCCGGTATTCAAAGAAAGGGGGCAGCTTGTATGGTAAAGACAACGCTGGGCGTGGACGGTATGCAGTGCGGCATGTATGAGGCGCATGTCAATCAGACCATCCGGCAGTCGTTTGCCGTAAAAAAGGTCTCATCGTCACACACGAAGCGTCAGACGGTCATTGTCTCGGAGCAGCCGCTCGATGAGCAGGCGCTGCGCGAGGCGGTTGGGCGGACTGGATACACGGTCACGTCTGTCCGGGCGGAGCCATACGAGAAAAAGGGCCTGTTTCACCGGTGAGAAGAAACGGAGCGGCCCGGGGCGGTTCAGATGTCCCGGGCCGCTGATTTTTATTCTGGCAGGTTCGTGCAGAAGAATTCCGTCAACGCATCAAATGGAATGCGATCGGTGCGGTCGTACAGGTCAATGTGTTCGGCGTCGTCCACGACAAGCAGCTGCTTCGGCTCGGCTGCGGCGGCATAGGCGTTTTCGCTGAAGAAGCGCGAATGGGCCCGGTCGCCGACCACGAACAGGATCGGACGCGGCGCGATCTCGTCGATGTAGTCGAGCAGCCGGAAATTCATCATCGCCAGCGTGCTGGTGGTCGTAAAGCCGCCGCGGGCGTTCGGATGATGCCCGCGCCGAATGGCGTAGAACCGGAACCACTCCGCGTCCGGCTCCGGCATGCCGGCCGGGACTTCGTCAAGCGGCTGCTCCGGAAAGGAGGGGATGTATTCCGGATAGCCGTTTTCCGCATCAACCCACCGCTGGCGGGACAGCTGCTCCTTGACGGCCCGGACGGCGGACTGATCCATACCGAGCCGCACAGCGGCGGACATGTCGTACATGCTCATCGTCGCGACGGCCTTGATGCGCAGATCGCATTGCGCCGCAGAAAGGGCGAACCCGCCGGAACCGCAGATGCCGATCACGCCGATTCTCTCCCGGTCGACGAACGGCTGTAAGCCGAGGTAATCGATGGCTGCGCTGAAGTTTTCCACAAAAATGTCCGGCGAGGAGACGTTGCGCGGAAATCCGCCGGACTCGCCCATAAACGACTGGTCGAATGTCAGCACAACAAAGCCGCGCTGCGCCAGCTCGCTGCCGTAGACGCACGGTCCCTGCTCCTTGACGCCGCCATAGGGCGCGCCGACAATCAGCGCTGGGTGCTGCGCAGCCGGATCCAGGTCCTTCGCGCAGTAGAGTTCGCCGGTGACGGCCAGCCCATAGCGGTTTGGGTAGACGACTTTTTTTCTTGTGACGGCGCCGCTCAGCGCCGCAATGTGTCCGCTCATTTCAATTACTCCTTTCAGGATTCGGTTGACGCAGGCTCCGCAAGGGAGAGTGTTACGGTGATATCGCCGCCGCCAAGCGCTTCTGCCCAACCGGTCAGGTCGTCGACGCGGCCCAACCGGGTATAGCCCCAAGTGTTGGAGCCGTAGAAGATGACGATCTGGTCGCCCTGATACAGGACAATGTCGCCCGGTTCTGTGGTGGTCTGGCTGTCGTTGGCTGGCAGGCTTGTGCCCAGACTGCCGACCTTTTCAAAACCGCCATAGTCCTGCATTTCAATGACGATCGGCGCGTCCGTGAGCATCCCGGCCAGTGCCTGCACGGCGGCATTGTCTGCCAGTGTGGCTGTAAATATGGTGTCGCCGATCTGCAGCTGCAGTGCGGCGGACGCATCCGGGTCCGGCGCAGGGGCAGGTGCTTCTGTCGGCGCTGTCGCTTCATCCGACGGGGTCGCCGGTTCTGACGGCTCGGTCGGCGCAGCTTCCCCCGTTGGCTTGGTTGGTTCAACTGGCGCGGCCGGTTCGGATGGTACCACCGGCGTGGTTGGTTCGTCCGGTTCTGCCTGCGATTGTGGTGGAACCGCAGCCGGCGGGTCCGCTGCGGACGGCTCGCTGCAGCCGGCCAGCAGCAGCATCAGCGCAAGCAGGGAGCCGACCCGGAAAACGGGAATTCGTTTCATCGTGTGCCTCAGCGCTTATGCGCAGGCCGAGGGGCGGCCGATCACAATCTCACCGTTCGCCTCCGGGATATCGCGGATGATTTCACCCACCGCCGGCACGCAGATCCGTCCGGACAGCGGGTTTTTGATGCTGACAACCGGTGTAGTGATGGTTGCCTCAACGTCGGAGCGTTCAAAGGCGAGATCGGTATCCGTCATCTCGCAGTTCACCAGTTTCAGCCCCCGGCAGTAGCACAGCGGCTGCGTGCCGATGATTTTGCAGCGTTCAAAGGTGACGTTCTCACAGTACCAGGCCAGATATTCGCCGCGGACGACGCTGTCGCGCACGAGCACGTTTTTCGCGTGCCAGAAAGCGTCCTTGGTGTCGAATGTGCAGTGGTCAAAAACAGCGTCCTCAATATACTGAAACGAGTATTTGCCCTTCATCTGCATGTTCCGGAACCGCAGGCCGCTCGCGCGCATCATAAAGTACTCGCTCTCGGCGGTTGTATCTGTCATGCTGATCTGATGCGACGACCAGCCGAACTCCGGAGAGACGATATCGCAGTTGCGGATGTCCGCCTCGCTGCACTCACGCAGTGCCTTGATGCCGTGGAGCTTTGTGCCGGTGATTTCGATGTGGTCAGAATACCACAGTGCCGCGCGGCACAGTTCGGTCATCTCCGAATCCGCAATCGTCAACCCGTGTACATGCCAGAGCGGGTAGCGCAGGTTGAACAGGCAGCGCTCGGCACGAATATCGGCGCACTCTTTGAGCGCGCTCTCGCCATCGGCAGGTCCGTCGAACGCACAGTCCTGAACGAGAAGACCGCGGCTGCCGTACAGCGCCCGCTCCGCGTCAAAAGTTTGATGCTGAATGCATTTCATATTGAATTCCTCCTGTCTGCGCCGTCCGGCGCGTCTGATTCAGCCGTGCAGCGCTGCTCAAGCTGAAAAACGAGATAGTCCAGGCAGTCGATTCGCTGCTGTTCGCTGTGAAGCCGCGCCAGCAGCTGCCGCCGCTGCACGGCGAGCAGCCGGAGCTGTGCTTCGCGCGCGCCGATGTCTCCAAGCTGCAGAAACTGGGCGATCATCTTGGCGCTGCAGCCTGCGGCTTTCAAATTGTCCAGCAACCGCTGGGATTCGCTCTGTTCTCTCATGGTTTGGCCCGCCGTGTACGTCACAGGAACGCACCGTTGCACACCTGCAGCACCTGCCCCTTGACGTGCCGGCCCATTTTGCTGGCCAGATACAGACAGGCGTAGGCCTGGTCAATCGGGTCGCACTCCGGGCCGGGAAAGTAGACGTAGTGACCGCTGTATTCGAGCATTTTGGCGCCGCCCGGCTGCTCGCCGGCCTTGTTGGCCAGATGCGCCGGTGTCACGGTTGCGCCGGGCGCAACTGCGTTGCAGCGGATGTTGGTGCCCACCAGACGCATGGCCACGTTTTTGGTCAGCGTGTTGACCGCGCCTTTGGTGGCGGTGTAGGTTGCACCGCAGAACGGGCGTGTCCCGTTGACGGAGGACACATTGATGATTACGCCCTCGTTTTTGGGCAGGAAGATCTTCAGAACCTCCCGGATGTAGCGCATCGGCCCGCCCAGGTTGGTGTTCATCACATGGAGCATCCACGCGTCGTCGGTTTCATCGATCATTTTCTGCTCGCCGATGCCGGCGTTGTTGATCAGGATATCCACGTCGCCGAATTCGCGCAGCGCCGTTTCAAAGACGCGTATGGTGTCTTCGGTCGAGCACACGTCGGCCACGACGCCGACGGCCCTGCCGCCTTTGGCGCGGATACCCTCCACGACCGCGTCGAGTTTTTCCTGCCCGCGCGCGGTCAGAACGACCGCCGCTCCTTCCTCGGCAAACAGTTCTGCCATTGTCTGTCCCATGCCGTAGCTTGCGCCGGTGATCACAGCGACCTGGCCCTTGAGCATCTGCTGATCCATCTGCATGACCTCTTTCCCGGTTTGTTGACGAATTCAGCATAGCATCCGATTAAGAAAATCACAAATACTTATATTTTATTTATTTCTATTATTGATTTTTATAGAATTTCTGATACACTGACAGACGGGAGGCGAGGATGCATGGAACTGCGCGTTCTGCGCTCTTTCCTGACGGTGGCACGGGAGCAGAGCATTTCTGCGGCGGCTGCGTCGCTGCACATTTCACAGCCGGCGCTTTCCACGCAGCTCAAGGCGCTCGAGACAGAATTGGGCAAGCAGCTTTTGATCCGGGGCGTCAAGGGCTCGCGCCGGGTAGCGCTCACGGAGGAGGGGATGATCCTGCGCAAGCGCGCAGAAGAAATCCTTTCGCTGGTGCGAAAAACGGAGGACGAAATCTCCGGTACGGACGAGGCGATCGTGGGCGACGTTGTGATCGGCGCAGGAGAGACGGACGCGGTGCGGCTGTTTGCACGCGCGGCCGATGTGCTCCGCGTGCGCCATCCGGATATCCGCTTTCACATCTCCAGCGGAAACGCCGAGTATGTGCTGGAATATCTGGACAAGGGACTGATCGACTTCGGCCTGCTCTTTCGCGAGCCGGACCCGCAGAAATATGAGGTGCTGCCCCTGCCCATGCGGGACATCTGGGGCGTGCTGATGCGGCGGGACGCGCCGCTGGCGGCGAAAGAAGCTGTCAGCCCGGAGGATCTGTGGGATCTGCCGTTGATTATTTCGCACCAGAAAGGGGACGACCAATATCTGGCGCAGTGGATGCGGCGCGATGTTTCGCGGCTGAACGTGGTGGCCACCTACAATCTGGTGTTCAACGCCTCGCTGCTGGTGGACGAAGGCGTGGGCTATGCGCTGTGCTTTGATCAGCTTATTCATACAGAGGGAACGCGGCTGTGCTTCCGGCCGTTTTTGCCGCGGCTCGAGGCGGCCAGCTGCCTGGTCTGGAAAAAATACCAGGTGTTTTCCAAGGCTGCCGGCGCGTTTCTGCAGGCCGTGCGCGCGCAGCTTCGGAGCGGAATACAAACGGCGTAAACCGTGTGCCCGCACCGGACGGTGCGATCAGCAACTGGAAAGCGAAAGCCCGGGGCGTCTGCCCCGGGCTTCGTTTCACGGATGAACCGGCCTAGCCGAGTGCAACGTCAAGCACCATCATGACGCTGAACCCGGCAGCAAAGAAAATCGTTCCAACATTTGAGTGCCGGCCGCTTGACATCTCGGGAATCAGTTCCTCGACAACGACGTAGAGCATTGCGCCGGCGGCAAAGCTCAGGAAATAGGGCAGCGCCGGGATCACCAGGCCGGCGGCCAGCACGGTGAGCAGCGCGCCAAGCGGTTCGACAATGCCGGAGAGCACGCCGCTCAGAAACGCGCGTCCGCGGCGCATCCCCTCCGCCTCGAGCGGCATGGAAACAATCGCGCCCTCCGGGAAGTTCTGGATTGCGATACCGATCGAGAGCGCCAGCGCGCCCATCGCACTGATCTCTATGCTTCCGCTCAGATATCCGGCGTAGACGACGCCGACGGCCATGCCCTCAGGGAGGTTGTGCAATGTAACGGCCAGCAGCATCATCGTCCGCCGGGACAGGGCACTCTTTGGTCCCTCCGCGTCCCGGGTGTTCCGATGCAGATGCGGGATGATATGGTCGAGCAGCAGCAGGAACGCAATCCCCAGCAGGAATCCAATGAGCGCCGGGAGAAACGACCAGCGGCCCATGTCGGCGGCATAGTCAATTGCAGGGATCAGCAGGCTCCAGACAGAAGCGGCGACCATAACGCCGGCGGCGAAGCCGGTCAGCGCACGGGAGAGCCATTCGCTCATTGCCCGGCGCATCAGAAACACGCACGCCGCGCCGAGCGACGTGCCGGCAAACGGAATCAGAATACCGTAGACAACTTCCGGTTTGATTTCAATCAGCTCCTTTCCGCAGCCGCACATGGTGCGGTGCGATGCCGGCTCCGGCATGGGGCTGTGTGCATCATACCCATCCAGCGGGTTCTATTATAGCAGACGATGCATAGCGGTGCAATTCCAACTGCCGGAAACACTCAGTCCGCCGGCAGAACCAGGTCGATGCCCTGCTGAAGCGTTGCGGCGTCGAGCGCGCCGGAGGCCCAGGCAACCGCGTTGCCGTCCGCATCGATGAAATAGGTGGCCGGCAGCGCATAGACACCATAGGCGGATGAGGCGGACAGCCCGGTGTCATAAAAGACCGGGAAGGAAAAGCCCTCGCCGGCAATATAGTCTGACGCGGTCTGCTGCGTCTCGCGCGAACCGTCGGTCACATTGACCATCAGAAACTGCACCTGGCTGCCGAGTTCGGCAAAAGCACTGTCGAAGTGCGGCATCTCGCTCTTGCAGGGGCCGCACCAGCTTGCCCAGAAGTTCAGGACAACCGGCGTGCCGACAAAGTCGGACAGGCGAACCGCGGCTCCGTCCGCATCGTAAACGGTAAAGTCCGGCGCGGCCACCGGCTCGGCGGTGTCGGCCGCATCATCTGCCGTGTGCGCCTCCTCGGCCGCGTCGCCTGCAGATGGCGCCGGATCTTCTGCATCCGCCGCCGGCTCGTCCGGCGTTTGTGTTCTCTCTGCCGTTGGATTGTCCATTGTCACAAGTGTGTCCGGCGCAGCGTCGCTGCCGAGGTAGCGGTAAAGCACCAGCGCGCCGCCCAGCAGCACGACAAACGCGATCGCCAGAATCAAAAGGGATTTGCCCTGTTTCATACTGCCTCCTAACTGAGCAGGGTGATCAGCCGCCCAAGCAGACCGGTCGCCATCAGAATGCCGATCAGCACGAGCAGCAGCCCGCAGACGAGATTGATGACCCGGTAGTGGCGTTTGATCCAGTCAAAGGTGGATTTGAGTTTGTCGATCAGAACGGCACTGAGCAGAAACGGTACGCCAAGACCCAGCGAGAATGCCAGCAGCATCGCCATGCCCTCGAGCACATGGCCCTGCTGGGAGGCAAGCATCAGTGCCGAGCCGAGAAACGCGCCGACACACGGTGTCCAGCCGACGGAGAAAATCACGCCAAAAACAATTGCTGAAAAAAAGCCGAGTCCATCGGACGCTGCTGCACGGCGGCTGCCATGGAACAGGTTCAGCCGGAATACGCCCAGAAAGTTCAGACCGAAAAAAACAACGATCAGACCGGAAACAAGATTCACAGCAGTCTGGTGCGCACGCAGAAAGCTGCCGACGGTTCCTGCCAGCGCGCCCATTGCGACAAAGACGACGGTGAAACCGAGCACAAAGCCGGCTGCGGCCGTCAGTGTTTGACGTGTGCTGCGCTGCCCGCCGCCGGCGAAATAGGACAGGTAGATGGGCAGCATCGGCAGCAGGCACGGAGAGATGAATGTGATAATCCCTTCCAGGAATGGGATCAGATACTGCAACGGCGGTCACATCCTTTCACAGATACGGCGCGGTTGACAGGCGCCGCCCGGCTCCATTATACTGAAACCAGCTGATTTGACAAGGGGGGACGCGAATGGAACTGGCAGAGTGCTTTCCGGCCTGGGATCGGCTGACGGATACGCAGCGGGAACAGGTTGCTGCTGCGGCGCATCGGCGCAGCGCGGCACCCGGCACGCTCCTGCATGGAGGGCAGGCCGACTGCACGAGGCTGCTGCTCGTCTGCTCCGGCCAGCTCCGGGCGTATGTTCTGTCCGATGAGGGGCGGGAAATCACGCTCTACCGTCTGCTCGCGCGGGACGTGTGCCTGTTTTCTGCGTCGTGCATGCTGCGCAGTGTCCAGTTTGAGATCCAGGTTGAAGCGGAAAAGGCGGCAGAGCTGTGGGTTATCCCGCCAGATCTGATCCGTGCGCTGATGGAGCAGGCTGCGCCGCTGGCCAACTGCATCGGCGAAATCATGGCCAGCCGCTTTTCCGACGTGATGTGGCTGATGGACCAGATCCTTTGGAAGAGCGTCGACCGGCGGCTTGCCGCTTTTTTGTGCGGTGAGGCGGCGCTTGAACAGAGCGAAACGCTGCGCATCACCCACGAAAAGATTGCCGGCCACCTCGGCACTGCGCGCGAGGTCGTCACCCGCATGCTGCGCTATTTCCAGAGTGAGGGCATGGTGCAGCTGAGCCGCGGCGTCGTGACGATCACGGACGCACCGCGGCTCAGACAGCTCGGCGGGATGTGAAACGCGTCAGAGCATTGCAAGGATCTGCTGCTTCGGCCGCGCGCCGACGGACTGATTGACAACGGCGCCGTTTTTGAAAACGAGCAGCGTCGGAATGCTCATCACCTGATAGGCCGCAGCCAGCTCGGGCTGCTCGTCGACGTTGATCTTGCAGACCTTGATGTCGGAACGCTCGGCCACGATCTCGTCGAGGATTGGGCTGACCATCCGGCATGGGCCGCACCAGCTGGCCCAGAAGTCGACCAGGACGGGCTTGTCGCTGCCGAGCACCTCCTGCTGAAAATTGGTTTGATCGATGTGAATGACGGACATGGAAGATACCTCCTGACGCGGCGCAGCCTGCGCCGCTTTTTCTTTCTTGTGGGCTTAGTATAACCGATTTTTTTGCCCGTTCTGTGACGATGTCACATTCCATATGGGCGCTGCGGCTCAGCGCAGAAAACGGCCGGTCAGGCTGTCCGGACAGGCGGCGATCTGCTCCGGCGTGCCGGCGGCAACGATCCGGCCGCCTGCCTCGCCGCCGCCCGGCCCCATGTCGATGATATAGTCCGCGCTGCGGATAACGTCCAGATCGTGCTCGATGACGATCACGGTTGCGCCGCTGTCAATCAGCGTTTGAAATACGCTGAGCAGCGTCTGCACATCGAGCGGATGCAGGCCGATGGTCGGCTCGTCAAAGACAAAGACGGTGTCTGCCTGCCCGCGTCCCATCTCGCTGGCCAGTTTCAGCCGCTGCGCTTCGCCGCCCGAGAGACTGGGCGTCGCTTCGCCGAGCGTCAGATAGCCCAGCCCCAGGCGCTGCAGCACCTCCAGCCGCTGGCGGACAAGCTTCAGATCTGCACAGGCCGGCAGCGCCGTATTGATATCCATCGCCATCAGCGCGGGCAGGGAGAGGGCCTGTCCCGCCCGGTTCCGATAGACTGCCTGGCCTGCGTCTCTGCTGTAGCGCGAACCGCGGCAGTCCGGACAGGGAATGTCCACATCGGGCAGAAACTGCACGTCCAGACTGATGATGCCCGTTCCGTCGCACAGCGGGCAGCGCAGGCGGCCGGTGTTGTAGGAAAAATCCCCCGCCTTGTAGCCGAGCGCTTTTGCCTCCGGCGTCTTGGCGTAGACCTTTCGCAGCTCATCATGAACGTTCGCATAGGTGGCCACGGTGGAACGGACGTTGATACCGATTGGCGTTGCGTCGATCAGCTGAATGCGTGTGATGCCGGGCGCATCCACGGCGCGCACATGTGCGGGCAGCGGCCGGCCTGCAATGGCGGCTTCCAGCCCCGGAATGAGGCTTTCGAGGATCAGCATCGTCTTGCCGGAGCCGGGCACGCCGGTTACCACCGTCAGCCGCCCCCTGGGGATGTCCACCTCCAGGGGTTTCACTGTGTGAATGGCCCCGGTGGACAGATGGATGCACCCCGGGGCGGACAGCGCGACCGCTGCTGTCGGCCGGCGCATCCGGGTCTGCGCCTTCCCCGACAGGAAGGGACCAATGCGGGAGCTGCTGTTCTCTCCCAGTTCCGCCACCGTCCCCTGGGCGATCACCCGGCCGCCGTCTGCGCCGGCGCCTGGGCCCATCTCGATGATCCAATCCGCCTGCGAAAGGATCTGTGTGTCATGATCGACCAGCAGCACCGAGTTGCCATCTGCCACCAGATCGTGCATCACCGCGCTCAGGCCGGCAATGTTGGCCGGATGCAGCCCGATGGAGGGCTCGTCGAGGACATAGAGCACGCCGGTGGTTCGGTTGCGCACTGCGCGGGCAAGCTGCATGCGCTGCCGCTCGCCGGTGGAGAGCGTGGAGGCGGCGCGGTCAAGTGTGAGATAGCCCAGGCCAAGGTCCATCAGGCGCCTGACCGCGGTCTGAAACGATGCACAGATGCTCCGTGCCATCGGGCGCATCTCCTCCGGGAGGGAGGCAGGCACGCCATCCACCCACACGGTCAGATCGCTGAGGGTCATCCGGCAGGCCTCGTCCAGACCAATGCCGCGCAGCCGCGGGGCGCGCGCCGCATCCGACAGGCGCGTGCCGCCGCAGTCGGGACAGACGTCCTCTTTCAGAAATTTCTCCACGCGTTTCATGCCCTTTTCGTCCTTTACCTTGGACAGGGCGTTTTCCACGGTATAGACCGCGTTGAAGTAGGTAAAATCCAGCTCGGCCACATCGTTGGAGTTTTTTGCGTGGTATAAAATGTGCTTTTTTTCCGCCGGGCCATTGTAGACGATATCCTTTTCCCGATCCGTCAGATCGCGGAACGGTATGTCGGTGCGCACGCCCATCGCCCGGCAGACATCGGTCATCAGCGACCACATCAGCGTGTTCCAGGGAGCAACTGCGCCCTCGTCAATGGTGAGCGAATCGTCGGGCACCAGTGTGGCACGGTCCACGGTGCGGACAATCCCGGTCCCGCTGCAGGTGCGGCAGGCACCCTGGCTGTTGAATGCCAGCTCCTTGGCGCCCGGCGCGTAGAAACGCGTACCGCATACCGGGCAGACCAGCGCCTGTTCCGCCGCTACGGCCAGCGTCGGCGGCAGGTAGTGCCCGTTGGGGCAGCGGTGGCTGGCCAGCCGGGAGTACATCAGCCGCAGGCTGTTGAGCAGCTCCGTCCCGGTGCCAAATGTACTGCGAATACCGGGGATGCCGGGACGCTGGTGCAGCGCGAGCGCGGCGGGAACATAACGCACATCGTCCACATCCGCTTTCGCGGCCTGCGTCATGCGCCGGCGCGTATAGGTGGACAGCGATTCCAAGTATCGCCGCGAGCCTTCGGCGTACAGCACGCCGAGCGCCAGAGACGATTTGCCCGAACCGGACACGCCGGCGATGCCGACGATCTGCCCAAGCGGCACGTCCACGTCGATGTTTTTCAGATTGTGCACCCGCGCGCCGCGGATCTCGATGCGCGAGGGCGAGCTGCCCTGCTGCATAGCGCTCACTCCATTCTGCCGCGCATGGCCGCACGGCTTTTTTTCGATTATATCACCTGAGCGTTCTGCAGGGAAGAGGAGAAGCAGGCGATGACCGATCGAAAAAACTTTTGTCGGGAAATCGTCTCATTGCGTGGATACGGGAAGCGTGCTATGATCGCACCAGG
>CAZGBU010000015.1:0-27700 GCA_964523945.1 uncultured Oscillospiraceae bacterium
TCTCCTCGGCGGTGTAGGCCGGGTTGCGGATGATGTACTTGTTGCACAGCTCAGCCGTCTCGGGGGCATAGAAGCTCTCCTCGGTCGGCAGGGAGGCGCACACGCCGCCGGTGAGGTCGGCGAGGATCTCGTACTCGTGATAGATGTTGTGGCCGGCAATGCGGCGGCCGGCATTCGTCAGAATCTCGTCGGGCACCCACTGGCCGGACGGGAACTGCACGCCGTGGTGCGCAGAAGCCTCGCCGGCGGCAAAGACGAGCTCAGCGGTCTGAATGATGTCGCAGAGCTTGGAGCGGACATGCGACTCCTTGGCGATGTCGTTGACGTCGGCGACGAGCGCGGCCTGGGAGGCAATGACCTCGGAGACAGCGGTCTTGCAGCCGGTGTAGGAATGACGATGATAGTGCGCGAACATCAGGGCCAGGTAGCCGGCGTAGCGGCAGACGCCCTCGTTGTCGCGGCCGCACATGAACACGCGCTCGTACGGGACAAACACGTCGTCGAAGATGGTCAGGGACTCAACGTCGCCGATGTGCGCCCACGGGGCGTCGATGTATTTGCGCTTGTGGTGCTGGCCGGGCAGAGCCATGAGCTTGATGCCGTCCCAGTCGGCCGGCAGCGCGAACGCGACAGCGTAGTCGGCGTCGTCCGGGCTCATGAACTTGGTCGGCAGAGCGATGATTTCGTCGACGTACGGCGCGCAGGAGTTGCAGATCTTCGCGCCGCGGACGATGATGCCCTTGGTCGGCTTGCCGTCGATGCCGATGCCGTCGACATCCGTCTCAACCACATGGAAGAACTGATCCGGATCCGGCTGCATATGGGCGCGCTTGTATTTCGGGTTGCGCGAGCCCTTGACGTCGGTCTGGGCGCAGTTGCAGATCAGGTCGTTCTGCTGGCAGTAGGCAATGTACTTGAGCAGGCGCTGATGGTACTCGGTACCGCAGGCCTCGTCGCAGTCGTATGTGACGGAATAGAGCGCGTTCAGGGCGTCGGTGCCCATGCAGCGCTGCATGCAGCCGCCGACGCGGTGGCAGATCAGCCGGGTCATGAGCTGCTTCTTCAGCAGGTCCTCACGGCTGCCGTGGATGTGCGTGCAGCGGTTGACCTCCTTGCCCTCCATACCGGGAATGTTGGAGACGGCGACGCAGACGTCGGCATAACGCGGATCATTGGCCGTGTCATAGCACTGCTTCATGACATAGGTGCCGCCGACAATCCAGTCGGCCAGGTCGCGCTCGGCGCCCTGCTTGCCGTTGGAACGGTCGACCTTCTGCCCGTGCAGGTAGACGTTCGGCTTCATCTTCAAAAGCCGCTCTTTGTACTGTTCATAGGTTCCAATACCCATTTGATGCAGTTCCCCCATCCATTTTGATAATATAATATAGCAGTAATTAAAATGTTATATCACAGGCGGAGCCTGGTGATAGCGCATGATACCGTGCGGGGCATATGCCCCGCACGGGGTTCCGCCTGTGTACAGGCGGGAGAAAATTATTTCTTGGCTGCGGCCTTGGCGGCATCGAAGCGGGCGAGCATGGCACGCGGCGTGGCCGGGTGTGCGCTGCGCTCGTAGCGCGGGCACTCCTCGTAGCCGGGCAGGCCGGCAAGGTACTTCGCGATCTTCTTGAGCTCCTCGAGGTCGTAGCGGCTCATGAGCGTGATCTCCTCCATCAGCGGGGAGCCGCCGCCATGGACGCCGGCAACAGCCTGGGCACCCTCGAACGCGTCGCAGAGCTTGTCTTCCATCATGCGCATGACGCGGTGCGTCTCCTCGGCGGTGTAGGCCGGGTTGCGGATGATGTACTTGTTGCACAGCTCAGCCGTCTCGGGGGCATAGAAGCTCTCCTCGGTCGGCAGGGAGGCGCACACGCCGCCGGTGAGGTCGGCGAGGATCTCGTACTCGTGATAGATGTTGTGGCCGGCAATGCGGCGGCCGGCATTCGTCAGAATCTCGTCGGGCACCCACTGGCCGGACGGGAACTGCACGCCGTGGTGCGCAGAAGCCTCGCCGGCGGCAAAGACGAGCTCAGCGGTCTGAATGATGTCGCAGAGCTTGGAGCGGACATGCGACTCCTTGGCGATGTCGTTGACGTCGGCGACGAGCGCGGCCTGGGAGGCAATGACCTCGGAGACAGCGGTCTTGCAGCCGGTGTAGGAATGACGATGATAGTGCGCGAACATCAGGGCCAGGTAGCCGGCGTAGCGGCAGACGCCCTCGTTGTCGCGGCCGCACATGAACACGCGCTCGTACGGGACAAACACGTCGTCGAAGATGGTCAGGGACTCAACGTCGCCGATGTGCGCCCACGGGGCGTCGATGTATTTGCGCTTGTGGTGCTGGCCGGGCAGAGCCATGAGCTTGATGCCGTCCCAGTCGGCCGGCAGCGCGAACGCGACAGCGTAGTCGGCGTCGTCCGGGCTCATGAACTTGGTCGGCAGAGCGATGATTTCGTCGACGTACGGCGCGCAGGAGTTGCAGATCTTCGCGCCGCGGACGATGATGCCCTTGGTCGGCTTGCCGTCGATGCCGATGCCGTCGACATCCGTCTCAACCACATGGAAGAACTGATCCGGATCCGGCTGCATATGGGCGCGCTTGTATTTCGGGTTGCGCGAGCCCTTGACGTCGGTCTGGGCGCAGTTGCAGATCAGGTCGTTCTGCTGGCAGTAGGCAATGTACTTGAGCAGGCGCTGATGGTACTCGGTACCGCAGGCCTCGTCGCAGTCGTATGTGACGGAATAGAGCGCGTTCAGGGCGTCGGTGCCCATGCAGCGCTGCATGCAGCCGCCGACGCGGTGGCAGATCAGCCGGGTCATGAGCTGCTTCTTCAGCAGGTCCTCACGGCTGCCGTGGATGTGCGTGCAGCGGTTGACCTCCTTGCCCTCCATACCGGGAATGTTGGAGACGGCGACGCAGACGTCGGCATAACGCGGATCATTGGCCGTGTCATAGCACTGCTTCATGACATAGGTGCCGCCGACAATCCAGTCGGCCAGGTCGCGCTCAGCGCCCTGCTTGCCGTTGGAACGGTCGACCTTCTGCCCATGCAGGTAGACGTTCGGCTTCATCTTCAAAAGCCGCTGCTTGTACTGTTCGTAGGTTCCGACTCCCATAATCATATCCTCCATTATTCTATAGCACTCCCGCACAGCCGATTGGCTCACGGGCCCAGTTTGCCCTGACGGGCGGCCACAGCCGCCTGCCGGCCGCAAATGCAGCGCTTTTTCAGGGAGGGCAGGCGGCAGTGTGGTTTACAAATCAGTTGATGGTCATGCCGCCGTCGACCGGGATCAGGACGCCGGTGATGTAGCCGGCGGCCGGCGAGGCCAAAAAGCTGATGACCGATGCAATCTCTTCCGGCTGCGCGTAGCGGCGGACGGAGATCATGCGGGTGACGGCGGCGACATTCTTCTCGTCAGCCATGACGTCCTTGGTCATGTCAGTCAGGACGTAGCCCGGTGCGACCGCGTTACACAGAATGCCAAAGCGGGCGAGCTCGTTGGCCATAATCTTGGTCAGATGCGTGACAGCTGCCTTGCACGAGCCGTAGACCGTGTCGCCAATCGGCGCCTTGATGCCGGCGGCAGACGAGAGGTTGATAATGCGGTACGGGTTCTCACCCTCGGGCCGGCCCTGATCCCGCATCTGGCGGGCGGCGAGCTGGCTCATAAAATAGAGACCTTTCAGGTCGGCGTCGACGTAACGATCGAAATAATCCTCATCCATGTCGACCATCTTCTTCGGCTGCCCGCCGAGGCCGGCGTTGTTGACCAGAATGTCGATGCGGCCAAATTTCTCCACCGTTTTGGCGATGAGGTTCTCGCGATCGGCGGCCTTGGTGACCTCGCAGGCGACGCCAAGCGCTTCGATCCCTTCCTCCGCCAGCGCAGCGGCGGCCTTGTCGCAGGCGTCCTGCTTGCGGCCGGTAACGACGACCTTGGCACCGTACTTGCCCATCGTGTGGGCGATGGCATTGCCGATGCCGCGCGTGGAGCCGGTGATGACGGCGACCTTGCCGGTCAGATCATAAGTGGGAATGTTCATCATTCAGATACCCCTCCTGATACAGAGCACAAATTTACAGATACCATTATAAAAGATTCGCTTTGGTTCCGCAATCCCGTTTCGGGAAAAAAACGCGGGTTGTTTGCGCAATATTTTGTGGTATTTACTGCTTTTTTTCCGAATGCAAACAAAAAGGTAGACATAATCAGTCTTTGCGCAGGAAACCGCCGATTCCGAACGAAATCCGGAACCGGTTCAGTCAAATACTATCATGGAATGGCCACCGATGCAATCGGAAAACGCAAATATGCATAGATTGGCACCGATGCGGGAACGCTTGCGATAGGACAACCCGAAAGGAGCATGCATATGACGGTACGTGAGATGATGAGCCGGGATGTCGTGTCGGTTGGCCGGGAGGATACGGCTGCAGCTGCGGCGCGCCTGATGAGCCGGCACAATGTGGGCAGCCTGCCGGTCTGTACGGATTCCGGCCGGCTGGTTGGCATCGTGACAGACCGGGACCTGGTCGTGCGCTGTGTAGCGGCGGGAAAAGACCCGGCGGCCACAGCAGTGGCAGATGTGATGACGGAGCGCGTCGTGGCGGTCTCACCGGATGATACGGAGCAGCAGGCGAGCGGCGTGATGGCGCGTGAACAGGTCCGGCGCGTGCCGGTCGTTTCGGACGGCAGCCTCATCGGGATGATGTCGCTGGGCGATCTGGCGGTGCGCGAGGCGTGCAAGATGGAGGCGGCCGAGTGCCTGTGCGACGTCTGTTCCTGCGTGCGCAGCCGATAATGACAATCCGGAAAACAATGTGCAAACCCCGGCGTCTGCGGACGCCGGGGTTTTTGCGCCTGTTGGTCAGATGAAAAATGGGGAGAAATGTGCTATGATAATATAAATGGACTGAGAGGTGACGCAAATGCGGATTTTGGTCGTGGAGGACGCGCGCGATTTGAACCGGCTGATTGCCAAAACGCTGAAAAAGTCGGGCTACAGTGTTGACAGCTGCTTCAACGGAGAGGAGGCACTCGACTGTCTGGCTGGCGCGGAGTATGACGCGATGATCCTCGATGTGATGATGCCGAAGATGGACGGCTATGCGCTGCTCCAGCGGCTGCGCGGGCAAGGCTCTGAGCTGCCGGTACTGTTTCTGACAGCACGCGATGCCGTGGCCGACCGTGTCAAGGGGCTGGATCTGGGCGCGGACGACTATCTGGTTAAGCCGTTTGACTTCGATGAACTGCTTGCGCGCATCCGCGCCATGACGCGCAAGCGCGCCGGCAGCCGCAGCAACGTGTTTACGCTGGCCGATCTGACGGTTGACACGCTGCGGCGAACGGCAGAGCGCGGCGGAGTGGAGATCGTGCTGCTGCCGAAGGAGTTTGCCATCCTGGAGTATATGATCCAGAATCAGGGTGTCGTACTCTCTCGCGCACAGCTGGAGGACCGGATCTGGAACTATGAGTACGCAGGCAGCTCCAACAATATGGATGGATATATCAGTCGTCTGCGCAAGAAGATCGACGGCGGCCAGTCGGTGCGCCTGCTGCACACGATTCGCGGTGTGGGCTGGGTGCTGCGCGAGCCAAAGGCGGAGGATGAGGAATGAGACGCACGTCCATCAAACGCAAGGTCACGATCTGGATCACGCTGCTGATGGCGCTACTGTTCGGGCTGCTGCTGGTGTTTATGCTGATGATCAGCCGGCAGGTTGTGTACGGAACGGCGGTACAGACACTGGAGAATATCCTGCGCAGCAATCTGGCCTGTGTCAGCCTGGTGGACGGGCAGCTGCAGATCGGCGATGGCTTTGTCTATTCACAAAACGGCGTTTCCACACTGGTCTACAGCCGGAACGAATCGCTGCTGGCCGGTCAGGTGCCGGTCTCCTATACGGTGTCTGAGCCATTCGAAAACGGCCTGCTGCGGGAGGTTGAGACGGACAGCGGCGACGTCTGGCTGGTCATGGATTTCTGGGTGCCGTCCGGCTGGGAAGACGGCGTTTGGGTGCGCGCATTGGCGGAGGCGCCGGCCTATCAGGAGACGATGCACAATCTTCTGCTTGTCGCGCTGATTGCGCTGCCGGTGTTTATCTTCCTGACGGCGCTGGGCGGCTGGCTGCTGGTGCGGCGGACGTTCCGGCCGCTCGACCGGATCATCCAGACGGTTTCGACCATCAATGAGGCGCGTGATCTCTCCGGCCGGATTGGGCTACCGCCGGGCGAGGACGAGTTCTCCCGTCTGGCCGCGGCGTTTGACGGGATGTTCGAACGGCTCGAGGCGTCGTTTGAGGCGGAGCGGCAGTTTGCTGCCAATGCATCGCACGAGCTGCGCACGCCGGTTTCTATCATCAAGGCCGCATGCGAGTATGCTGAAAAATATGACGAGACGCAGGAAGAGAGCGAGGAGACAATTGCGATGATCCACCGCCAGGCCGACCGGATGTCGGCGATGATCACGCAGCTCCTGAGCCTGACACGGCTGGAGCAGGGAACCGAAGCGGTCCGGCTTGCGCCACTGGATCTGGGGCAACTGGCGCACAGCGTATGCGAAGAGCGCGGCTGCCTGGATCGGGTCACGCTGGCGCTGGAGCCGGGGGTGATGGTGCGCGGTGATGCGGCGCTGCTCTCCCGCCTGGTACAGAACCTGATCGACAATGCGTTCAAATATGGCCGGCCGGGCGGCAGCGTGTGGGTCACAGTACGCCGGTTTGAGAACGAGGCGCAGCTTTCGGTGCGGGACAACGGCATCGGCATCGCGCCGGAGGACCAGCCAAAGGTCTGGCAGCGGTTTTATCAGGCGGACGCCTCGCGCGGCGATGAGGCCGGCGCGGGCCTGGGGCTTGCGATGGTGCAGCAGATTGCAGGGCTGCACGGCGGCAGGATGACGCTGGAGAGCGTGCTCGGCGCAGGCAGCGATTTTACGCTGCATCTGCCGCTTGCCGACCTGGCGCAATAGGGCGGCGGGAAAAAAGAAAAATTTTCTTTCAAATTTCATGTAGATTTCAGGTTCCGGCCGTAAGATGTGCACAGAAAGCAAAACCAAAGGAGGATATCATCATGAAAAAAATGAGGATTTACATGGGTATGATTGGTTTGAGTGCTGCGATTCTCCTGGCCGGCTGTGCACAGCAGGAGACCCGCGCCGAGCGCATCGGCCGTGAGCAGGCGGAGACGCTGGCCATCGAGTCATCCGGTTATCTGGAATCCGAGGTCACGATTACAGACGCCGAGCTCGACACCTGGAACGGGGTGGAATACTATCAGATCGAATTCACCGCCGAGGGTGAGACGTATGAGTGCGATATCGATGCACTGACCGGCACTGTCATCGAGCTGCGCAACACATCGGGCGGCACATCCGCTCCGGTGGCGGCGGATGACGATGGTGCGCAGACAACGCTCAGCACATCCGGGCAGGAAACTGCGGGCAGCACGGCGGACAAGTCGACGACAGGCAGCGCGCAGCTGAACCTGTCCGGCACACAGACCACGACGCAGGGGACTGCGCAGACCAGCAGCCTGATCACCGAGGAGCAGGCAAAGGAAGCGGCGCTGACGCATGCCGGTATTTCCAGCGCGGATGCAATCTTCCTCCAGTCGAAGCTCGAGTGGGACGACGGACGGCAGATCTACGATGTGGAGTTCTACACTGCCGACCGCACGGAGTACGATTATGAGATCGACGCTTCCACGGGCAGCGTGCTCAGCTATGACTATGATGCCGAATCTTCGCTGCCGGCACAATCTGGCACGACGGGGACTGCCCTGACGGAAAGCGAGGCCAAGGCGATCGCGCTTGCGCAGGTTTCCGGCGCGTCGGAGAGCGATATCTGGGAGTTTGAGGTTGATTATGACGACGGCCGTCTGGAATACGAGGGTACGATTGTCTATGGCGGGATGGAGTATGAGTTCACCATTGACGGTTACTCCGGCGCCATTCGCGATTGGGATGCGGAACGCTTCGGCGACTGAAGACAAAGCATTCAACAGAAGGATAAACAGTGTGCGTGCCGCAGAGGATCTGCGGCACGCACACTTTATTGCAGGACGATGGCGCGAACGGCCTCCATCAGTTCCACTGCCTGCTCGCGCGGGATCAGCGAAACCGGTTCGCCGTCCACCACAGCTAGGCAACTCACGCCATCGTAGCGGTACAGTTCAATCTGCACCGTGGGATGGGTTTCGCTGTTCAGGTGCAGCATCACACCGATCTCAAGCTGCTGTGAGGGGGTTTCGTCCGTGAATGCATCGGCCGCGTCGGCCTCCAGTCCGGTCAGCGCGCTTTCGAGCGAGGTGATGTCGATCTCCTCATCCTGATAGGTGTAGATCAGCGCCTGTGCGTCGTCTTCCGATTCCGTGTCCGCACCGGCCTGCACAGTGATGGTATAATCGGTGTCCTCGAGCGTGATGTCCAGCTGTGTCACATCAGCAAACGAGCCCCAGAACACCGCGCGGTGGCGCAGGTCGTTGTAGGATGCGCAAATCAGCGATTCATAGTCGAGCGCGTCCAGGGAATAGACGATTTGCGACTCGCCGACGCGTACATAGGCGATGATCTCTTCCGCGGCGTCCTCGCTGTCGGCGTCCGAAGCGGCCGCATCTGTTTCTGCATCTTCCTCAGCCGCGGTTTCCAGCTGCGCAGGGTCGCGGCTGATGTGGAGCACAAGCGTGCCGGAAGCCGTCTGCCCGTCCGCGTCCGTGTCGGCATAGTTGACCGTCACGGTCAGCTCGGGGTCATCCAGCCCATAGGCGGCCAGCTCCTCATCCGTGACATTGTAGGTCACATACTCGCCCAGGCTCAGATAGCGGATGTCGTTCAGATAGCTCTCCACGCGGGACGTGTCGAGCGGCAGCGTCTGTTCGTCCGATTCTGTGTAGTAGACGTCCTCGGCAGAATAGGATATGCCAGCATCCTCTTCATAAAAAATGGTATAGTTCTCGCTGCCGGAGAACGTCAGCGCCGTCACAGTGTCCCAATCCGGAATTTCGTCATTGTCGATCATGCTGCTCAGCTCCGTGCTGAACGAATCGAGCGGATCGGTGAGCGCTAGATAAACGCTCCCGTCTCCGGTGGAGACATAGCGCTGTTCATCCATCGTGCTGTAGTCGCCGAGCTGAATTTCCCAGGTCTGCTCTGCGGTGGTCAGGACAATGGTGCCTGCCGGATCATCGAGTCCATATTGTTCAAAGTCTTCTACATCGGTGATGACAAAGGCGGCACTGAACGATGCAAACAGCTCCAACAGCGACTGGATCTTTTCTGCATCCACCGGAAATGCCTCGTCGTCGTCATACAGCCAGCCGCTCTCCCCCAGATGGAACGAGAGTGTCTGTCCGTCGATGGTCCAGCTGATTGACTCGACGTCGTCCGGGTCGATCTCCAGCACGACCTCGCCGCTGTTTGCGATCTGCTCGCGGCGTTCTTCGACCCGGAGCGCTACGGCGACCGCGATACACGCGGCAATCAGTACAATCAGCAGGATGGAAAGCCGTTTAGCCCGGTACATTCTGCAGCCTCCTTCTTCTCATGATGACACAGATCCCGGTGCCGAGATAGGCGAGCGGGCAGATCCAGATCATCACGCCCTTCAGCAGTGAGGCAGTGGACTGGCTGATGGTCAGATAATTGTAGTTCAGGGATTTGCTGCGGATGGCCATCGCCTCATAATCTCCGATCAGCGACGAGAGCGCATTCATAACGAGGTCGCCGTTGGCGCCGGAGGAATAGGCGTTGTACGCATCCTCCAGGAATCTCGACGAGGTGAACCAAACCATCTGTCCGCCCGCATTGGTATCCACGCGGACTGCCACGGCAAATGGGCCGTCGATGTCGCCGTCCTCTTTTTCATAGGTGGTGAGGTCATAGCCGGCGAGCTTGCTGAACGCGCTGTCGGAAGTCGTCAGCAGCTCTGTTACCGTGCCGTTCGTGGTGTCGCCCGAGACGCTCAGGCCCAGCGAGACAGGGAGAATCGAAAAGTAGTTCTCCTCGATCAGCGAGTCGGTGATCTCGTCGCTCTGCAGCATGGGCAGCAGAATATAAGGGTATGTCATATACTGCGCACGGTCACCCTCGACCACGATGCCCTCATTGGCCGCCACGCCATAGTCGGAGAGCAGGCTGTAGAGGTTTTCGAGGATGCCGTCTTCGGTCGGACCGGCAATGACCAGCAGCTTGCCGCCGCCGGAGACATATTCGGCGAGCAGATCGCGCTCTGTCTCTGAGATATCGCTGTCCGGTGCATAGATCAGAATGCAGTCGGCGTCCGCCGGGATTTCATCCACGTTCAGCAGCGAGAGTGTGGCTGTCTCGACATTTTCTTTTTCCAGCTGCTCGGCAAATGTCTCAGGCAGCTCGCTTTCGCCATGCCCCTCAAGCGTATACAGCAGCGGCAGTGCATCGCTGACAACATAGTCGATCGCCGATGTGATGGCCCCTTCGCCGTCAAACGATGTGGTGTAGGAGTATGCGTACATGGATGTTTCCTGTACATAGATGTCATAGTAGCTGATATACCGGCTGCGCTCGCCGCACTCGACAACCAGACTGTTGTTGTAGACTGTTTCGTCGGTATACTGTTCGGCAAAGGTGGGGTAGACATCGGGATTGCGCTTGACGACAGAGATGTGTTCGGAAAGACTCTCATATTTGTTCAGCAGATTCTCGATCACGTCATCCTCATCACCGGACTGCACGATCCAGTAGATAGTCACGTCCTCCTCGAGCGCATTCACTACCACTTTGGTGTTGCTGGTGATGGAATAGAGCTTCGAGGCGCTGATGTCGAGCCTGGTCGAGGAGGCCGGCAGTGCGCCGACAAAAATGTTCAGTGCGATCAGGATGGCCAGCACGACCGCCGTGAGCACGATGGAATATGAGCCGCCGCGCAGCGCATTGCGGTTGGCGCGCGGCCGGGCTGGCATGTTGCGGTTCGGTCGTTTCATCAGCTGTACCTCCGTTTCTCCAGCGACTGGACGGACAGAAACAGGAAAAAGCCGATCACGCTGAGATAGTAGACAATGGCTGTCAGATCAAATACACCGTTCACGAAGGTGTAAAAGCGCTCAAACAGCGACAGCCTCTCCATGATCTCGGGCAGAAGCCCCTCAAATGCCGTACTGTCCCAATAGTAGGCAAACCCCAGCGCGACGAGCGCGATCAGGCAGACGCCATATGCAAGCATGTCGTTTTTGGTCAGAGTTCGGATGAGCAGGCTCAGCAGAATCACCAGCACATACAGCACGACAAGCGAGCCGAACGACGTGGATGAAACCTGCTCTGCCAGGCTGACGCTGTAGTAGTTCAGAGCGATGGCCGCCGCCGTGATGCCGGCGGCAAGTCCCTGGTTTTCCGTGATGGAGGAAAAAAACACGCCGGCTGCGATCAGCGCCCCGCCAAGCAGGAAAAACGCCGCGATCGAGCCGTATGATGTCGGCAGGTATACCTCGCCATATTGCGCAAAGATCAGCGGATACAGGCACACAATGCCGAGTGGCAGCAGGTATACCAGCAGCAGCGCCAGATACTTACCCAAAATCACCTGTACGGCCGAGATGGGAAGGGAATAGAGCAGCTGGTCGGTTCGCTGGCGGCGCTCCTCGGCGATGGTGCGCATCGTCAGAAGCGGAACAATCACAACAAAGACGAGACTGGCGAAACTGAGGACGTACTCAAAGTTGCTGACAGCGGCCTGGATGTTGTACATCAGCGCGCCGATGCCGACGACTGCCAGCAGAAATCCGCCGAAGACATAGGCTGTCAGCGAATGAAAATAATTGCGCAGCTCGTGCCGCAGTACGGCAATCATTCTGCATCCGCCTCCTTTTCCCCCGATTGATCCGGCACGCCCGGCGGCGCATCCGGTGCTGCGCCGCCGGCTGACGCGTCCGGCGTGTGCTTCGGCTTGTCCGCCGCCGGAAGCAGATCGTGCAGATCCAGTTCCGGCATACCGCTCTGCGCCGCCGGCTCCGACAGGCCCTGCGTGTCCGATTCCGGTATGTTACCGCGCTCGGTCAGCTCCAGGAACACGTCCTCAAGCGTGGCCTTTTTCGGTGTCAGCTCCAGCAGCGGCAGGCCGGCGTGCGCAAAGGCCTGAAAGATGCTGCGCGAGACGGCGTAGATGTCCTCGCTGTCTGTCCGGACATGAGCGGTCAGCGGACCGTCTGCCTCCGGTTCCCATCCGATGTCCGAAATCTGCTCGATGCCGGAAAGTGCCGCGCGCATCTGTTCCGGTGCGGCGTCGGCGGCGACGATGATCTCGCTGGCGGGACACAGCTGCTTCTCCAGCTGATCCGGCCGGTCGAAGGCGACCAGCTTCCCCTGTACGAGGATCAGAATCTGGTCGCACAGATTCTGCACCTCTGAGAGGATGTGGGAACTGAAAATGACGGTGTGCGATTGTCCCAGATCCCGGATCAGCGTGCGGATCTCAATGATCTGGAGCGGGTCGAGACCGACGGTCGGCTCGTCGAGGATGATGACCTCCGGGCCGCCCAGCAGCGCCTGCGCGATGCCAACGCGCTGCCGGTAGCCTTTGGACAGCGTGCTGATCCGGCGGCTGCGCACCGCGCCGATACCGGTTTCGTCGACCACTGCGCTGATCTGGCGGCGCAGCGCCTCCCCCCGCAGCCCCTTGGCCTGCCCGACAAAGTGCAGGTATTCCAGCGGGCTTTCATTTAAATACAGCGGTGGTTGCTCCGGCAGGTAACCGATGCGGCGCTTGGCCTGGTTCGGCTGCTCAAAAATGTCGTAGCCGTCGATTCGGACACTGCCCTCCGTCGCCGACAGACAGCCGGTGATGATATTCAGCGTGGTTGATTTCCCCGCGCCGTTTGGGCCGAGGAAGCCGTAGATCTGTCCGCTGTCCACCCGAACGTTCAGGTCGGAGATCGCAGTGTCTGCGCCGTATTGTTTGGTCAGGTGCTCAATTTCAATCAATGGCTTCACACCTCCTGATTCAGATGCGGTCAATATAGCGCTGCTACTTTAAAACAAGTTAAAATCTGCAATGCCAGCGGAGTCGTCCGGTTTAAAGTTGCTTTTGAGTTTTCCTGCTATTGTATTGGAAAAGTCCGGGCGGAACAGGAGGTGGGCGGATGAAGCGAGCGAAGCGGCTGGTATGCGCTGCATTGTTTACAGTTTGTTGGTTGTTTTTCACCGGATGTGCTGATACAGTGGAAGAGACGGTGGAACCGACTGCACCGAATGCCGATACTGCACAGCAGGCCGGGTTTGAGACGTTCCCCATGCGCTCTGACGGCGAAACGGTGGCGCTCATCGCCGCTTTCCAGTGGGAGGATGGCAGCGCCGCCGCTGGAAGCGTACAGCTCACGGCGGGGACGGTCAGTGCGACCTATCGTCTGAGCGCGGCGGGGGAGCTGCGCGTGAACGGCCTGCCGTGCGATGGTATGGTGGAGCTGTTGCTGCTCGATGCGGCGGCGCAGGAGCTCGGCCGCACAACCATCTGCATCTCCACCGGCGCCGTTGTCGACGCGTTCACCGACGTGGACGGTACGGGCTATCTCACGGTGCGGGAGGACACCGACGCGGTCACGCTGCAGTTTACCGTGCGCAGCGGCGTGCTGATGTGCGCGCTGCGCCTGCGCTGACCGCAGGAAGGAGTGATCCATGGACATTCTCATTCCGGAAACCACTGCTGCCGAGCGGGAATTCTACGGCGGGAGCCTGATCCTGCTCGAGGGCGCAATTTCAGAGTTCCTGTCCTGCATGGACATGATCCGGCGTTATCAGCTGAGCCTGGGGCGGCGCGATCCGGTCGCTGCCTGCCAGGCGCGGATCAAGCGTGCCGACAGCATGCGCCGGAAGCTGAAAAGCCGGGGCCTGCCCGTCACGGCAGACAGCGCACTGCGGTGCGTGCAGGACGCTGCCGGTGTGCGGCTGATCTGCCCGTTTGTGCAGGACATCGACCAGACTGCCGCGCTGATCCGTGCGATCCCGGATGTGCAGATCCGCGCAGAGAAGGATTATATCCGCGCACCCAAGCCAAACGGCTACCGGAGCTATCACATGATCCTGTCGCTGCCGCTGCGTTTTCTCGGCACGCGGTCATGCGAGCCGGTCTGGCTGGAGGTGCAGATCCGTACCATCGCCATGGACTGCTGGGCCAATCTCGAGCATCAGCTCAAATACAAGCGGGAAGTCCGCGACCAGAAATTGATCGTACAGGAGCTCAAGCGCTGCGCAGACGAGATCGCTTCGACCGATCTGTCCCTGCAGACGATCCGGGAGCTGCTTGCTGCGCCTGCAGAGGAGGAACTGCCATGCGGATTTTAGTAGCCGACGACGAGCCGGAGATGCTGGCGGCACTCGAGGCGCTGCTCACCCGGGCGCACTACGCGGTGGACACGGTGACCAATGGGACGGATGCGCTCGATTACGGCCTGGCGGAGAACTATGACTGCCTTGTGCTCGACATCATGATGCCGGGGATGGATGGGATTCAGGTGCTGCAGGCGCTGCGCGCACGGAATGTATCAACACCCGCGCTGCTGCTCACGGCCAAAAGCCAGGTGGAGGACCGCATCGCCGGACTCAACAGCGGCGCGGATGACTATCTGCCCAAGCCCTTTCACCCCGGCGAGCTGGTCGCCCGGGTCCGCGCGCTGACCCGGCGGGGACAGTCGTATACGCCGAGCGTCCTGACCTGCGGCAACATTGCGCTCAACTGTGCTACGTTTGAACTCAGCTGCGGCGGCAGCGCCGTGCGGCTGGGCAGCAAGGAATTCCAGATGCTTGAGCTGCTTCTGCGCCAGCAGGGACGTCCGATTTCCACCGAGCAGTTCATGGAGCGAATCTGGGGCTATGACAGCGAGGCCGAGATCAATGTCGTCTGGGCGTACATCTCCTATCTGCGGCGCAAGCTCGAGGCGGTGGGCGCCGATGTGCGCATTGCGGCGCAGCGGGGGCGCGGCTATGTGCTGGAGGAATCATCATGATCCGTTCGCTGCGGCGGAAATTCGTCCTGGTTGCAATGCTCTGCCTGCTCGCGACGCTGGCCGTGCTGTGCGCTGCGATCGGCGCGGGAAACTATACCATGACCACAAACCGGATTGACAACGCCATCGATCTGCTCTACCAGAATGGCGGGGAATTCCCAGAACCGGACGCCGCTGCCGACCCGTCTGCCGCGTCTGCATTTCAGGTCACGCAGGAGACGCCGTTTGAGACGCGCTATTTCGTTGTGGAGCTGACGGTTGCGCGGGAGGTGCGGGCGGTAGACATCGAACACATCGCCGCGCTGGACCGGCAGACGGTGATCGAATGCGTGAGCGAAATCCTGTCGTCCGACGACGCACGCGGATATCTGGACTATTACCGCTACGCCGTCTTTGACAATGAAGATGGCGGCAGCACGATTATCGTCATGGATTGCTTTCTGCAGCTGCAGTCTGCCTACAACACAGTGCGGGTGATGCTGCTGGTGTGTCTGGCGTGTGCGGTGATTGTGCTTGTGCTGCTGGTGATCTTTTCACGCCGCGCCATCCGGCCGTTTGCCGAAAACCTGGAGCGCCAGCGGCAGTTTGTCACCGATGCGTCGCACGAGCTGAAGACGCCGCTGGCGATTTTGTCGGCCGATCTTGGACTGCTCGAGGATGCTGGGGACGATAACCGGTGGCTCAGGAGCGCACAGGCGCAGGTGACGCGGCTCGACAGCTTGATTCAGAACATGGTAGAGCTGGCGCGCACGGAGGAAACCATACAGGATGCAGCTGCCTCCGAGTTTTCGCTCAGCGAGATTGCGCAGGCCGGCGTGGATGCGTTTCAGCCGCTGGCCGAAGCGGCCGGCGGACACATTGAAGCGGATATTGCGCCCGATGTGCAGATGCGCGGGGTGCAGGACAACCTGTTCCGGCTGCTGTCAATTCTGCTCGACAACGCGGTCAAATACTGCGACCCGGGCGGCACGGTCCGGTTGGTCCTGGCCCAACGCGGGCGGACGGCATCTGTGCTTGTCTCCAATCCCTGTACGGCACTTGATCCCGCGCAGCTGCCGCGCTACTTTGACCGCTTCTTCCGTGCGGATTCCTCCCGTGCCCGCGCCACCGGCGGGTACGGCATCGGTTTGTCCACTGCGCAGGCCATTGTTCTGCGCCACCGCGGCCGGATCACAAACCGCTATGCCGGCGGCGTCATCACATTTGCCGTGACGCTGCCGCTGCAGCTCAAAAAAGGCGGCGGATAGTGCCGCAAAAAAGCGCCGCCGGCGATCGCCGGCGGCGCTTTTTTGCGCAGGGTGAGAAAATTTCATTACATTTTACGGTTTTGTGATCGATGAATTTACATGTCGCCGGTATGCTGTACTCAGGTTCTATGAGATGAGATTGGGAGGCATGCATGATGCGCACCGCGCAGAAACAAACCGCAACACAGTCGCAGAAGCTGATGGTTTTTGTCCTGTCCATGTCCCTGTACGGGCTGGCGACGCTGCTCACTGAGCTGATTCCGAAGTTCCAGGTGGGGATTGTGGAATTTTCCGTGGAATACTTTCTGTTTATCCCGCTGACACTGGCGATGCTGTTTGATCCGCTCTCCGCCGCGCTGGGCGCGGCCACCGGCGAGCTGGTGTTCAGCGAGATCATGCTGGGCCAATTCGGCGGCCTGGGCGAGCTAGAGAAATTTCTCACTGTTACCATCGGCGTCTATATCGCTGGCCGTCTGGTAAAGGACCCGAAAAATCGTGTGATGGTCGGCATTGCCGCGCTCGTTGGCACGGCCGCACAGCTTGCAATGGGCACTGTGGTGGATATTTTGAAGGTTCAGCTTGCGGTGGAGGATTTTGAGGCGGTGGCTGGCCTGCCGGAGAGCGTGTTTGCCACTGAGGGCTTTGCGTTTGTCAATGATCTGCTCTTCTCCGGCATCCTCTTCGCGCTGCTGCCGACGCTGTATCTGGTGCCGAAGCTCCACGGGAAAATCGAGCCGCTGGTCGGCATGGCGCCCCGCACGCCGGACAGCGCGGTCGGCGGCCCTGGCGCAAAGGCGCTGGTCGTCTGCGCGGCCGGGTTTGCCTGTGCTGTCGCGGCAGAGCTGCTCGCAACTGCAGGCACGTCGTTGATCGACTGGGAGGCTGCGTGGGCCGAGAGCGGTACTGCGATCGCGATTGGCATGGCTGTGGCCGCTGCTGTTGCGGTGGTCGTCCTGGTGCTCATGCGCCGCCGTGCGGGAAACAGGACTGTAGCAGACTGACCATGCACGCGGTTGAAATCGATCATCTGACCTATACCTACCCGGGCGCCGCACGGCCCGCGCTGTGCGATCTGTCGCTGTGCGTGGAACAGGGCGACTTTCTGGCGATTGTCGGCAGTAACGGATGCGGAAAGTCCACGCTGTGCAAAACGCTCAACGGGCTGATCCCGCACTTTATCACCGGCAGCTTTGACGGGCGCGTGCGGGTGGGCGGACTGGATACGCGCGAGAGTGATGTGGGCACGTTGGCGCGGGAGGTCGGATATGTGTATCAGGACTTTGAGAACCAGATTGTCCGCCCAACGGTGCTCGATGACGCATCGTATTCCTGCCTGAATTATGCGCTGCCGGATTATCTTGCGCGCGGGCGGGCGGCACTTGCCCAGTGCGGGCTGGCCGGGTGCGAGGACGAATATATCTGGCAGCTGTCCGGCGGGCAGACGCATCTGCTGGCGTTGGCGGGAGCGCTGTCGCTCCAGCCGGATATTCTGATCCTCGACGAGCCGATCGCACAGCTTGATCCGATGCACGCCGACCGGATCTATGCGGTGCTGCGGGAGCTGAACGAACGGCATGGAAAGACGATCCTTGTCATCGAGCACCACACCGATTATATTGCGGAATACTGCCGGCATGTCATGCTGATGCAGGATGGCCGGATTCGCTGGCTGCTGCCCACGGAAGAGGCGCTGCAGCGTGTGGAAGAGCTCGAGGCGTGCAATATTGTTCCGCCGCAGGTGACGCAGGCGGCGCATCGGCTGCGCGCACGGGGAGATCTTCCGGCGGACTGGCCGCTGCCAACCACGCTGGCCGGCGGCGCGACGGCTTTTTCCGGTCTGCGCTGTGTGCGGCAGCCAAACACGCCGGCTGCCGCACCCGCGGGGGAGACGGCGGTGTCGTTCCGGCAGGTGTCGCTCTCCTACCGCACACCGCACAGTGAAGGGGGAGCCGCGCACAGTGTTCGACGGGCTGGATCTGGACATCCGGGCGGGCGAAAAAGTTGCCCTGATCGGTTCGAACGGTGCGGGAAAGTCCACATTGATGAAGCTGATGGTGGGGCTGCTGCGGCCGGGGCGCGGAACGGTCTCGCTGTTTGGGACGCCGATCGGGAAAAAAAGAGCGGAGGATCTGTCCCGTCAGATCTCGCTTGTGTACCAGAATCCGGAGGAGATGTTCATCAAAGACTCCATCCGCGCGGATATCGCCTATGCAATGCAGGTGCGCGGCGTGCCGGACTGGGAGCGGCGTACAGATGAGCTGCTGGCTCGCTTTTCCCTGACGGAGCTGGCCGGGCGCGATGGCCGCCTGCTCTCCGGCGGGCAGATGCGCCGCGCGAGCCTTGCCATCGGCATTGCGCTCAACCCGGGGATTCTGCTGTTGGATGAGCCAACGGCCAACCTCGACATCGCCACGCGGCGCGAGATCATAGCCGTCCTGGACGAGATGAAAGACATCGTCCATACCGCGCTGATCGCCACACACGATATGCAGCTCGTGTGTCAGTGGGCGGAGCGGATCGTGGTGCTCAGCGGCGGAACCGTCGCGGCCGACGGAACGCGTGATGCGATCTTTTCCCGTGTTGACCTGCTCCGGCAGGTGGGCATCCGTCCGCCTGAGATTTTTTCGATGGCGCAGACGCTTGATCCCGCGGCGCTGTGCTACACCGTAGATGAGTTTCTTCACTGTTTTCAGGGGATATGAGGATGAAAAAATCGTCGAAAAAACACTTGGAGAATATTCTGGATCAGTTCTCCATGGACTTCCTGCGCAATCAGGTGCTGAAAAACGCATACGGCAACGACGATACGGTGATTGCTGCGCTTGACCCGCGGGTGCTGCTGGCCTGGTATCTGTTTTTCGGGCTGGTGCCCTGGTTTGTCAATGATCTGCCGTTTCTGCAGGGATGTTTTCTGCTGGTGATGGCGACCACATTGCTCGCACGGGTGGCGGGGCTTGTACTGTTCCTGTTTGCGCTGGGCGTGTTTTCACAGACGGGATATCTGTTTGTCGTAACGCTGCTGTTTGGCGGGGACGCCTCCGCTGCTGTACCCCTGCTGATTTTCACGCTGAAAGTGGCGACGATCTCGCTGGCCTCGGTTACAGTGTTCTCCGGCCTCGACCCGGACCGGCTTTCCAATGGACTGATGTGGTACGGCTGCCCGGAGCGGCTGAGTTTTTCGATTTCCTATGCCTATCGGATGCTTCCAATGCTGATGGAGGAATTTCAGAATGTGCTGCTCAGCTACCGCCTGCGCGGCAACCCGCCCGCGCACAATACGTTCCTGGGAAAAATCCGCTATCTGGTCTATCAGGTGAAGATCATCATGCAGTCGTTTTATCCGCTGATGCTCAACACGGCCAAGCGTTCGCGTACGACAGTTGAAGCGCTTGAGCTGCGGGGCTATCGCTACGCCGCGGTGAATCGATCGGTGAAGAAAATCAAGCTGGCTTCGCTGAGAGTGACGGCGGCTGATGGCATTTTTGTTGCGGTCTCGGTGCTGTTTGTGGCCGTTTCGGTCCTTATTTCATCTCTGATTTAAAAGGAGGGAATCTCTTGCGTCTGGATTTTCATACACACGGCAAGCTGGCCAAAAAGCTGCCCTTTTCCACGGCCTATACCGACTGGCTGTTCCGTGAGGCGCGCGCCGCTGGGCTGGATGCACTGTGCCTGACGGAGCATTTTAACACACTGCAGTTTGACGTGCTCTACCGCTATCTCGCCTCGGTCAGCCGGCGGGATGGAGACACGCTTGTGCTGGAAAACGGCCTTCGCATCTTCCCGGGCATGGAGACCGACGTGGCCGAGTGCGGGCACATCCTGTCCATCGGACCGCTCGAGGCGATCCTGGAGCTGCATCATGCGCTTGCGCCGCATCGGGAAAGGGACAGCTTCCTGCCGTTTGCGCGCTTGATGGATCTGTTCGAGGCGTACCCGGTGATTGTTGGCTGCGCACATCCGTATCGTGCGCCCGGGCGCGTGCCGGAGCTTCCGGAGCAGCAGCGCCGCCGGCTGCAGTTTCTGGATCTGAATGGAAAAGATCTGGCGCTTGAGCGTGCGCAGACCGAACGCCTGACCTATGATCTGGGCAGAACGCTTGGCATTCCGGTGGTTGGAGGCAGCGACACCCATCAGGCGGTCCAGTACGGCTGCGTGATGACCGTATTGGAAACGGACTGCGACACGGTGCGCGCGATCTATGATGCGATGCTGGCCGGACGATATTCCATCGAGGTCGCAGCGCATGCTGCGCTGCAGGTGCGCGCTGCCTGCCTGCTCAAGCGATCACTCAAAGAAATCCACGCGCTCGGCGGCGACTATGTCGCTGTTCTTCTCCGGGAGGGCGCGGCATGAACGGCCTGCATCAGTCACTGGTCAAACAGGTCATCGCCGCCGTACGTGGGGCGGGAGCGCTGATGACCGGTCCGGCTGCTGTGCGCAGCGTCTGCGCCAAGCGTGCAGCAGATTATGTCACCAACGTGGATCTGTCGGTGCAGGAAGCACTGCGGGCCCGGCTGCGCTCGCTGACGCCGTCGGTGCAGTTTATGGGCGAAGAGCAGGACAACGCCGCCATTGACCCGGCCCGGCCGGTCTGGATCCTGGATCCGGTAGACGGGACGACCAATCTGATCCATCATTTTCATCACAGTGCAGTTTCGCTTGCACTGGCAGATGGCGGACAGGTTATATTTGGTGTGGTGTACAATCCCTACAGCGGTGAATGCTTCACCGCCCAGCGGGGACGGGGCGCACAGTGCAACGGTACGCCCATTCATGTCAGCCAGACAGCCAGCCTGAGCAGCAGCCTCCTGTCTGCCGGCACCGTGCCCGGCTGCCGCGAGCTGGCGGATCGGTCCTTTGCACAGATGCGGGCACTTTATGACCGGTGCCAGGACATCCGGCGCTGCGGCTGCGCCTCGCTCGACCTGTGCTGGGTAGCGAGCGGCCGTCTGGATGGGTATGTGGAGCTGCTGCTCCAGCCGTGGGATTATGCCGCTGGCCTGCTGTTGGTTGAGGAGGCTGGTGGTCAGGTCACTGCGCCGGACGGCGCGGCGCTCTCGCTGGTGCGGGGCGGCGCGATTCTGGCTACAAATGGCCTGCTGCACGAGCCGCTGCAATCGCTCTTGAACTGAGGTGAGACAATGCAGCTGCATCTTCCCATCCCGCTGGAAGAGTTGACCCGCGCGGAGCAAAGAATCCTGGAATATATCAACACCAATACGGATACGTTCCTGTTCCTGTCCATCGGTCAGCTGGCCGAACAACTGGAGGTGTCCGACGCCACGCTGTCCCGATTCGCCCGCCATGTGGGATGCCAGGATTACAAGGCGCTCAAGGCGATGGTGCTCGAACAGGCATCCGGGCCGGCCGTGAAGATGGCGCGTACGCTGCTGCAGGACGAGTGTTTCTCGCCGCAGACATGGCTGGAGCGCCAGCAGTGTTATCTGCAGAAGACAGCTGAACAGCTCGTATCGGCGGAGTTCGATCGGGCGGCGGACGCCATCTGTGCGGCGCAGTGTGTCTTTGTGCATGGCAAAAACGCCTCCGCAGCACTTGCACAGCTGCTCGCGTTCCGGCTGCGCCGGGTGGGCGTGCGCGTGGCGCTGCTGCCCTCCGGCGGATCGGAGCTGCTGGAAGGGCTGGCGCAGGCGGGGCAGAACGATCTGGCCGTTCTGTTCAGTTTTTCCAAGCTCTCGCAGGAGGGGAGGATCCTGCTGGAACAGAGCCGCGTGGCCGGCTACCGCACGCTGGCTTTCGTCAGCCGGACCTGCCTGCCGGCAGACGAGCGGGCAGAGATCAACCTGTTTGCCTATCGCGGCACAGACAAGGAATACCACTCCATGGCCGCACCTGCCGCATTGCTCGACGCGCTGATCGTCGCGGTGACCCAGCGCCTGGGCCAGAGGGGGCACGAAGCGCTGCAGTCCCTGCATGCACTGAAAAAGAAGTATTTTCCGGAACCATAGCCAGATGTGGGGGACCGGCAATTCAAAAAACTGCACGGCGCAGGATTTCCCTGCACCGTGCGGTTTTTTGTGTCTCAGCCCTGCGCGCCGCTCGCCTGTGCGGCAGGGCCTGCATTGCCGGTTGCACCGCTGTCCTCCGGGACGAAATCCGCCGGACGATTCTCCTGCGAAACATCGTCCGGCAGATCGCCGGTGGAAAGACTGCCTCCCGGATTCTCTTCCGGCCGCGCAGCATCACCGGGCGATGCGCCGCCGTCTGTGCCGCGTCCGCCGCCAAACCTGCCGCCTTCTCCGAAGCCGCCGCCAAAGCCGGCGCTGCCGTAGGTGGTCAATCCGTCTTCCAGCGTCAGCTCGGTCAGCTCGGTGCCGCCGGAGTATGTCCCGCCGGAACAGATCCAGCCGTCCGCAGTGCCGCTGTAGTCGCCGCCATAGGAGACAGTGACGGTATCGCCGCTTGTCAGCGCAGATGACGAGAACAACAGGTTCGACGCGCCGTCCGGCAAACAGAAGACGAAGTCCTGCGTCCCGCCTGACAGGCTGACATAGGTGCCGGCGGAGAGCGTCGTGTCAAAGCCGATGGAGACGGCGCATTGGCTCAGTTCGCTGGGTGACTGGGACATGAACCCGACGCCTATGGCGAGCAGTGTGCCGCCGGAGAGCGTGAACGAAGTCCCGTAATCGATCGAGCCGTCGTCCTGCCCGGTGCTCGACACGAGCAGCGTGCCGCCGGAGAGCGTAATGCTGCCGTTGGAGTCGATGCCGTCGCCGCCGGCCTGAATGCGCAGGCTGCCGCCGGAAATGTCGATCCAGTAGCTGTCGTCGCCGTCCGCGAACGCATTGTCGGGGCCAAAGCCGCCAAAGCCACTGGCATCTGCGCCGCCGGCAGCGTTGATGCCGTCGTCCGTACAGACGATGGAGACGATCCCGCCGGAGACAGAGACAGTTGCGCCCTCGAGTCCCTCATAGGCGATCAGAATGTCAATCGTTCCGCCGGATACCGTCAGCGCCGCATCGGCATGGAGCGCATCGTCGCCGCTTGAGACGGTGAACGTGCCGTCTGTCACGGTAACGCTGCCGTTCGAGTGGATTGCGTCGTCGGAGCAATCGAGCACATAGTCGCCTCCGTTGAGCGTCAGCGTTGTTCCGGCTTTGATGCCCTTGGCGCTGAGCGTCTCATCCGGCTGCACGGTGCTGCCGCCACCGGAGACAATGCTGCAGCTGCCGCCGGTGATGGTGAGGGCGGTTTCCGCCTGGATGCCGTCCTCGCCTGCGGTCAGGTTGAGCACGGCGTCTGTGATGCTGACCCAGCCGAGCGTGGCGTCGGCGTCGTTGCTTGCGCGGACGGCGTCGCCGCCGCTGACCACGGTGAGCGTGGCAGCGCGGATGGTGTTTGCGTCCTTACCGTTGACGCCGTGGTTGACGGCGGTAACAGACACAGCCGCGTCATAAATCTCCAGCGTGTCCTTGCTGGTGATGCCGTTGTTGTAATTCCCGGTCACGATCAGGCGCCCGGCGCCCTCGATCACCAGGTCGGCCTTACTGTACAGGCAGGCATCCGGCTCCTCATCCGCCGCAGAGGAAAACCGGTCGGCAAAGGTATAGCCCGCGCCGTCGGTCAGCGTGTTTTCCGTGTTTTCCACCAGATGGACGGTGGCGGTGGAAGCGTCGTAAATATACAGGGGGCTGCCATACGAGCAGCTGATCGACGCGCCGTTGAGCGCAACCGTCACATCTGCATCCGGTGCGTCGACAATGATCCTCCCGTCGCTGAGCGTGCCGCTGACGGCATAAATCCCGCCCTCTGTGATGGTGACGACGCCACCGTCCGCCTCCGCGCCGGTCCCGTCGACTGCGGCATCCGCACCGGACAGCGTAATTGTCGTCGCGTCCGCAAGATCATGCTGTGCGGACTCGCGCGTTCCGTCGTTCTGCAGTTCGGAGACGGAGGGATCATCCTGCGCCGGGTTGGCGCTTCCTGTTCCATTGCCTGTCCCGCAGGCGGACAGCAGACCGATCAGCATGGCGGCGATGAGCATCCGCGCCGTTCGCCGTTTACAAGCTTTCATGGGAATGACCTCCTTTTGTCATCTGTTCCATGTATACCGCCCGAACCTAAAGGAGAGTTAAAGGACGCGTCCCGCTGGGAAAGAACCCCTTTAACTTCGCTTTAGGCTGGCCCGCTATACTGAGCGCATCAACCCAAAGGAGGTCTGTGATATGGCGGTGCAATACTGCTTTCAGCGGTATGAAAAAAGTACATGCTGAATCCCGATCAGCTCGCGCAGATGCTCGATGGGATCCGGGATGTGCTTGCGCCCGATACATTCGGCCGGTATACAATCTGTAATCTCTATTATGATACGGCCGATTATCAACTGATCCGCGCATCATTGGATAAGCCCGGTATACAAGGAGAAGCTGCGTGTGCGCAGCTACGGCGTTCCGGCGGATCAGGATGTGGTGTTTGTGGAGCAGAAGCGGAAATATGACGGCATTGTCTACAAGCGCCGCACGGAACTGCGCGCGGATGAGGTGGCCGCGGGGATCGGCGCAGGGATTGCACCGGCGCACGATGGACAGATTGCGCACGAGATCGACTGGTTCATGCACAGCTACCGGCCGGCGCCAAAGGTGTTTATCGCTTACGATCGGACGGCCTTTGCCGGCCGGGACGATCCGGAGCTGCGGATCACATTCGATACCAATCTGCGCTGGCGCGATACGGCGCTGGACCTGCGCGCCGGCGACTATGGCGATCCGATCCTGCCAACGGATCAGATCCTGATGGAGATCAAGATCCCGGCCGCTGCGCCCGTCTGGCTGGCGCATCTGCTCAGCAGGGTCGGTGCATTTCCAACTTCTTTTTCCAAATACGGCGCGTGCTATCAGCGCAAGCTGCTGCCTGCGCTGACCCGAAAGGAGACGGACGCATATGCTTAGCTCCATCATAACCGGTTCGGAGATCACTTTGCAAGCCTTTTTGATCTGCACCATCCGCTGGAGGAACAGATTTTGGCCCGAATGTCAAGTATTTTTTGCGAAAAAGCTATAAAAAAATATAAAACACGTCAAGAGGCCCGCCCGAACGCCTCCGCGAACATATCAGCGGAGGACGAAAAGCCTAAAATCTCGCGGGGATAGGTGTTAATCCACCGCTCGACCCGCTTTACCTCCGCCGCCGTCACTTTCCCGAAATCTGTACCTTTCGGGAAATGGCGGCGTATCATTCGGTTTATGTTCTCATTTGTGCCACGCTCGCAAGCGGTGTATGGATGGCAGAAATAAACCGTCGTTCGCTGTCCCTTTCGTTTCCAAACACTACGCTCGATACCGGCCCAATTCGCAAACTCGGAGCCGTTGTCGCACGTTATCGACTTGAATATCACGGGGAAAAGGTCTCCGAGTTCCCGCTCGAGGCGGTCGAGGGCCCGGACGACCGTAATCGCCCGCCCGTCCTGTACCTTTATGATAATCTCGCTCCGCGTCACCCGCTCCGAGAGGACGAGGAGCCGAGCCTTTGTCCCTTTCTTCCCGAGGACGCTATCCATTTCCCAATGTCCCGGCTCTTTCCGCTCGTCGACCTCCGGCTCCCGCTCCTCGATACTCCGGCCTCTCGGCTCTTTTTTCTCCCGCACCTTGTTATACTCCCGCTTTCGCTCGCCCTTTTCCGGGAGGTCTTTATTCGTGATATTCGGGAAGATATTTCCGTCCTCGATATACTTGTAAATCGTGGCCCGGCAAAAGGTGATACCGAAACGAGCGTACTCCTCCGTCCGCAAGAGGGCGCATACCGCCGCCGGGGAGTATTTGTCGTCCTTTATCTTCCCCTCGATGAACTCGGCGACGGCAAAGTTTTTCCCTATCTTGAGCGGGGCCCCCTTTGCGGTCGCGTTGAGTTGGTGGAGGGCCTCGGCCTTGTCTGCGCTGTACCGGCGCTCGGTCGTGTAATCGCTGTTTAGGTGCTCGTACTCGCCCGGCGGAACTCCCGATACACGGTTGAAATGTGACACCCGATTTGCTCGGCTATCTCTTTCGGTTTCATGTGCGCGTTAAAAAGCGCCTCCATTTTGAGCCGCCGATCTCTGTCGAGTTGCTTATATTTCACCCGTGCCATAGTTCCCCCTCCGTTTTGTGCCGTTAGTGCGGAAAAGGGGCGGATGCCCGCCCCCGCCGCGTTATTCGTTCAAAAATGCCTCTATCGCTCTCTTGATAATCTGCGCTTGTGGGATACCCTCGGCGGCACACTTCGCCTTGAACGCCGCCGCCGTCTCTTTCGGAACCCTCACGGAAAGCACGTCGTAAACCCGCTCGTTATACTTTTGCTTTACCGCCGTCGAGGTTTTAGTCTTTCTTTTGGTCTCTGCCATTCTTCCGCCGCCCCCTTGCACTTATGACGATAGATACTACCGATAGCGTGATACTTATTCCGCACAAAATATAAATAGCTGTGTCCATGCTGATTTGACATTGAGCGTAATTCATGATATTGTTTAGGAGGCGAGGGGAGGTTTCCCTCCCCGTGCCTCTACTCGGTTAGCTTTTCAATGAGAAGTAGAATAGCTATCGCGAGGTTTACGAGAGCGGTAATAAGATTGAGTGTGCTTGCCGGGCCGTCTTTCTTATTGCCGCTTTTCTTTTTGCGCTTTCTCAATGTCTACCCTCCTTTCGTCTATTATATTATCATACTGCTTGCAGTATGTCAAGGGCTTTTCTTTAATTTATGCAAAAAATCTCCGGCGGAGTTCCGCCGGAGATTACTCTATTCCCAATAACCAAAGGGCCGAAACGCCGAGTACGTTGGCAAATACCGGGATTTCGTAGTCAGGCACGAACCTTGTACCGATTTCGATACGGCTTATCGAGTCCCGCTCCATGATAACGCCCTCAATTTGCACCCTCGCCGCTAAATCTGCTTGCGTGAGCCGCTTTTTCTGCCTCGCCTCTCGTATCCGCTCTCCGCTTATGTTCTTCTTTCCGTTGTAATCATATATCTTCACCCGGCGACTCCTCCCATGTGTTAAAGCTCGGTTTTATTCTTGACATTAACACGCGAATACATGATAATTGTGTTAAAGGTCAGAACGACCGGAATAAAACGGAGGGGGTACTCATGACATGGGAAAGCATATTGTTACTTGCGTGAAATGCGGTCGGCAATTTGACGCAAACGAGGGCGGCTACTATCTCCCGGAGTCTCGGCGCTATGTCTGCAAGCGGTGCTCTAATAATCAAAAGGCCGAACAAAAAGAGCGAGTGAGGGCTCGCAAAGCCGCCGAGAGCAAGGCCGAGGAAGACGAACGCGAACGCATTACAGGTATGCGGCAAACGAAAACCGTTATGCTTGTGAAAATCATTGTTGGTATTCTATTTTTTATCTGCTCTATTCCGCTTGCCGTTGGTGGAAATATTCCCTCTTTCCTCTGCGGACTCATTATTTCCGCCGTGCTTGTGTCGTGGGGGCTTATTCCATATCTGAAAGCAAAGAGGGGGAGGCACTAAAAAATGTTTGTCAGCTTT
>CAZGBU010000016.1:0-13510 GCA_964523945.1 uncultured Oscillospiraceae bacterium
GGCATACGGGCAGCGGTTGGCAAAGCGGCAGCCCGGCTTCGGGTTGACGGGGCTGGTCAGCTCGCCCTGCATAATGACGCGCTTTTTCTCGAGGTGGATGTTCGGGATCGGAATGGCGCTCATCAGGCCCTTGGTGTACGGGTGCAGCTGCAGCTGGAAGAGCGTGTCGGCCGGGCACTTCTCCACCATCGAACCGACGTACATGACGAGGATGTCGTTGGAGATGTGCTTGACGACGGACAGGTCATGCGTGACGAAGATGTACGTCAGACCGTGCTCCTCCTGCAGATCCTGCAGCAGGTTGAGGATCTGCGCCTGGATCGACACGTCAAGCGCGGAAACCGGCTCGTCACAGACAATAAACTTGGGGCTGAGCGCAAGCGCGCGCGCAACGCCGATACGCTGACGGCGGCCGCCGTCGAGCTCGTGCGGATAGGCATAAGCCAGGCGCTTGGCCAGGCCGACGGTGTCCATCAGCTGCTCGACGCGCTTGTCAAGCTCCGCCTTATCCTTGTAGACCTTATAGGTCTCGAGCGGATCGGAAATCAGTTCCTTGACGCAGTAGCGCGGGTTGAGCGAGGAGAACGGATCCTGGACGATGATCTGCATATCCTTGCGCAGCTCTTTGCGCTCTTTGCCCTTGGCCTCGGTGATGTCCTCGCCGCGGAAGAAGATCTTGCCGTCGGTGGCGTCCAGCAGGCCCAGGACGGTACGGCCGAGCGTCGACTTGCCGCAGCCGGACTCGCCGACGACGCCGAGCGTCTTGCCCTCGTCAATGGTAAAGGAAACGTCATCCACCGCGTGCAGGAAGCCTGCGGGGGTTTTAAAATATTTCTTCAGATGTTCAACTCTCAGAAGCTCACTCATACGTCAGCCTTCTCCTTTCCGCCATATTTGAGGCAGCGCACGAAGTGGCCCGGCGTCATTTCGACCGTCGCGGGATGATATTTGGCGCATTCCTCGATCGCCTGTTTGCATCTGGGATGGAACTTGCATCCCTTCGGCAGGTTGGCGGGGTCGGGCATCAGGCCCTCGATCGGCTGCAGGCGGTGGACATCCTTGTCCAGGCTCGGCAGCGAGCCGAACAGGCCCTCGGTGTACGGATGCGCCGTGTGGTCAAAAATGTCCTCGAGCGAGCCGTATTCCACGATTTCGCCGGCATACATGATGGCGACGCGGTCGCACGTCTCTGCAACAACGCCCAGGTCATGCGTGATGAGCAGCATCGCGGAGTCGAACTCTTTCTTCAGATCGTTCATCATCTCGAGCACCTGCGCCTGGATCGTGACGTCAAGCGCGGTGGTCGGCTCGTCGGCCAGCAGCAGCTTCGGCGAGCAGGCCAGCGCCATTGCGATGACGACGCGCTGCTTCATGCCGCCGGAGAACTGGTGCGGATACTCCCGGCCGCGCGAGGCAGGGATGCCGACGCGCTCGAGCATCTCGGACGCCTTTTTGACGGCGTCGGCGTTGGACATATGCTCGTTGTGGATCTTCAGGCCCTCAGCGATCTGGTCGACCACACGGATGATCGGGTTCAGGGCCGTCATCGGGTCCTGGAAGATCATCGAGATCTCATTGCCGCGGATCTTTCGGACTTCCTTCTCGTCCATCTTCAGGATGTCCTCGCCCTTGTAGATGATCTCGCCGCCCTTGTACCGGCCGACGGTATCGCTGATCAGGCGCAGGATCGCAAGCGCTGTCGTCGTCTTGCCCGCGCCGGTCTCGCCGACGAGGCCGAGCGTCTCACCCTTTTCGATGCTGAACGAAACGTCGTTGACAGCCTTAACCGTCTCCTCGCGGGTCTCAAAGTAAACAGTCAGGTTTTTGATTTCAAGCAATGCCATTGTATGACTCCTCCTCCCGCTTAGTCCTTCAGCTTCGGATCCATCGCGTCCCGGAGACCATCACCGAGCACGTTGAAGCCGAACAGCGTTAGGAAGATTGCGACGCCCGGGAACGTAGCCAGCGGCCAGAAGTCGCGGATGTAAGTACGGCCGGCCGTCATGATCGAGCCCCACTCCGCCGTGGGCGGCTGGACGCCCAGGCCGATGAACGACAGGCCCGAGATCGACATGATCGCCATGCCGACACGCAGCGACACGTCGACGATCAGCGGTGCCAGGCAGTTCGGCATGATCTGATGGAACAGAACGCGCATGCTGCCCGAGCCGGTGGCCACGGCCGCTTCGACGTACTCCTGGTCGCGGATCGACAGGATCTGCGCGCGCAGGATTCGGACGCCCATTGGGATACCGGAAATGGAGATGGCCAAGGCGGTGTTAAAGGTACCGGTGCCCAACGCCGCCTGAATGGATACGGCCATCAGGATCTGCGGGATCGCCATCAGGATATCCATTAGGCGCATGATCAGCGTCTCAACCCAGCCGCCGAAGTAACCGGCGAACGCGCCGAGGACGACGCCGATGACCGTCGAGATGACCAGCGAGATCAGTGCGACCAGCAGCGACGTGCGCGCGCCGAAGATGATGCGCGAGAGCAGGTCGCGGCCGAAGTTGTCGGTGCCCAGCAGATGCTCGCGGCTCGGCCAGGCAAGACGGTTGGAGATATCCTGCACCGTGTGGTCATACGGCGCGAGGAAGTCGGCAAATACAGCCACAAGGACCAGGAAGATAACGATAACCAGGCCGACAACGGCCAGTTTGTCGCGCATCAGGCGCTTGACAACGTCGCCCCACTGGCTGTGCTTTTCAATGCGCTCGCCTTCCACGACTTTCGTTTTTGCAGCCATTTACGCCACCTCCTGTGCCGCCGGAGCAGTCTCTTCCTCGGTGTCTTTCTTCTTCTTCTTGCCGCTGGCATACTGCGCCTTGATGCGCGGATCGATGAACGCATACGCCAGGTCGACGATCAGGTTCATGACACAGACGGTGATGGAGATTACGAGGATACCGCTCTGAATGACGGGATAGTTTTTCGAAGAAATTGCAGTGTTCATCAGGGTGCCGAGACCCGGGATGGAGAAGATCGTTTCGACCAGGATCGAGCCGCCCATGATCATGCTCATCTGCGAGCCGATGACCGTGATGACCGGGATCAGGCCGTTCTTCAGGGCATGGCGGCGCGTGACGGCAGAGGCTGACAGGCCCTTGGCCCGCGCGGTGCGGATATAGTCCTGACGGATAACCTCCAGCATCGACGAGCGCGCCATACGCGCGACCGACGCAATCGGGCCGATGGCCAGCGAGAAGACCGGCAGGACCCAGCCCTTCCAGGTGTCAAGGCCCGAAGCGGGGAACCAGCCCAATCGCAGCGAGAACACGATGATCGACATCAGCGCGACCCAGAAGTTTGGCAGCGCAGCCAAAATGATCGTGCCGATTCGAATCAGATAATCATACACGCCGCCCTGGTGTGTCGCTGCAAGCACACCGAGCGGAATTGCGATGAAGATCGCCGAGAGCACGCCCCAGATACCGATCTTCAGCGTATTGGGAACACGTTCAATGATCTCGTCGGAAACCGCCCGCTTCGAGGTGTAGGACGTGCCGAGGTCAAATTCAGTCACGATGCCCCACACATAGGTGACATACTGCACCAGGAACGGTTTGTCCAGACCGAGCTCCGCCTCCATCCTGTCGTACTGCTCCTGCGTGTAGTTGGAGCCGAGCAGGTTGACGACCGGGTCGCCTGGCGTAAAATGGTTGATCGTAAAGACCAAGAAGATAACGCCGAGCAGTACCGGGATCATCCAGAGGATTCGTTTGATTACGTACTTAATCAAATTTCACACACCACCCGAGGTAAATTTTTGGGCCGGCACTGCCGGTCACTTGATCTATATTTCAAAAAGCCCGCCGGCTTTTCTTACGCGATTCGCCTGCGCGGCCGAAGCCGCCTCAGACAGCCAAACGCGGAACCTGCCCCGCGGCGACAGGCCGCCTCTGGTTCCGCGCTGTCATAGCAAAGCAATGGGATTCGCTCAGTGCACAATTTCTCTCATGTCGTGGAGGTACATATGTAAAATTGCGCAGGAAACACTTTGTTCATATTCTATTGTTTATAGTTGCCAATTTCGCGGCCGGATTCGCATCGCTTCCTGATAGAATCAATATATCTCATCGACAAAAGTCTGTCAATTCCAAAATTCAGGAACAGGCTGTCTGTCTCTCCAAAAATCAGCCTCACTTTTTAGTCACTTTTCCCCCTGCGGCATAGTTGTGGTGCCAAAAAAGGCAGGAAATGTAGGCTCTGGTTTGTTTTGGCCGTTTAAAATGCCATTCCCTCTTTGGTTAGATTACCACTTTTTTCGCCTGTGCGCCACAAAGAATTACCGGAATCGACGAATGGATTCTTCTTGCAATCGCATCCGTTTTCCGGTATATTGTTTTATAGTATCGTTCCAGCATATTGCGGGCGGACGGATCTTATGAAACTGAGGTGATCCCTGATGGCGTTTTCCTTCTTTGGCGGCGTACACCCGGACGACGGCAAGCAGCTCGCCTGCGACCGGCCGATCGAGCCGTACGCCCCCAAACAGGTCGTCATTCCGATGTCCCAGCACATTGGCGCACCGTGCCAGCCTCTGGTCAAAAAGGGCGACACGGTGAAGCTCGGGCAGAAGATCGGCGACAACTCCGGCCTGTGCGTCCCGGTGCACGCATCTGTCTCCGGGACGGTGGCGGCTGTCGAACCGCGGCCGTACACCGGCGGGACCGACGTGATGTGCGTCGTCATCGACAGTGACGGGCTGGATACGCCCTGCGACGACATCACGCCGCGCGAATCGATCGACGATCTGAGCGCCGAGGAGCTGATGGAGATCATTCACCAGGCCGGCATCGCGGGCATGGGCGGCGCAATGTTTCCGGCGCATGCCAAACTCTCATCCGGCATCGGCAAGGTGGACACCGTCATCCTGAACGCCTCCGAGTGCGAACCGTACATCACCGCCGACGACCGGCTCATCCGCGAGACGCCGGAGCGCGTTGTCGGCGGGCTCCGGATCCTGATGAAAATCCTCGGCCTGCGCACGGGCTGCATCGGCATCGAGGACAACAAGCCCGAGGCCATCCGCACGCTGCAGGGGCTGCTCGGCGCCGGCGGCGACATCGAGCTGATCGTGCGCAAAACGCGCTATCCGCAGGGTGCGGAAAAGCAGCTCATCCAGTCGGTCACCGGCCGCCAGGTACCGCCGGGCGGGTTGCCGGCCGCCGTCGGCTGCGCGGTGTTCAACGCGGGCACGGCCGCAGCCATCTACGACGCGGTTTATCTGGGCATGCCGCTCGTGCGGCGCGTCGTCACGGTGACGGGCCCTGCCATCGCAAATCCGTCGAACTTCCTCGCGCCGATCGGCACGCGCTATGCCGACCTGATCGAAGCGGCCGGCGGCTTCCGCGGGGCGCCCTACAAGGTCCTCGCCGGCGGGCCGATGATGGGCCTGGCGCAGTACGACCTGGACGTGCCGGTCATCAAGGGCTCCAATGCGATTACCTGCCTGACAAAAGCCGACCGCGGCCGGATCAAAGAGCCGCACTGCATCCGCTGCGGCCGCTGTATGGACGCCTGCCCGATGCATCTGATGCCGCTGTATCTGTACAAATACGAGCGCGCCGGCAATCTCGAGGGGCTGGAGAAAAAGCATGTGACCGACTGCATCGAGTGCGGCAGCTGCGCATATGTCTGCCCGGCCGGTCTGCCGCTCGTGCAGAGCTTCAAAAACGCAAAACAGAAGCTGCGCGCCGCGGCGGCGCCGAAGCAGTAAGGAGGCGGGTCCCTTGGATGAGAAAAGCTACAACCTGACCGTATCGGTCTCGCCGCACATCCACGCGGCGGACTCGACGCGCTCGATCATGCTCGATGTGATCATCGCGCTGATGCCGGCGCTGATCGGCGCGGTCTATTTCTTCGGGCTGCGCGTGCTGCTGGTGTGCGCCGTCTCGTGCGCCGCATGCGTGTTCTTTGAGTGGGGCTACCGGCGCGTGATGAAAAAGGACACGACCGTCAGCGATCTGTCGGCGGTCGTCACGGGGCTGCTGCTCGCGTTCGTCTGCCCTGTCACGATCCCGTACTGGGCGCTGATCATCGGCGATTTCTTCGCAATCGTCGTCGTCAAGCAGCTGTTCGGCGGCATCGGCCAGAACTTTATGAATCCGGCGCTCGCGGCGCGTGCGTTCCTGTTCTCGTGGCCGGTGATGATGACGACCTGGGTCGCGCCCGGCGCGGCGCTGAGCCTGTTTGGTTCCAATGCCGACGCGGTGACCGTCGCCACGCCGCTCGCCCAGCTCAAGGAGGGGCTGCTGCCGACCGCGTCGATGTTCGAGCTGTACGTCGGTTCGATCGGCGGCAGCCTGGGCGAGACGTCGGCGGTGCTGCTGCTACTCGGCGGCGTATATCTGTACATGCGCGACGTGATCTCGGCGCGCATCCCGCTCGCGTTCCTCGGCACGGTCGCGGTGCTGACGTTCGCCTTTCCGCTCGGCGGCAACGACCGCATTGACTGGATGCTCGCCGAGCTGTGCTCCGGCGGCCTGATCCTCGGCGCGGTGTTTATGGCCACCGACTACACCACCTCGCCCGTCACCAAATGGGGGCAGGTGGTCTACGGCATCGGCTGCGGCGGGCTGACCGTACTGATCCGGTATTTCGGCTCGTACGCAGAGGGCGTGTCGTACGCGATTCTGATCATGAACGTGTGCGCCTGCTTCCTCGACCGCGTGGGTGTGCCGAAGCGCTTCGGCTTTGTCAAGCCGGAAAAAGTCAGAAAGGGCAAAGGAGGCGGCGGCGATGACAACGCAGAGTAAAGGATATGTCGCGCGGCTGACGATTACGCTGTTTGCCATTACGCTGGTCGTCGCGGCGCTGCTCGGGCTGGTCAATGCCGTCACGGCCGAGCCGATCGCGCAGGCCGCCGCCGAGCGGACCGCCGCGGCGATGGCCTCGGTGCTGACCTTTGATACATACGAGGAAGTGGCATTCACCGACGAGACCGGCCTGGTGCAGACCGTCTGGCAGGCAAGCGCGGACGGCGCGGTCTGCGGCTTTGTCGCAGAGGTGACGCCGTCCGGTTTCGGCGGCGCGATCAGCATGATCGTCGGCATCGGCACAGACGGCACGGTCACCGGGATCTCGATCACCGATCACGACGAAACCTCCGGCCTCGGCGCCGTCGCGGCAGCCGATACCACCGCCGGCGAAACATTCCGCGCGCAGTTTGCCGGCGCGTCCGGCGCGCTGGCCGTGACAAAGGACGGCGGCACAATCGACGCGCTCACCGGCGCGACGATCACCTCGCGCGCCGTTGTCGACGGCGTCAACGCGGCGCTCGCAGCTGTCGCGCCGCTCATCCCGCTTGGTTAAGGAGGTCTCGGCATGAACTTCAAACGGCAACTCAAAGAGGGCCTGCTGACCCAGAACCCGGTTCTGGTGCAGCTGCTCGGCATGTGCTCGACGATGGCCATTACCACGACGCTGTTCAACGGCCTGGGCATGGGCATCTCGGTCACGGCAATCCTGATCTGTTCGAACGTCGTCATCTCGCTGCTGCGGAAAATCATTCCGTCGAAGATCCGCATCGCGGCGTATATCGTCGTCATCGCCGGTTTTGTGACGATGGTCGACCTGCTGATCCAGGCGTTTCTGCCGGACCTTTCCAACTCGCTCGGCGTGTTCATCCCGCTGATCGTCGTCAACTGCATCATTCTTGGCCGGGCGGAGGCGTTTGCGTCGAAGAATCCGGTCGGCGCGTCGGCGGTCGACGGGCTGACGCAGGGCATCGGCTACACCTGCGCGCTGATCGTGATGTGCGTCGTGCGCGAGCTGCTCGGCTCGGGCACGTTCGGCGGCGGCGTGCTCAACGGGGGCGACGGCATCCGCATCATCCCGGCGGAGTATCCGGCGCTGCTGCTGATCCTGCCGGTCGGCGGCTTCCTGACGCTCGGCACGCTGATCGCCGTCGTGCAGTACTGCACCAACCGGAGTAAAAAGAAGCATCCGGAGGTGACGAAATGAGCGTGACAGGCCTGCTTTCCATCGCGCTCGGCGCGATCCTGATCGAAAACTTCATCTTTTCGCAGTTCCTCGGCATCTGTCCGTTTATGGGCGTGTCGAAGCGGACCGACACGGCGCTCGGCATGGGCATCGCCGTCACGTTCGTCATGGGCGTGGCCTCGGCCGTCACCTGGCTGGTCAACTACTATTTCCTCGACCCGGCGACGAGCGTGCTCGGCGCGGATCTGGTATTCATGCAGACCGTCGTGTTCATCCTCGTGATTGCGGCGCTCGTGCAGCTCGTCGAGATGTTCCTGCAGAAAGCGGTGCCGGCGCTGTATCAGGCGCTTGGCATCTACCTGCCGCTGATCACGACAAACTGCGCCGTGCTCGGCGTAGCGCTGCTGAACATCCAGAACAACGGATACAACTTCCTCGAGTCGGTCGTCTACGGCGTGACGGGCGGCCTCGGCTTCCTGCTGGCCATCGAGCTGTTCGCATCCGTCCGCGAGCGGATGGAGGGCTGCGAATGTCCGAAGTGCTTCGAGGGCTTCCCGATCGCCCTGATCGCAGCCGGCCTGATCGCGCTGGCGTTCATGGGCTTCTCCGGGCTGTCCGTGTTCGGGTGAGGAGGCGGATGGTATGACGATTTTCTATGCGATTCTGGTGCTCGCATCGCTGGGCCTGCTGTTCGGGCTGGTGCTGGCGGTCGCATCCAAGGTGTTTTATGTCGAACAGGACGAGCGGCTCGAGCCGCTGACCGAGTGCCTGCCCGGTGCGAACTGCGGCGGCTGCGGCTTCACCGGCTGCGCGGCCTACGCCGGCGCGGTGCTCGCCGGCCAGGCCGGGATCGGCAAATGCGCCGTCGGCGGCAGCGAAACCGCCGCAAAGATGGCGGAGATTCTCGGCGTCGAGGCCGTCGAGGTCGCGCGGCAGGTCGCATTTGTCCGCTGCGCGGACGGCGCTTCCCGGCGCAAGGGCGAATACGAAGGACTTCACGACTGCATGGCCGCGATGCGCGCCGCCGGCGACGGGCCATCGCTGTGCGGATACGGCTGCCTGGGCTTCGGTACCTGTGTGAGCGCGTGCCAGTACGACGCAATCCACATTGTGGACGGCCGCGCCGTCGTCGATCCGGAGCGCTGCACCGGCTGCCTGGCCTGCGCGCGCGCATGCCCGCGCGGCGTGATCACCGCAATCCCCTACGGCACGGCGGTCACCATACCGTGCGCGAGCGCCGACAAGGGCGCAAAAACGCGCGCCGTGTGCGAGATCGGCTGCATTGGCTGCCGGCTGTGCGAGCGCACCTGCCAGTACAGCGCCGTCCGTGTGGAAGGCAACCTGGCCGTCATCGACTACGACGCGTGCGTCGGCTGCGGGGCATGCGCGGAGAAATGCCCGCGCGGCCTGATTGTCCTCGCGGGCGGCGCCGCCCCGGCGGCAGACGGCGAACCGGCGGAAGCGCCAGAGCCGGTCACCCCGGATACCCCATAACAGAAGGCCGCCGTGCAGCATCTGCACGGCGGCTATTTAACGTCGTTTTTCGGGATTCTTTTTCTGATCTTTCACGTTTGCTCTTGTTGTTGCATCCGGCATCTACTATAATTGTGCCAAACGCAGTACGGCCCGGGCTCTCCCGCGCCGTGCCGCAGCCAAAACGAGAGGAAAAGAGGAAATCAATTATGAAGACAAAGCGCGTGCTTGCACTGCTGCTGGTCCTTGCAATGGCCTGTGCCTTGCTGGCCGGCTGCGGCGGAGATGAGCCGCAGGAGCCGGAGCACATCGAGCTCGACCGCGGCGCCTACGAGGCATACGACGAGGACGACGAACTGGCGGGCTACCTCGTGCTCACCCGCAGCGACCTGACCGCCTATGATGCCGACGGCGTGCTCGACGAGACATACGAATACGAATTTGACGACGAAACCGCTACATACCTGATCGACGGGGACGAAGCGTTCTATGCCGATGAGGACGAGGACGGCGTGCTGACGCTCACGACCGTCGACCGTCGACGACGACGTCTATACGCTCGAGGAGATTGACGAGGAAGACATCCCCGGCTATACCGACGGCGAGCAGGATGAGGCCTCCGGCGGGGATGATACCTCCACCCCGGTCACCGGCGACGATTCCGGTATGGCCTCCGGCGATGATTCCGGTGTGGTTTCCGGCGATGATTCCGGCGTGGTCTCCGGCGACGACGGCTCGGGCGGCATCTTCGGCGGCGGCACGGGCACCGTCGACATGGACACCCCGGCTGTGGATGGTGCGCTTGACACCTGGGGCCACTACTACTGCTGGGAAGATGGCACATTTGTCGGCGAGATCGACTGCTGGGGCGACACGTTCTACTGCTACGACACCGATGAAGGTGCGACGGCCGAACTGACGGTCGAGGAGCTCGCCGGCGGCTACTTCACCTTCACCAATGTGGAGACCGGCGAGTCCCAGAACTTCTCCGCATCCGATGAAACCGGCGAGCTGCGGCTGTACAGCGCAGACGGCAGCTATCTCGTCCTGGTCGATTACTACTCTGTCGACGATCCGTTTACCTATGATCCGTCCACCGGCGGCAGCACCAGCGCGGGCAGCTTCGACGTGCTCTCGGGCGAGACGACCCCGATCGTCGTCGCCGACCGCGGCGGCCTCACCGTGACCGCCGAGCTGCCGGTCGAATGGGCCGACGCCGGCGAGGCTACAAGCTCGAGCGACAGCTCCGGATATTCGGTCGACTATTATGACGCAGCTGACAACAATCTGATGCTGATGGTCGCAATGGGCAGCAAGTCCGATATTCCCGCCGATACGCTCGAGGAGCTCGCGGCGGCGCTCGAGGAGCAGATCGTCGGCTCGTATTCCGACCTCGAGGAATTCGGCGGCACAACCGACAACTACTACACAACGATCAACGGCACGGACTGGTATGTGTCCACGATCGAGGCCGCATATGACGGCGAAGCCGCGTTCGTCCTTGCCTGCGGGGCAACTGTGGACGATCAGGCATGCGTCGTGATGTGCGCCTACTACGGCGATGAAGACAGCGCGGCCGATGCCGGCGCGGCAGCCACCGCCATGTGCAACACGCTCACCGTCGGCTGAGACACAGCTGATTCCATCCAGCGCGGCCCCGGCGAACCGGGGCCGCGTTCTGCTTGCAATTCCGCGCGCGGCGCGCTATGATGGTGACACACGGAGGTGCTTGTATGTCCAACACACTGCTGCATATCTGCTGCGCGCCGTGCGCGAACCAGTGCATCGACGCGCTGCGCGGCGAGGGGCTTGCGGTGACAGGATTCTGGTACAATCCGAACATCCATCCGTTCACCGAATACCGCGCGCGGCGCAATACGGTACGCGAATACGCAAAGGCCATCGATCTGCCGCTGCTCGAGTGCGACGCATACGGCCTGCGCCCGTTTGTGCGAGCCGTCGCAGACGATATTGCGGGCCGCTGCGTCCGCTGCTACGAAATGCGCCTGTACGAGGCGGCGCGGCAGGCCGCCGAAGGCGGCTTTTCCAGCTTCACGTCCAGCCTGTTCATCAGCCCGTATCAGAATCACGCGCTGATGCGCGCCGTCGCCGAGCGCGCGGCCGCAACGTACGGCGTGCCGTTTTTATACCGCGACTTCCGGCCGCTGTTCGCCGCCGGGCAGGCACGCGCGCGTGAGCTGGGGCTGTATCTGCAGAAATACTGCGGCTGCATTTTCTCCGAACAGGAGCGCTATCTCAAGCCGAAAAAAATCATCCCGTGAGCCGCCGAAAAACGGCAGCCCGCCCGTATGGGCAGGCTGCCGTTTTCTGTTTTTGTCAGGCTTCGGCGTGCAGCGCGCCGCGGCCGCATTCTGCGCCGCGCAGAATGCCGAGGCCACCGCCCAGGTCAGCTCGGAGACCGGCGCGAGCTCGCCGCGGCGATGCATGGCGCTTGTCGCGTCGCCGGCCGCGTACAGCCCGGGGATCACAGAGCCGTCGCCCCGCAGCACGCGCAGCTGCGGATCGACCATGACGCCGCCCATTGCGCACTCGGAAAACCGCTGGCCGTAGATCGCGTAGAACGGCCCGCGTTCAACCGGGCGCAGATACCGGGCGTCTTTGCCAAACGCCGCGTCGCACCCGGCCCGGCAGAAGCCGTTGTATTCGGCCACGGTGCGCTCGAGCGTCTCCGCCGGGATGCCGATCTGCTCCGCCAGCCCGGCGATGGTGTCGGCCTTGTACACGGGCGGCTTGCGGTAGGACGCCTCGCGGTCGAAATCGGCCTGATAATCGCGATAACAGTCATATTCATCCGAAAGCGCGGGATCCGACAGGTACTCTGCAAAGATCGCGTCAAGGTTTTTCTGGGAGAAGATCCCCCATGCGACCTCCTTCGGGCTGCCGGCAATGTGGAACCGCCCCGCGCCGAGGCCGCCCGTCTCGTCCTGCCAGCGCACGCCGTTCAGATTGACCGACAGGTTGGTCGGATGTTCCAGCGCGCGGTAGAGGCTGTACGCGTACGGATGGTGCGCCGGGCCGAACAGCGAGACGAACATGCGCGCCTCGTCCGGCTCGACACCGAGCGCGCGGAGCAGGTCGATCGCGTCGCCGGTGTCCGAAGGGACGGAAAAGCGCGTCACCGGCCGGTCGACGTCGAAAAAGCCGGCATAGCGCTGCAGCTTCTCGTCTGAGCTGCCGAAGCCGCCGGTGGCAAGCACCACGGCGCGGCAGCGGATCTCGGTTTCGCCGCCGGGGTCGCGCGCGATCACGCCGCACACGCGCCCATCCGCGTCTGTCAGCAGCTGCGCCGCCGCGTGTTCAAGCAGGATCTGCACAGGCAGGTTCCGCGCCTGGATCGCGCCGAGCATCGCGTTTTTGATGTAGGTGCCCGCCCAGCCGGGGCCGATGGACGGGTCGCGGCTTTTGACGTTTTCGATCCGGTGCTGAAAGCCGATGACGGCCGGGCCGTAGATCGGCCCCTGCTGCCGCTTTTCCCCGAGCAGCGCGATGGAAAAGTACCGCCGCGCATCCGGAAAGTCCAGCAGCCAGTCGAAAAATTCCGAGCAGCCGTAGACGGCGGTGCGCATCATGTCCTCGCCGATCACGCCGCCGGTGCGCGCGGCCAGGTCGCGGACGGCGTCCTCGCGTACATCCGGCGCGCCGGCCTCGGCGTGCAGCCTGGAGTAGACCGGGAAAAAGCCATGCGCCAGGTCGGTGTTGCCGCCGACGCGCGCGGCCTTTTCCAGCAGGATCACGCGCAGCCCAAGCTCGGCCGCGCGCACCGCCGTGATCAGGCCGCTTCCGCCGCCGCACACGACCAGGTCGCACGCGAGGCGGCGCAGTGCATGCGGCGAGGGCGGTGGGGCGGTATCGTCCACGATCGAACAGGTCGGGCACAGCGACCGGCACAGGCCGCACTGGACGCATTTGTCCTGATCGATCTGATAGCGCGGCCCGTCGTAGAAAATCGCGCCCGACGGGCAGGCCAGCTCGCAGGTGTGGCACCCCGAGCACGACGGCAGGATGGTGAACATGGCCAGCTCTCCTCTCTTGTCTGACATGCGCCGCCCGGTTTTGGCCGGGCGGCGCG
>CAZGBU010000016.1:13610-19392 GCA_964523945.1 uncultured Oscillospiraceae bacterium
GATGCGCGAGATGGTGCCGCCCTTGGCCGTCGAGCGCATTGCGATGATGCCCTTGCCGCCCTTCGCGTGATACGCGCCGTAGGCGAAGTCGGTCGCGCCGCCGGTGCCGGAATACTGCCGGCCGCCGATATACTCCGAGCAGACCTGGCCGGTCAGGTCGATCTGCAGCGCCGTATTGACCGAGACCATATTGTCATTTCTCATGATGTTGAACGGGTTGTTGACATAGCCCGCCGGCAGCAGCTCGACCATCGGGTTGCCGTCGAGAAAGTTGTACAGCTCCTGGCTGCCCCAGGCAAACGCGCCGATCGTGCGCCCCTGGTAGAAGCGCTTGCGCGAATTGTTGACCGCGCCGCACCACATCAGCTTTCCCATCGACGAGCCGATCATCTCGGTGTAGATGCCCAGGTCGTGCCGGTCCGTCAGCTGCTCGGCGACCGCGTCGGGCAGCGTGCCGATGACGAGCTGGATGGTGTCGCCGTCGGCAATCAGCGAGGCGACGTTGGCCGCAATGCGGCGGGTCACCTCATCCGGCTCCTCCTGCGGGGCGTGGGAGATGTCGCGTCGGAGCGGATAAAGTGCGTCACCTTCTCGATCGGGACGCGGATCGTACCGAGCGTGCGCGGGATCTTCTCATTGACCTCGAGGATGATCGTGTCGCACAGGTCGAGCATCTCCAGCTCGAGCTGCTGGCTCATCGACATGCACACGCAGCCGTATTCGTCCATCGGCGTGACGGCGGCGAAGAACACGTTGGGCTTGCGGCAGTGCTGAATCACGCTCGAGACGGCGTGCAGATGGTTCGGCACAAATGAGATGCGCCCGGAATCGTGGTGGTTGCGCAGCGCGGGTCCGTAAAAGATGCTCAGAATATGGATGCCGGTCAGGCTGTCGTCCGAGACAAACGGGTATTCCTCGGCGGGAATGCCCATCCAGACCGTCAGGTCGTCCACGCCGCGGTCTGCAACCCGGTGCAGATTGCGCAGCAGCGTGACCGGCTCGTTGCCGTAGCTGCCGGTGGCGAGCACGTCGCCGGAATGCACCGTGTCGAGCGCCTGCTCGAGCGAGATGAATTTGGAATGGTAAAGGGCTTTCAGTTCGTCCGGCGTCATGGCGCCGCCTCCTTTGGGATTGGTGTAGCGGCCGGGCGGCCGTTCATCCTTATGATACCCGCAATCCGGCGGCCGGTCAACGCATTTTTACAGCTTGGCCGCAGCGGCGAGCGCCATGCGCGAGCACGAGCGGATATTGCCCGGCGCAAAGCTGTCGCCGATGTTGATCACGCGGCGAGCGCTCCCGGTAAATGCGGCCGCCTCCTCTGTCAGGCCCTGCACGCCGCCGCAGGCGACAATGTCGTCGCATTCGATCGTCCGCCCGCCGGATGCGGCGCGGACCGTGACGCGCCCCGGCGCAAGCGAAACCGTCTCGGTCAGGGGAAGGACCGTGAGATTCTCACATGCCTTGCAGCGCCGGTGCAGCAGCGAATAGGCATGCACGCACCAGGCCTCCGGCGCGAGCACCTGCTGGCGCGTCACAACCGTCACGTCGTGACCGCACTCAGCCAGGTAGAGCGCCGTCTCCGTACCCGTCTCCGACCCGCCGACGACAACGATGCGCCGCCCCAGTTCGGCCTCGTGGCCGTAGACGCCGATCGGCGTCCAGACGTTCGCCGTCTCCACGCCGGGCACGGGCGGCAGCAGCGGCCGGGCGCCGAGCGCGGTGATCACCGCGTCGAAGCCCTGTGCGGCGATTCCGGCGGGCGTCGCGGCCTCGCCGGTGCGCAGCGTGATCCGCGGGTGCTTTTCCGCCTGCGCAATCAGATAGTCCTTATACTGCCGCACCGCCCACTTGAACTGCGGATAATCTGCATGGCGGAGCTGGCCGCCCAGCGTCTGCTCCCGCTCGAAGAGCGTGACGGCATGGCCGCGGTCGGCCGCGAGCAGCGCTGCGCGCAGACCCGCCGGCCCGCCGCCGACGACGGCGACGCGCTGCGGTGCCCCGGGCCTGGGCACCATGCGGGACGCGCGGTGGGCAATGCCGACATATGGGTTGACGGCGCACAGCGACAAAAACTGCCCCTTGACATGCGTGTGGCAGTGATTGCAGTGCAGGCACGGGGTGATGTCCGCCTCGCGGCCGTCGATGAGCTTGTCGAGATACTGCCCATCGGCGATCAGCGGACGCGCGAACGCAATGGCGTCCGTCCTGCCCTCGGCGATCAGCCGCTCGTTCATGACCGGATCGTGGAAGCCGCCGTTCGGCGCGACGACGATCTTCGCGCCGGACCACTTGATGATCTCGGCGTACCGCGCCGACGGCGGAACGCTGACGCCGTCGTAGTTGTACGCCGTCGCATGGGAGGCATCCATATCCTCAATGCGGATCTGCAGCAGATCCGCCGTGCCCTCGCACAGCCCGGCAAAGCGGACGAGTTCCGCCTCGCTCATGCAGTCGCCGGAGATCTGCAGCTCGATCAGCATTTCGGGACCGACCGCCTCGCGCACCGCGCGGGCGAGCGCGAGCGGGAAGCGCGCGCGGTTTTCAATCGGGCCGCCGTATTCATCCGTGCGCCGGTTGGCCGCTGCGGACAGAAATTTGCCGATCAGATTGTAGTTGTAGGCATAGTGCAGGCAGACGCCATCAAAGCCGACGCTCCTGTAATAGGTGCAGCGCTGCACGGCCTCGTCGATGATCGCGCGCATCTCGGCTTCGGTCAGCGCATGCACCGGGCGCGGCGGCGGCCCGGCCGCGCCCTCGACGGCCTCGGCCAGATCGAGCATCATCGCATGCTTCCCGTCGTCGAGATGGTCGTACACGCCGGCATCCGGCGGAAACGATTTGAATTTAGACAGCTGCACCGCAATGCGCGCACCCTGAAAATGTACCGCCTCGATGAGCTGCGCAAGATAGTTGTCAACGCTCGGGTCGGACGCATCCCAGCACGGGCCGCGGCTGACGTCCTCGAGCGGGATCTGGCGCGTGTTGTCAAACCGGTCGGGAATGGTCACAAGCGACGCGCCGGCGCGCGCAATGCCCTCGACAAACGACACGATCGGCTCTGCCGGCCAGATCTCCGGCCCCTGCAGGAAGTGCGGCAGACAGCAGGTCGCAAACAGGCGGTTGCGCAGCATCAGCCGGCCGACCCGGATCGGCGAGAGCAGGTGGGAAAAACGGTGTTCCATGGCACGCATCCTTTCATGCGCCGCGCGGGCGCGGAGATTCGGGCCAATTTCTTAGCCCGGCAACTGTTGCCAGTATAACAGTTTTTCCGGCGCTGCGCAATGCCCCGCTGCAAAAAAATACCGGGGCGGGACGCCCCGGTAAGGCCGGATCAGTTCAGTTTGCCCAGGAATTCCAGCAGGCGCGGGTGGTCGGACCGGTCGAAGACCGCCTCCGGCGTGCCCTGCGCGGCGATGACGCCGCCGGACATGAACAGCACGCGGTCGCTGACCTGGCGGGCAAAGGCCATCTCGTGCGTGACGATCACCATCGTCATGCGCCGCTCGGCCAAGCGCTGGATAACGCGCAGCACCTCAGCGGTCAGCTCCGGATCGAGCGCGCTGGTCGGCTCGTCGAAGCAGAGAATATCCGGCGCGAGCGCGAGCGCGCGCGCAATCGCCACGCGCTGCTGCTGCCCGCCGGAGAGCTGGTGCGGATAGCTGCCCTCTTTCTCCGACAGGCCGACCTGTGCAAGCAGATCGTGCGCCGTCTCGTCGATCCCGCGCAGGATCTCGGCGCGCCGCGCGCGCCAGTCCGGCTGCTCGCGCGCCAGCAGCCGCGCCGCCAGCGTCACATTTTCCAGCGCCGTATACTGCGGGAACAGGTTGAAGTTCTGAAAGACCAGCCCGAAATGCCGCCTGGCCCGGCGGATTTCAGCCTCGCGGCGGTCGCCGGCGTTCGCCGCGTCGAAGATCACGCTGCCGCCCACGAGGATCTGCCCGCTGTCGGGCCGCTCGAGAAAATTCAGGCAGCGCAGCAGCGTCGTCTTGCCGGAGCCGGACGAGCCGATGATCGTCAGCACCTCGCCTTTTTCCATCGAAAAGCTGATGTCGCTGAGCACTCTGGCGTCGTCGAAGCACTTTTCGAGATGGCGCACTTCCAAAACCGGCATCGGTTCGCCCTCCTATCGGAAATAATTGAGCCGGCGCTCGAACCAGCCGAACAGCAGCGTCAGCAGTCCGTTGAATACCAGATAGAACGCGCCGGTATAGAACAGCGGCCAGATCAGGCCTTTTTTAATGAATGACTCGCCCATCCAGATGATCTCGTAGACGGCGATGACGCGCACAAGCGCCGTGTCCTTGACCAGCGTGATGCACTCGTTCGACATCGGCGGCAGGATGCGCTTGATCATCTGCAGCAGCGTCACACGGAAGAAGATCTGCCTTCGGGTCATGCCGAGCACCTGCCCAGCCTCCCGCTGGCCGACCGGAATGCTGAGGATGCCGCCGCGGTAGATTTCGGAGAAATAGCACGCGTAGTTGATGACGAACGCGACGAGCGCCGCCGTGAAGCGCGGCAGCAGCGGCAGATCGAACATCAGCCCGGGCCCGTAATAGATAATCAGCACCTGCAGCAGCAGCGGCGAGCCGCGGATGATCCAGACGAAGACCTTTGTCACCGCCGCAAGCGGCCGGAACCGGCTCATTGCGCCAAAGCACACCACAAGCCCCAGCGGCAGCGCGAACACAAGCGTCAGCACAAACAGCTTGGCCGTGGTATAAAACCCCTCGAGCAGGGTGAGCGTCACGGTTTGAAACACGCCCGCGCCTCCTTTCCCGCACAGCCGGACGGGGGCAGAGGGCGGCAGCCCCCTGCCCCTTGCGGCGCAGCGGTGTTATTTCTCAATGACCGCGGCCTGCACGCCGTAGCGCTCGGCCGTCTCCATCACGGTGCCGTCGTCATAGGCGTCCTGCCAGAACGCATTGAATTCATCGACCAGGTCGGAGCCCTGCCGGAACCCGACGCCGTATTCCTCACTGTTGAGCCCGACGGTATAGGTCAGATCCGGGTAGTCGGTTCCCTCGCCGACCATGGCCGCAGCCATCAGGCTGTCGATCACGCACGCATCCACCGAGCCGGACGCGACCTCCATCAGCGCGCGCGCCTGCGTGTCGACCGCGGTGTATTCGATCTCCAGCGCGTCGAGCTGCGCAGCGCCGGCCGAGCCGTTTTCCACCGCAAACGCCAGATCCGCAATGCTGTCGGTCGTCTGATACTGCTCGGCGACGTCGGCCCCGACCACGACGACCTGCGCATTGTTGCAGTACGGCTCGGAGACGCTCATCAGGCTCGTCACCTCTTCGGTGATGGTCATGCCGTTCCAGACGACGTCAATTGCCTGCGTCTCCAGCTCGGTGGCCTTCATGTCCCAGTTAATCTCCACAAACTCCACGTCCACGCCGAGATGCTCGGCAAACGCCTTGGCCATGTCGGCGTCGAAGCCGATCCAGTCGCCGTTTGCATCGCGGTAGTCCATCGGGGCAAAGTCGGTGATGCCGACAATCAGGGTGCCTTTGTCCTGGACATACGCCATGTCGCTCTCGGCCTCGTCGTCCGCGCAGGCGGCCAGCGGCAGGCACATCGCGAGCGCCAGCAGCAGCGCCGCCCATTTTTCCAGTCGTTTCATGTTTTCTCCTCCCAGTTTCAGCCGGCGCGCGCCGGCGCAATCACACGGTGATATGATAATACGGTAGTACGCTAAAGTCAACAGAAACTTTTCCGCCGCACGCTGGCCGTTTGCGCGATCGCCCGCCGGGCCGCAGAAAAGCCCCGCGCGGGG
>CAZGBU010000016.1:19492-27005 GCA_964523945.1 uncultured Oscillospiraceae bacterium
AGGTCCGGTTTTCGTTCCGCCGGGCAGCGTTCAGGCCGTGGCCGGGTGCGGCGCGGCGGCGGGATCGTGCAGCGTGCGCGCGGCGCCGCGGTAGAACAGCGCCACCGTACCCGGCCCGACATGCGCGCCGGTGCACAGGTCATAATACGCCGTCAGGATCCCGCCGACGTGCACGCGCCGTTCAATCTGCTCGGCGAGATAGGCTGCGCCGGCTTCGTTATCGCAGTGCGCGATGCCGACGGTCTGCTCCGCCGGATCGACGATCTGTCCGGCCAGCCGCTCGGCCAGGGCAGTCAGGGCCTTTTTCTCGCCGCGCTCCTTCCCGAGCAGGACAATCGTCCCCTCCCGGCTGGCCGCAAGCAGCGGCTTGATGTTCAGCAGCGAACCGGCCAGCGCGACGAGCGGCGAAATGCGGCCGCCGCGGCGCAGATACTTCAGGTCGGCGACGGTAAACTCGTTGATCATCTCCAGCCGCGTCTCGCGCAGCCATGCGGCGAGCGCCGCGAGCGGCTTCCCCTGGTCGCGCATGCGCGCGGCCTGGCAGACCGAAAGTCCCTCGCCCAGTGAGGCCGACAGGGAATCGACCACCTCGCAGCGCCGGCCGGGATAGCGCGCAAGCAGCTCGCGCGCGGCGAGTTCAGCGGCATGACAGGTGCCGCTCAGCCCCGACGAAATGCCGATGAACAGCACGTCGCGCCCGGCGGCGAGCACCGGCTCGAACGCATCGAGAAACGTCTGAACGTTGACCATCGTTGTGCGCACGTCCGCGCCGGCGCGCATGGCGGCGTAAAACGCGCGGCTGGCCACCGCGTGATCGCGCCCCTTCTCGTAGCAGAGGAACTCTCTGCCGCCGAGCGTGGAGCGGTAGGAGATCTGCTCGACGCCATAGCGTGCGAGCAGGCCGTCGGTCAGATTCGACGCAGAGTCGGTGATAATTTCATACTGGCGCATATTGCTGCCTCCAATTGTCCGAGTTTTATAATCCGATTTTTAAAATTATATTATCAGATCTGTCCCATTATACCAACCTCAAAATTTCGCCAGCGCCTGAGAAAGTTCTGTTTGGCGCAGGCAAATGGATTTCTTCTTTACAGGCTCGGGCATATCTTATATAATTTGAATGGTTTCATGCATGAACTGCCACTGTGGAGGTGCAATATGACGAAAAAAGAGGCGTTGCTTGCGTTTTTGCGCCGGGCGCCTGGTGCGCAGGCGCCGGAGGAATTCCCGTTTCTGTCCATTGAACCGTGGCCGGCCGGCGTGCGCCGCATCGGCGACAGCATGGGGCTGATGATGTGCGGCTTGTGCGAGACGATCGCCGCCCCGGTCTGTGAGCGGCCGATGAGCGGTGCGGGCTATGACATCTTCGGCGTCCACTGGTCGGCCACTGCAACGGTCAGCCACTATACGCCGGGGCAAAAACCGGTCTACGACGACATCACGCGCTGGCGCGAGCAGGTCCGCATCCCCAATGCCGACCGCCTCGACTGGGACAGCTTCCGCCGCGAAGCCGATCAGCTCAGCGGCGACAAGCTCGTCTGCGTCACGCTCTTCAGCGGGCTGTTTGAGCGCGCGACGGTGCTGACCAGCATGCAGGAGTGCCTGATGGACGCCATCTCCGAGCCGGAATCGTTCGCCGCAATGCTCGGCGCGGTGGCAGACTATAAGATCGCGCTGATCGACCGGATGTGCGAATATGCGCCGATCGACCTGATCACCTACCACGACGACTGGGGCACGGCGAGCAGCACGTTTCTGAGCCCGCAGCTCTGGCGCGAGACGGTGCGGCCGCACACGCAGCGCATCTACGACGCAGTCCACCGCCACGGCATCTACCTGTGCCAGCACAGCTGCGGCTGCGTCTCACCGCTGCTCGGCGACATGATCGAGATGGGTGCGGATGCGTGGGATGGGCAGCGCGCCTGCAACGACTGGCCTGCGCTCGCCCGGGAATACGGCGGCCAGATCTTCCTGATGGCCAACGACATCACCTTTGTCGGCGCGCCGCCGGCCGGCGCCGACGCGCTGCCGCCGCTCACGGACCGCTATCCCGCCTATTCGGAGAAGCCGGAATTCCTCTACACCTGACTGCCGTTCACGAAAGGAGAACACCCTGCATGGATATGAAAAGTTGGCAGCGCGCGGTCATCGCCGCCAAAGCCAAAGCCGCAATGCCCGTTTTGACGTTTCCGTCGGTGCAGCTGATGGGCATCACCGTGCGCGAACTGATCGCCGACAGCGAGACACAGTCGCAGGGCATGGCGCTGATCGCCGCGCGCTGCCCGACGCTCGCTTCGCTCGCGATGATGGATCTGTCCGTCGAGGCCGAGGCATTTGGCAGCGAGATCCGTGTCACCGACAACGAAGTGCCGACCGTGATCGGCCATATCGTCGACGAGCCGGCGGATGCCGACGCGCTCGCCGTGCCGTCCGTCGGCGCCGGGCGCACCGGGATCTATCTCGACGCGCTCGCCAGGGCCAAAACGCGCATCACCGACCGGCCGGTGCTCGCCGGTGTCATCGGGCCGTTCTCGCTCGCAGCGCGGCTGATGGGCGTGTCCGAAACGATGATGAACTGCTATGAAGAGCCGGAGATGGTGGAAACCGTCATGGAAAAGGCGACGGCGTTCGCCATCGCCTACGCCAAAGCCTACCGCGACATCGGCGCAGACGGGATGGTCATGGCCGAGCCGGCCTCCGGCCTGCTCTCGCCGGCGCTGATGGAGACGTTTTCAACGCCGTACGTCAAGCGCGTGGTGGATGCGGTGCAGACCGACTCGTTCGCCGTGATCTTTCACAACTGCGGCGGCTCGGTCGTACAGGCAGCGGAGCAGATCGCGTCGATCGGCGCGCTGGGCTACCACTTCGGCAACTCGATCGAGCTGAAGGACATGCTCACCCAGATGCCGCCCGACGTGCTGGTGATGGGCAACGTCGACCCGTCGAGCGTGTTGTTCTCCGGCACGCCCGAGCGCGTGCGCGCGGCCACGCGCGCCGTGCTGGAAGCCTGCGCCGGCCATCCAAACTTTGTCCCCTCGTCCGGCTGCGACATTCCGCCGACGACGCCGTGGGAAAACATTGACGCATTTTTCGAGACAGTCACCGAATATTACGCATAAAACTTCATGCGCCGCGGGCGCACCACGAACACAGGTAAAAGCCGGAGCGCATGCAGTTTTTGCGCATGTGGGCCCCCGGCCCGCGCGCTTTTCCTTTGATGGCCGTGCCGCTGAAAGCGGCACATGACCTTTTTGCTATGCGTTTACACAGCAAAAAGGCCGCGGGGCGCTGCATGGCAGCGCCCCGCGGGTGTTTTGTCGACCGGTTCAAAGCGGACGGACGGTCAGGATCGAAATCTTGTCCTCTGCATACTTTTCAATTTTCGCCTGCACATGCAGGTACTGCCCGCCGTAGGAGACGAAATAGTCCGCCGTCTCGTCGTCGATGATATTCGGGTCGGAGATGTGGATCACATTAAAATAAAACTTGTTGTGGAAGAACATCTCCACCGCCGTGCGGCCGCAGACGTGGAAATTCTCCATATTGTTGCCGATCGGGCAGTAGTCAAACAGCCGGCACTTGGGCGAGAAGCAGTCCGCCAGCGCCTGATAGTCCTGCGCGAGCATCGCGTCGATGTATTGCTGAATCATTTCGCCACCTCCTCAATAGACCTTTTCGGAATTCAGCAGCGCGTCGGTGCCGCCGTCACAGAAGAGCACCACGCCGTTGAGCCCGTGCGCCTGCTGCGAGACGAGGAAGCAGATCGCCTCGGCGATATCCGCCGGGTCCATCAGACGGTCCTCGTGGTAATGGATCGGGATCGGCAGCGCCAGGCATGCATCCCACATCGGCCCCTGCAGCTTGGCCGTCATGGCCGTGGCCACGTTGCCGGGCGCAATCGCGTTGATATGGACGCCGCGCGCGGCCCAGTCCGACGAGACGCGGCGCACCCAGCGCGCAAGCGCGTATTTGGTCGCGACGTACATCGGGTGGCAGTTGGCCGCCACATCGTAGTTTTCCACCAGCCTGAGCACGCGGTCCTCATCGAGACCGTCGCCATCGCCGTTGTTGAGTGCGTCGACCACGTCGCGCCGCAGCACCCCCTGCGAGATCGTATTCGACGAGACGACCACGCAGTATCCGCGCCGCATCTGCAGCAGGTCAAAGCAGTTTTCGCACAGCACCTGCGTGCCGAAGTAGTTGACCGAGATGATCAGCTTCAGGTTGCCGCAGGTCGCCGAGACGCCCGCACAGCACACCAGCCCGTCGAGGCCGTTTTCGCACAGGCGGTGCAGTTCGTCGATGACATGCTGCCGCCCGTCGCGCGTGGCGAGATTGGCGTTGATGTCGCCGCCGTTCATATCAATGTTGTAGACCAGATGCCCCTGGGCGCGCAGAAACTCCACTGTTTTCGCGCCGATGCCGCTGGAGCCGCCGGTCACCGCGTAAATTCCCATGTTGCATGTTCCTTTCTTCCCGGATTGGGCGGCGGCTGCCGGCCGCCCGATGGCATTAGTATATCGGATTTCCGCCGCCGGCGCACGGGTGGTTCGCACAATCTCCGCTTCTAATTTTGTGCAATTCAGAAAAAAACTTACGTTAAAATTTAGACAATCTGACGAAAGCGCTCCCGTCTGATCGTCAAAATCGCCAAACCGGCATATGCCATTTTGTGCAGAGCGCGGTGCCACCTGGCCAAGGCTCCCCCGAATGGGCGCGTTTCCACATACCGCCGGTTTTTTCCGGGTTCGTCCCCAGCCGCTTGATTTTGCGCTTCTCGCGTGCTATGCTTATGTCAACCCGGGCGGCTGATTGCCCGCCGGCTCCGGAGTGTAAGACGCACAGGAGGTCATACATATGAAACGATGGATTTCTCTGGCGCTGGCCGCCGTGCTGGCGCTGTCGCTGGCTGTGCCCGCCGCGGCGGCGGAGTTCCCCGATCTGCCCGAGGATTACTGGGCCTATGATTTCATGCAGGATCTGTACAACCGGGGGATCTTCTCCGGCTACTCCGACGGGACGATCCGTCCGCTGACGAAAGCGACGGTGGCGCAGACGCTTGCGCTGCTCTCGCGCTTCTACGATCTGACCGACACGGAACTGGAATATCTCTATGCCGATTATGGCCCGACGGTCGAGTCCATCCTGCCCGCATCAAACGAGTGGGTCTTTGATGAGGTGGCGGTCTGTCTGGCCGCCGGCATCATCACCGAAGACGAGCTGCGCGCATATGACGACCTGAACGCGCTGATCACGCGCGAGGAGCTGTGCGTCTATCTCGTGCGCACGATGCAGCTCGAAGACGAAGCGCTCTCGCGCGACTACGCCTCGCTCAGCTTTACCGACAGCGAGGAGATCTCCTCCGACGCGCTGTTCCACATCGACCTGCTTGTGAGCATGGAGATCATCAGCGGCTATTCCGACGGGTCGTTCGACCCGCACGGCACCTCGACCCGCGCGGTTGTGGCCAAGCTGATCTCGCTGTCGCTGGACTACCTGGAGGAAAACCAGGTCGAGCTGACGATCCCGGAATATGACAACTTAACGCGGGCGTCCGGCCTGCTCGAGCGCTTTGACGGAAGCGCCGTCTGCGTGCGCGGGGCCGATGGCCTTGTGCGCCAGTTCAACCGCACCAGCGCGTCGACTGTAACGGTCAACGGCGCGGCCGGTACGCTCTCGTCGGCATACCTTGGCAGCTGGGTCACCGTCGACGCGCAGGGACTGGATGCGGACACCATCGCCGTCACCTACAACGATGCATCGGATTGGGTGCAGGGCGAAGTGCTCTATCTCGCATCGGCTGCTGCGACGGGCGACTATATTGCCGTTGCCGGCGAAGACGGCGAGACGGTGCGCTGCACCGTCTCCAGCTCGACGGTCTATACCGCTGAGGACGGCTCGTCCACCACCTATCAGAACATTCAGGAGGGCGACCTCGTTACCGTTGGCCGCCGCAGCAGCGTCGCGGAGCGCGTCTACATCTATGCCAGCGAGCGCACGCTGACCGGTCAGATCATCGGTGTGAGCTATGCGGTCGACAGCGGAACGCTGCTCGTCTCTTCGGACAACACGGTCTGGTCGTTCGCGCTGGACTACGCCAGTCTGCCCATGATCACCAGCGGCGGCATCACCGCCTCGCTGAGCGCGCTTTCCACCGGCGACACGGTCACGCTGACCGTTGAAGCCGGCACGCTGACAGCCGTCTCCAAACAGAGCGTCGCGGCCGAGTACAGCGGCACGCTGAGCTACATCGGCCAGTCGTCAACGCAGACCGAATGGACGCTGCTGCTGACCGACGGGTCGACCATCACCGCGCCGCTCTCGGCAGGCGCGACCATCCAGACCAGCACCGGCAGCACACTCGCGCTCAGCGCCGTCACACTCGGCGATACGCTGACCGTCACGCTGCACGACGGCGTCATCACCAGCATTGTGCGCACGGCGCAGGCTTCGACCGGCGACGGCACTGCGACCGTCTCTGTCAGCGGCACTGTGCTCTACGTCGATACGACGGCCAACTCGATGCTCGCACTGGTCGACGGCGCACCCATCACATTCACGCTACGTTCGGCCCGCCTGCAGAACACCTCGGGCACGACGGTACAGCTGCGCAGCATCACAAACGGCACAACGTTCCAGGCCTATGGCTCGTACGCCGACGCGGCGACCATTGCCGCCACGCTTGTGATCTTCAACTGACGGGAAGGGGGAACCGCGATGAAAAAGGCCCGCGCCGCCGCGGCGGTTCTGGCGCTGTCGCTGATGCTGTCGGCCTGTGCCGCCGCGCCTGCGGATGAGGCGCTGCTCAGCTGTACGGTCAGCGTCGACTGCTCCGATGTGCTCGCAGCACTCGATGCGCTCCCGGACGGCGTGCAGGAGCTGATCCCCGAAGACGGCATGATGCTCCGCCCGATCACGGTCGAGTTTTCCGAGGGCGAGAGTGCGTTTGACGCCTTTGTCACCGCTGCGCAGACGGCCAAGCTGCAATATGAAACTGACGGCAGCGGTGAGAGCGCCTATCTGGTCGGCATCGGGAACCTGTATGCCGGCGACAGCGGCGAAAACTCCGGCTGGCTGTTCGAGGTCAACGGAGAAATGCCCTCGGTCAGCTGCGGGCAGTACGAACTGGAAGACGGCGACGAGGTCGTGTTCCGCTATGTCCGTGATTTTATGGAGGCAATGGAGGAATCCTGAACTTCCCCGATCCAGAGCGCCGCAGGCCGGGCTGGCCTGCGGCGCTTTTTTGTGATGCCGCATCCCGGTTTCCCGGGAAAACAGCGCGTTTCGGGGGGCAGAGCGGCGCACAAGCTGCATTCCCGCCGACTCGCCGGTCGAATACCGCCGCAGCCCCGGAATGCCGCACCGGCATCCGGGGCTGTACCCTTTACTTTATCCGCCGCCGTGTGTCAGGCGCCGCACCCAGCGGCAGCGGCTGCAGACGATGGCGTTCGGAATACACTTGAGGATTTGATCCGCTTTCAAGAAGCAGAATGTGACAACCGGCGGGAACTCA
>CAZGBU010000017.1:0-26803 GCA_964523945.1 uncultured Oscillospiraceae bacterium
AGCCTTGATTTTACTGGTTTCTTGCTACCATCCTTATCAAAGCCTTGTATTTTCAGCGTTTTTCAGGATATGGAACATTTCCGTTGCTTCTGTAGGCACAGAAGAGCTGGGGCACTTGGAAATGATCGGCACGATTGTGCATCAGCTCACGCGGAAGCTGACCGATTCACAGATTGAAGACAGCGCCTTTGCGCCGTATTTCGTCGACCACACCACCGGCGTCTATCCGACCGCGGCGTCCGGTTCGCCCTGGTCAGCTGCCGGTATGGAGGTCAAGGGCGACCCCATCGCGGATCTGACAGAGGATCTTGCAGCCGAACAGAAAGCGCGCGTTACCTATGACAATATTCTGCGCCTGTCCGACGATCCGGACGTCAACGATGTGATCAAATTCCTGCGCGAACGCGAAATTGTCCATTTTCAGCGCTTTGGCGAGGCACTGGAGTTACTGCGGCAGAAGCTCAATCAGAAAAATGTATATTTTATGAATCTCTCGTTTGATCTGTAAACAAAAAGCGGACCCGGCAGCGGCAGGCACCTTTCCTGCCGCGCCGTTTTTTATTGCAGCATGGCGAGAAACTCCGCTTCGCTGAGTACCGGAATGCCGAGCTCCCCAGCTTTGCGCAGCTTGGAGCCGGCATTTTCCCCCGCAACGACATAGGTGGTTTTTTTGGATACGGAGCCAGATGCTTTCCCGCCAAACTGCTCGATGCGCGCTGTTGCCTCCTCGCGTGTCAGTTCGGTCAATGCGCCGGTCAGAACAAACGTCATTCCGGCAAAGCGTGTATCGGTCAGTGCGGTCTGACATTGGAAGTTGACACCGGCTGTGCGCAGCCGTTCGATCATGTGCCGCGACTGTTCCTGGGAAAACCAGCTGACGATGCTGTGCGCTGTCACCGCGCCAATGTCCGGCACCTGCTGCAGCTCCTCTTCACTCGCCTGTATCAGCGCGTCAAGCGAGCCGAATTGCTGCGCGAGCAGCTTGGCAGCTTTTTCTCCAACCTGCCGAATGCCAAAGGCAAAAATCAGGCGGTAGAGGTCGTTTTTACGGCTTTTGTCGATTGCTGAGTATAAGTTTGCCGCAGCGCGGGTTCCCTTTTCCCAGAGCCCCGCAATCTGTTCCTGCGTGAGGAAATAGAGATCGGCTGGTGAGTGCAGCAGGTCATGCGCAATCATGCGCTCGACCAGTGCCTCTCCCAGGCCTTCGATGTCCATCGCGCTGCGGGATGCAAAATGCTCCAGGTTGCGCAGCAGCTGTGCCGGACATTCTGCACCGGTGCAGCGGATCGCTGCGCCGTCCGGATCTCGCTCAACCGGTGCACCGCAGACCGGACAGTGGTCAGGAAACTGGTATGGCTGTGCCCCATCCGGTCGCTTGTCCGGTACAACAGACAGAATTTCCGGGATGATCTCCCCAGCTTTGCGGATGCGCACTGTATCGCCGATCCGCAGATCTTTTTCTGCAATAAAGTCACAGTTGTGCAGCGTTGCGTTTGTAACGGTTGTACCGGCAAGCCGAACCGGCGCGACAATGGCCTTTGGCGTCAGAACACCAGTTCTGCCAACCTGGATCACGATGTCTTCCACCACGGTTTCCCGAACTTCTGGCGGATATTTGAACGCGGCTGCCCAACGGGGAAACTTGGCGGTAGAGCCAAGTGTTCCGCGTGAAGCGAGCGAGTTCAGTTTGATTACCGCACCGTCGATATCAAAAGGATAGTCGAGCCGATTTTCATCGATTGCGCGAATGCTGGCTTCGATTGCTTCGGCGTCGGTGCAGAGCTGATATGGGATCACAGGAAAGCGCAGTGCGCGCAGAAACTCCAGGGTCTCATCGTGCGTCTGGAAAGAAGCGCCTTCAACAAGCTGCAGATTGAAAACCCGCAGGTCAAGACGGCGTGCAGCCGCGATTTTTGGGTCAAGCTGCCGCAGAGAGCCGCCAGCTGCATTGCGCGGATTGGCAAAGGTGGCCTCTCCCCGTTCTTCTCGCTGCGCATTCAGGTCTGCAAATACAGTGCGCGGCATGTATACCTCACCGCGCACAATCAGGCGCTGCGGTGCGCCGGACAGCCGCAGTGGCAGCGAGCGGATGGTGCGGAGATTCTCTGTCACATCTTCTCCGGTGAGACCATCGCCGCGCGTTGCACCGCGAATCAGCTCCCCATCTACGTATTCCAGTGCGACGGACAGACCATCGATTTTTGGCTCGAGCGAGTATACTGCATCAGGTATCGACTGGCGGACACGGTCTTCAAATTCCCGCAGCTCGTCAAAGGAAAAGACATCCTGCAGGCTTTCGAGCGGCACGGCGTGCGTCACCGGCTGAAACTGGCTGAGCGCAGCCCCGCCCACCCGGCGGGTGGGTGAATTGGGCTGCGCGAAATCAGGATACTGCGCTTCCAGCTCTTCCAGCCGGCGAAGCATCCGGTCATATTCAAAGTCCTCGATCTGTGGATTGTCCAGCACATAGTACGCATAGTTGTGCTGCTCCAGCGCAGCAGTGAGCTGCTCGATCTCCTCTTTCGGATTCATATCAGTCTCCTCTATTCTTCTGTGTCTGCGCTAATGACATCCAATCCGTCCAACTCGAAATAAGTGTCCGGCACCATGCCAACCAGGACGGTTTCTGCCACAATGACCTGCGTGGTCGTATCGAGTGTCGTTGTTCCAGTCGGAAGCAGCACTGTCATGCTCAGTGATACATGCAATACGATCTGATGCAGCGTCTGATTGATGCCGGCTGCTGTCAGTTGGCTTTCAAACTCTGCGTCTGATGATGAGACAGCAATGACCCGAACGGGTAGCTTCGGCCCACGACCGGAAAAGAATTCCGGCGCGAGCAGGCTGCCTAGCGCGATGCTCAGGTCCTCCTCCGACAGTCGGACGATCCGTTCGCCGATTGCCTCCAGCACCAGCACTTTCAGCTGGTTAATCTCCAGCATGTTGGTGCGGAGCGCTGTAATGTTGCCGCTTGTATCCTTTTCCAGATAGACCAAGCGGTCGTAGTCGATCTGTGCTTCCTCAAGCTGCTCGCCAACTGCTGCAACGATGATGTCAGACGCACGGTCAGATAACATTGCCACTGCCAGATCTTCTGCAATTGGGGCGATGCGGCTTCGCATCACGAGCAGCATAATCAGGCACAGAACGCTGAGCAGAAGCAGAAGCAAAAGTGCGCGATGCCGGATCCTGTGTTTCATGATGCACCTCCCACCATACAGCGTATGGCGGAAGCTGCGCGGAAATTATCGTTTTTTCATATGGGAAGCGGCCGCATTTGCCATCAGCCGCTTTGTTCCGATGTTGTCAAAGGCAATCTCCAGCAGTGCGTCATTGCCCATTGGCAGGACAGAGAGCACCATTCCTGCACCGAACGCCGTGTGCTGTACCATATCGCCCTTGGCGAACAATCCAGCCGCACTGGATTTTTTCTGCGCTACGGAAGCACGCGCAGATGCCGAGGCCGATCGCTCAGTGAACGGCCTGCGCGGTTCCCAGCTGGTGTCGCCGTATTCTGCAGACTCCGATATGGCATATCCGCTGGTGTAGGCGCGCGAGGCGCGCGGCTTGGTGGATAGGCATTTCTCCGGCAGTTCGTAGAGAAAACGCGATGGTCGGTTGAACGTCGTCCTGCCGTAGAGCATACGCTGACGTGCGTATGTAATGGCCAGCGTCTGTTTTGCGCGCGTGATGGCCACGTAACACAGTCTCCGCTCCTCCTCCAGTTCCTCCTGCGAACCTTCGCGCTGGCTGGGAAACAGGCCATCCTCCATGCCGACGAGGATCACGTGTGGAAACTCCAGCCCCTTTGCGCTGTGGATCGTCATCATAACGACCGCGTCGGCATCCGGGTCGTACTGCTCCAGATCGGTGTAGAGTGCGATTTCCTCGAGAAATCCGGCCAGCGTCGGCGTCGGCGTATTCTGCATGTAACTGATAATGGATGACTTCAGCTCGCGCACGTTTTCGGCACGGGTGCGGCTTTCAATATCATCCTTGCTCTCGAGCATTGCGAGATAGCCTGTTCGAAGCAGCAACTCGTCGTAGAACGCGTCCAGCGGCATTTGCTCGGCCAACGCCGCGCAGCTTTGGATCAGATCAGCAAAGCCACTGAGCTTGCCGGCCGCTTTCTCCAGGCTGGGATATTGCTTTGCCCGGGAAATGACATCATACAGCGGGATATTGGCCGCAGCCGCCTGCCGGCCAATCAGCTCAAGCGTCTTGCCGCCGATACCGCGCGCCGGTACATTGACAATTCGCCGCAGCCGCAGATCGTCCCCCGGATTATGAATCAGGCACAGGTAGGCCAGCATATCCTTGATTTCTGCCCGGTCAAAGAAGCGCGTACCGCCAATGATGCGGTATGGCACGGCGTTGAACCGAAACGCATCTTCCAGTGCGCGGGACTGTGCGTTGGTGCGGTAGAGGATTGCAAAGTTGCGAAAGTTTTCCCCTTTGCTCATTTGGAAGATTCGATTGGCCGCATAATTCGCTTCATCGGACTCATTCGCGGCTTCGTAAACTGTGATCACGTCTCCAGTTTCATTCTGCGTCCAGAGCTTTTTCCCTTTCCGGCCGCGATTGTTGGAAATGACCGCGTTGGCCGCTTCCAGGATCTGTTGTGTTGAGCGGTAGTTCTGCTCGAGCCGGATTACGGTTGTGCCCGGGTACTGCTGCTCAAAATTCAGGATGTTTTCAATCGTTGCGCCGCGGAAACGGTAGATGCTCTGATCATCGTCGCCAACCACACAGATGTTTTCATATCCGCCGGCGAGCAGCGATGTGAGCAGGTATTGCAGATGGTTCGTGTCCTGATACTCGTCGACCATCACATAGCGGAACCGACGCTGCCAGAATTCCCGGACCGGTTCAAACTGTTGCAAAAGCTGCACGGTCAGCAGGATGATATCGTCAAAGTCAACGGCATTGGCTGCGCGCAGCCGATTCTGATAGGATTCGTAAAGCTCTGCGATTCGACTGAGCCGGAAGTCCCCCTCTGTGGAGGCCTCGTCACGGAACGCCTCCGGTGTGAGCATCCGATCCTTGGCCCGGCTGATGCGCGAGAGCACCATGCGTGGCGGATATGTTTTTTCGTCCAGATGCAGATCATGGAGTGCATCTTTGATCACACGTTCTGAGTCGGCTGTGTCGTAGATTGTAAAGCTGCTGGTATAGCCCAGACGCTCAATCTCGCGGCGCAGGATGCGGCAGCAGGCCGCGTGCGTCGTCATTGCCCAGACGTCGCGCCCCTCCGGGCCGAGCATTGCCGCGAGCCGGTCTTTCAGCTCGTTGGCCGCCTTATTGGTAAACGTCACAGCCAAGATGGACCAGGGCGCGACCGGGTCAAGCACGCAGAGGCTCTCCGCGTGCGGCTTGGAAGTTGGATCCGGCGCACGCAGGTATGCCTCCAGGAACGCGACGTCCTCCTCTGTTACCCACTCCGGCACCTCGTTGGAGTCCGATGCGCGGCCGAACCGGATCAGGTTTGCAATCCGGTGAATGACAACGGTTGTTTTGCCGCTTCCAGCGCCGGCCAGAAGCAGCAGCGGTCCCTCTGTTTTCATTGCGCCGCGGCGCTGCTGTTCGTTTAGATTCGAAAATTCAGCCGCAATGAACTGTGTCCTTGCGGCGAGAAAACGCTGTTCGAGTTCCTGCGTCATGGTATCCCCCGTTTCCGTGAATACCAACATTATATACGGTTTTCTCCCGAATGGAAAGCCTAAAAATTTGCGCGCAGATGTTCGACGGCTCGCTTTTCAATCCGGGAAACCTGTACCTGTGAAATGCCAAGCAGGCGCGCCGTCCGATCCTGCGTCAACCCATGAAAGAACCGCAGGTCAATCACGGCCCGCTCACGCTCAGGCAACTGGGCAATTGCTTCGCGCAGCGCCAAACGCTCCACAATGCGATCTTCCATGTCTCCCTCGGTCAGCACATCCTCGAGTGTAAAACCGTCCTCGCCACTTTCACGTTGGATGGACTCCGCACTGGCTGTCGCCAGCTCTGCTGAGGCGATATCCTCCGCCGTCAGCCCAGTTTCTGCGCAGAGCTCTGAGATCGACGGCTCGCGCAACAGCTGGCCGGTCAGGCGTGTGCGCGCCATCTTGATACTGGCCGCGCGCTCTTTGACAGTGCGGCTGACCTTGATTGAACCGTCGTCACGCAGAAACCGGCGGATTTCCCCGGCGATTTTCGGTACGGCATAGGTGGAAAACTGTGTTCCATACGCCGTGTCGAATCCTGCAATTGCCTTTAGAAAACCAACGCAGCCAAGCTGATAGAGGTCGTCCGGGTCAACGCCGCGTCCAAAAAAGCGCCGTGCAACCGACCAGATCAGGCCGGAGTTTTCCACAACGAGCTGCTCGCTGGCCTGCCGGTCGCCGCGCTGCGCGCGTTCGAGCAGATCCCCGGTGCAGCAGTTCACCGCGTGCCGCCTTTCTGTACGATTTTGCGCCGCATGACAACGGTGGTCCCTTTCCCCGGCGTGGAGTTAACCCGCAGCTCATGCATGAAGCTTTCCATGATTGTGAAGCCCATACCGCTGCGTTCGGCGCCGCCGGTGGTATACATCGGCTTCATAGCCTGCGCAACATCACTGATGCCGCAGCCGCGATCTTTGACCGAAACCTCCAGCACGCCGCCCTTGAGAATCCGCGCCTTGACGATGATCGTTCCGATTTGATCGGGATAGCCATGGACAATACAGTTGGTCACTGCCTCGGAGACCGCGGTTTTGATATCGCCAAGCTCCTCAAGTGTCGGGTCGAGCTGTGCAGCGAAGCAGGCCACCGCTGCGCGTGCAAACTGCTCGTTCACCGAATGGCTCGGAAATTCCAGCGTCATCTGATTTTCTGCTCGTGTCATATGTGCTGTCTCCTTAAACAATTTGTGTGATCTTCTCAATGTTGGAAGCGTTGAGCACGCGGCTCACCTGCGGCGGCAGGTTTTTCAGCTGCAGCGCGCCGCCAAGCTGCTTCATCCGGCGCGCTGCGTTGAGTACGACGGCGATCCCGCTGGAGTCCATAAAAGTAACCGCCTGAAAGTCCAGCGTGCACTGCACCGGCAGATATGCCTCCAGCTTTTCTCCGATTTCTGCAATCAGGCTGCGCGCGCGATGATGGTCAATCTCGCCGGAAAGCGCAATTGTCAGCCGCTTGTCCTGCACATAACTGGTCAGATTCATCTGTTCACCCCAAAAAATAACGTACACCGGACATGCTCCGATGTACGTTATTATATCGGTTCTTCCGACCGGAATCCGTCGAATTCAAACAGTAGTCACAGGAAAGCGAAATTTGATCTCAAAAGCCAGCTGCTTTGAACTGTATCAGCGCTTCGCCGGCGAGGTATGCGCTGCCGCAGACAACCAGCACGCCGTTCGGTTCCATCTGTCGCAGGCCGAGTGCAATTGCCTCTTCCAAAGAGCTGGCGGCGGCTGCATCCGAGCAGGCGCGCGCTGCTGCGCTGGCTGCAACGGATGGATCGAGTGAACGTGCATCGCCGACTGGGCAGGCGATAAACCGCCGCGCCCGGCAGGCGACCTGCCGGATACAGTCGGCATAGTCCTTGTCCCGCATCATGCCCATCACGGCAGTGACAGGCCGGCCGCACAGCAACGTGTCCAACACGGTGCACAGCGTGCGCACACCGCCGGGATTATGCCCGGCATCAACCAGTACCAGCGGATCATGCCGGACAATCTGCAGCCGGCCCGGAAGCTGCACTGACTCAATGCCGGCGGTGATGACCGGATCCGGAATGCCCAGCAGGCGGCCCAGCTCGATGGCGCAGGCAGCATTTTCTGTCTGATGCATTCCGATGAGCGGTACCCGAACCTCCAGCTCGCCATCATAGCGGATCAGCGAACCGCTCAGGCCACAGTCTGCAACTGCGGGCAGGCTGGTCACACGCAGGCCTGCACCGCGATGCACGCAGGCAAATCGCACGGTGCGCAGCGCATCCGGCGCCTGCGTGCATGGCGTAACCACCATGCAGCCCGGCTTTATAATTCCGGCTTTTTCTGATGCGATCTGGACGATTGTCTCCCCGAGCCGCGCGGTATGGTCAAACGAGACCGAGGTGATGCAAGCCACCGCAGGCGAGCGAATCACATTGGTTGCGTCACAGCGGCCGCCGAGTCCAGTCTCCAGTACAAGAAACTCACAGTTCCGCTCGGCAAACCAGCAAAACGCAATGGCCGTAATCAGTTCAAATTCACCAACTGGTTCATAACCCTGTTCCTCAAGCTGCTGCTGGGCATGCAGCACCGTCTGCGTCCAACGGCACAGGTCAGCCTCGGGAATCAGACGCCCGTTGATCTGCATGCGCTCGCGGAAATCGATCAGGTGCGGCGAGAGAAACAGACCAGTGCGATAGCCGGCCTTTTGCAGAATGCTGGCTGTCATCGCACAGACTGAGCCTTTTCCGTTCGTTCCGGCAATATGGACACAGCGAAGCCGCTCGTGCGGATCGCCAAGCGCACGCAGCAGCCGGGCGATCCGTTCAAGCCCGGGCACAGGGGAAAACCGTTGGCGGTCTTCGATTGCAGCAAGGCACTGCTCATACGTCATACGCATCCAAGCCGTTCCAGGCTCTCGGTCAGCTGTGCAATCAGCCTGCCGAGCTTTTCCTCTTTTTCCCGCTCGCCGGCAACGACGGCCTCCGGCGCGCGCTCCACAAACTTTGGATTATCCAGTTTGCCGCGCACCATCGTCAGTTCACGGTTGGCCTTTTCCAGCTCTTTGCGGACGCGGGCGCGCTCGGCATTCAGATCGACCAGCTGATCCATCGGCATATACAGCTTTGCTTCCCCGGTGACCGCCTGCACCATGGTGTCGGCATTCTCCGGAGCCACTGACGTGATCACAACATTGTCTGAATAAGCAAGCCGCATCAAAAAACCAGTGCCGCGCTCAAAAATCTCCGGACGTGCTGTTACAATATAAAGCGTCGCCTTTTTGGACGGCGGGACGTTCATCTCAGCACGGCGGTTGCGCACAGCACGGATCGCCTCCATGACCGATTCCATTGCTGCTTCCTCCTGCGGGAATGAGAGCGCAGCATCATATACCGGCCAGCTGGAAACCATAATAGAATCGCCTTCGTGCGGGATAGCCTGCCAGATTTCTTCAGTGATGAATGGCATAAACGGATGCAGCAGCTTCAGAAACTGGTCAAGCACATAGATTAGCACCTGTTGCGCGACACGTTTACTCTCCTCTGTGCCGTCGTAAAGCCGCGCCTTGGTCAGTTCGATATACCAGTCGCAATAGCTGTCCCAAATGAAGTCGTAGATCTTCTGGACAGCGACGCCAAGCTCAAACTTCTCCATGTTTTCGGTGACTTCTGCGATCACGCAGTTGAGCTGCGAAAGGATCCAGCGGTCCTCAATTTCCAGCTCCGACGCTTTTGGCAGGCGGTTTTCCGTCACCGACAGATTCATCAGGACATAGCGGCTGGCGTTCCAGATCTTGTTGGCAAAGTTTCGCATTGCTTCGCACCGTTCAACGTAAAAGCGCATATCGTTGCCGGGGCTGTTGCCGGTGATCATATTCATGCGCAGCGCATCGGCACCGTAACGCTCAACCATCTCAAGCGGGTCGATACCGTTTCCGAGCGACTTCGACATCTTACGGCCTTTATCATCGCGCACCAGGCCGTGGATCAGCACTGTGTGAAACGGCGGCTTCCCCATATGTTCACAGGCTGAAAAAATCATGCGTGCGACCCAGAAGAAGATAATGTCATATCCTGTGACGAGAACGTCTGTCGGATAAAAATATGCCAGGTCCTCTGTCTGATCCGGCCAGCCGAGCGTCTCAAATGGCCATAGCGCAGAAGAAAACCAGGTGTCAAGCACGTCCGGGTCGCGCGCAATGTTCTCACTGTGACAATGCTCGCACTCTGTCGGGTCTGTACGCGAAACAGTGATATGGCCGCAGTCGGCACAGTACCATGCCGGGATCTGGTGGCCCCACCAAAGCTGACGGGAGATGCACCAGTCGCGCACATTCTCCATCCAGTTGAGGTAGGTTTTGGAGAAACGATCCGGCACAAACTTGGTTTCGCCGTCTCTGACGACACGGATTGCCTCCTTGGCCAGCGGCTGCATTTTGACAAACCACTGTGCTGAGATAATCGGCTCAACGTCGTTGTGACAACGGTAACAGGTGCCGACATTGTGCTGATGCTCTTCCGTCCGAACGAGATAGCCCTGCTGCTCCAGATCGGCCAGGATTGCCTTGCGGGCCTCGTAACGGTCAAGCCCTTCATACTTTCCACCGAGTGAATTGACGCGGCCATTGTCGTCAAGCACGCGGATGACCTCGAGATGATGCCGCTGGCCCACCTCAAAGTCGTTCGGGTCATGCGCCGGCGTCATTTTGACGCAGCCGGTGCCAAATTCCATATCGACATATTCGTCCGCAACAATCGGCATTTCACGGCCAACAAGCGGAAGAATGCAGGTCCTGCCGACGAGATGGGTATAGCGCGTATCATTGGGATTAACGGCCACGCCTGAGTCGCCGAGCATTGTTTCAGGCCGGGTAGTCGCAACGACAACAAACTCGTCGGAATCCTTGACCGGATAGCGCAGATACCACAGCTTCCCCGGCTTGTCCTGGTATTCCACCTCAGTGTCAGACAACGCGGTTACGCAGTGCGGGCACCAGTTGATGATGAGGCTTCCTTTGTAGATCAGGCCCTTTTCATACAGGCGGACAAAGACTTCCCGCACTGCGTGGGAGCACCCTTCGTCCATCGTAAAACGCGAACGGCTCCAGTCGCAGGATACACCGAGTGATTTCTGCTGCTGGACGATCCGGTCGCCATAGGCGCTCTTCCAGTCCCAGACGCGCTGCAAAAACCGTTCCCGTCCCAGATCATAACGGGTCAGGCCCTCTTTGCGCAGTTCCTCTTCGACCTTAATCTGTGTGGCGATGCCAGCGTGGTCAACACCGGGGACCCAAAGCGCACTGTATCCCTGCATCCGCTTGTAGCGGATCAGGACGTCCTGCAGGGTGCAGTCCATCGCATGGCCCATGTGCAGCTGGCCGGTAACATTCGGTGGGGGCATCACAATTGTAAACGGCTTGCGGTCCGAATCCGCCTCAGCGTGAAAATAGCCGTGCTCCTCCCACATCGAGTAAAGCCTGGTTTCCACCTGTTTCGGATCATACGTCTTTGGTAACTCTCTTGCCATAGTTTCACTCCTAAAAAAACGCCCTGAACAGAGTATACTCTGTTCAGGGCGAAATGCATTTCCGCGGTACCACCTGAATTCCCATTTGTCGGGCACTTTCGGCCCCTGTAACGGGAGGAACCCGTACCGGCCTACGCTTTTTTCAGCCGTCCGCTCAGAGGCGACTTTCCGCTGCCCGGCCGGAGCTTCCACCAACCGCCCCGTCTCTGATCACCGGGAAGAGCGTACTCCTCCTCTTCACTGCGTTTACCTCAGTATTCCATTTGATGAGTCAGATGATACACCAAAACGTGCTGCTTGTCAATTATTTCACGGTAATCAAAAGCTCGCCGGCCTTGACGTTGTCTCCCTCCTTGATGAGGACCTGATCAATCACGCCGTCCATGCGGGCGACAACGGAAGTCTCCATCTTCATCGCTTCAATGACGGCGACAACCTGATTCTCCTTGACCGGATCACCCGGCTTTACACTGACCTTGGAAACCATACCGGGAATTGAAGCGCCGGTCTGGCTCTTATCCTCCGGATCGGCAAGCACAACCGGCTTGACCGTTACCGAAGCTTTCGGATCGGGCACCGCAACCTCGCGGCGCATGCCATTGAGTTCGAACTGCACCTGACGTGTGCCGTCCTCGTTCAGGTCGCCAAGGCCGAGATATTTGATGACAAGCGTCTTACCGTCCTCGATGTTGATCTTATTCGTCTCACCAATGGCCATGCCGTTGAAGAAGACATGGCTGCCCATTCGCATGATATAGCCATACTCCTGATGATGACGCCAGAACTCTTCGACCACTTTCGGATACATGCACCATGCTACGGCAGTACGGATGCCGGCACCGGGATGGAACTTGTCGCACTCGCGTTTGGCAGCCTCAAAATCGATCGGCTCGAGCATCTCTCCCGGACGGCAGATAATCGGCTTCTCCCCCTTGAGAACGACGCGCTGCAGATCCTCCGGGAAGCCCCAGGCCGGCTGGCCCATCATGCCCTTGAAGTAGGAGACGACAGAGTCCGGGAATGTGAGCGCCTCGCCGCGCTCGACAATATTCTCGGGCGTCAGATCGTTCTGAACCATAAAGATGGCCAGGTCGCCGACCATTTTGCTTGACGGGGTGACCTTGACAATGTCGCCGAGCATATCGTTGACCGTGCGGTACATTTCCTTGACTTCTTCAAAGCGGGAGCCAAGGCCGAGCGAGACAACCTGCGGCTGGAGATTGGTGTACTGGCCGCCGGGAATCTCGTAGCGGTAAATGTCTGTAACAGGGTTTTTCAGGCCGTGATCAAACTTTTCATAGCGCAGCCGCACGTCAGCCCAGTAATCGGTCAGCTTTTGAATGCCGCCTAAATCCAGTCCGGTGTCGCGCTCCTGGCCCTGCAGCGCAGCGACAACGGCGTTCATCGACGGCTGGCTGGTCAGGCTGGACATCGATGCAATGGCGGTGTCAACGATATCGACACCGGCTTCGGACGCCATCAGCAGCGTTGCCACCTGATTGGCTGTTGTGTCGTGCGTATGCAGCTGGATTGGAATGCCGATCTCCTGCTTCAGTGTGGAGACAAGCTTTTTCGCTGCGTACGGCTTGAGCAGGCCGGACATATCCTTGATGGCCAGCATATGCGCGCCGCGCTTCTCGAGCTCTTTGGCCATCTTAACGTAGTACTCCAGCGTATACTTGTCGCGCTTTGGATCGAGAATATCGCCGGTGTAGCAGACGGTTGCCTGGCAGATCTTATCCTGCTTGAGCACCTCGTCCATGGCAATTTCCATGCCGGGTATCCAGTTCAGACTGTCGAAGATACGGAACACATCGATCCCACTGCGGGCGGCTTCTTTCACGAACTCACGTACCAGATTGTCGGGATAGTTCGTATAGCCGACGAGGTTAGACCCCCGCAGCAGCATCTGGAACAAAATGTTCGGAATCTTCTCACGCAGCAGATCGAGCCGTTCCCAGGGCGACTCGTGCAGATAGCGGTAAGCAACGTCAAATGTTGCGCCGCCCCACATCTCGAGTGAGAAGCAATCAGCCAAAATCCGCGCTGTGCCGTCGGCGCCCTTGACCATATCGCGTGTGCGCATGCGCGTGGAGAGAAGACTCTGGTGCGCATCTCGCATCGTTGTATCGCAGATCAGCAGCTTCTTCTGGTCAAGCACCCACTTCATAACGGCGCTGGGGCCTTCAGCATCCAGCATCTGCTTCAGGCCGGGCTTCGGGTCGCCCTCGACATTCGGGAAGCGAGGCGTATCGTACTGATGCCGCTCGGCATTCGGATCGTTGACCTGAATATTGGCGATGTATTTCAGCACGCGGGTCGCACGGTCGCGCGAGTTCTCAATCTCAAACAGTTCCGGCGTCTCATCGATAAATTTGGTATGGCACTGCCCTGCCTCAAACTGCGGATGCCGCAGAATATTGGAGATGAACGGAATATTGGTCTTGACGCCGCGGATATGCACTTCAGAAATTGCACGCGCTGCCTTGTGGCAAACACCGACAAAGGTATTGTCCCACGTTGTGACCTTGACGAGCAGCGAATCGTAATATGGTGAGATCACCGTGCCGGCAGCAGCGTTGCCGCCGTCGAGCCGGACGCCAAAGCCGCCGCCGGTGCGGTAAGCGGTAATGCGCCCGGTATCCGGCGCAAAGTTGTTGACGGGATCCTCCGTCGTAACGCGGCACTGAATGGCATAGCCGTTCATTTTCACATCGTCCTGACTACGCAGGCCGATCGGATCAAACGAGAGCGGATGGCCCTCGGCGATCAGGATCTGCGCACGAACCAGATCCACGCCCGTCACCATCTCAGTTACGGTATGCTCCACCTGAATGCGCGGATTCATCTCAATGAAATAATGATTGCCCTGCTTGTCGACCAGGAACTCGACGGTCCCGGCATTGATGTAGCCGACCTCTTTGGCAATCTTGACTGCATCGTCATAAAGCGCCTGACGGACATGCTCCGGCACAGAGAACGCCGGCGCAAACTCAACAACCTTCTGATAACGGCGCTGCAGCGAGCAGTCGCGTTCGCCGAGATGATAGACATTCCCGTGCGTGTCAGCCAGAATCTGTACCTCAATATGCTTCGGCTCGACCAGGTACTTCTCAATGAAAATATCATCGTTGCCGAATGCTTTTTTCGCTTCATTTTTTACCAGCTCAAACGCAGGCTTGACTTCGTCCGGCATGTCACAGCGACGCATGCCGCGGCCGCCGCCGCCCGCAGCTGCTTTCAGGATGATCGGGAAACCATAGCTGATGGCCTTTTCAAGCGCCTCGTCCGCGTCGCGCAGCGGCTGGTCCGATCCGGGAATTGTCGGCACACCGCAGCGCATCGCGATGGCCTTAGCGTTGAGCTTGTCACCCATCTGCTCTAAAATGTGGGATGGGGGACCAATAAAGGTGATGCCGGCCGCCTCACAGGCGCGCGCAAACTCCGCATTTTCGGAAAGAAAGCCGTAGCCCGGGTGGATGGCGTCGACCCCGCGGCGCTTTGCCAGGTCGATGATCGGCTCAATATCCAGATACGCGCTCAGCGGACTTTTATTCTCGCCGATGAGATAGGATTCATCGGCTTTCGTACGAAACAGGCTGTATGTGTCTTCGTTGGAATACATGGCAACGGTGTGCAGGCCAAGATCGTAACAGGCGCGGAAAATGCGGATTGCAATTTCGCCGCGGTTCGCCACGAGCACTTTCTGGAACTGATGCTCCGCCATATCGAAATCACCTCAAGTATAAAGATTTGCAGGGATTCAAAATTGCCGCATAAGCGTACAAATACAGTATAGGGGAATTCATATCAATAGTAAATATCGATTTTCTCAAATTTAACCCCAATTTTTCAAACACCATTGACGGGTTCGCCAAATGCGCGCCGGCAGACAAATCGGCCGTGCGGCGTATCTGCTGCACGGCCGTTCCGGATCATATTCAAACGTCTTCGATGATGGGAGATGGGTTTTTTGCCTGCGGATTGGTCAGCGCACGGAACTTCGCGCGCGATTCCTTCACCTCGCCGAGCGCCTCAGTGATTGCCTCTTCGGTGCGGCGGAGCGCATCGTCGACATAGTCATTGGTCACCTGGCGCAGCTCTTTAATCTTATCCTGTGCATTTTTGATCATTTCGGCAGCCTGTGCCTTGGCCTGAAGATAGACCTCCTCCTGGGAGATCATCTGTTTGGCACGCTGCTCCGCCTGACGGCGAATGTTTTCTGCCTCGCGCTTGGCGTTTGTGATAACCTCGTTGCGCGATTCCACAATCGTCTTGGCCTGCTTGAGTTCACCCGGCATCTGATTGGAAATCTCGTCGAGCAGATCGAGAACCTTGTCCCGCTCCACGACGCACTTGTCCGCGCCGAGCGGAAGGCTCCACGCATCCTGAATCATCTCATATAATGTGCTGAGGACGTCTTCTACGCTGTTGGCCATGGTGAACCTCCTGTATTACGTTGATTCGCGTTTTTGTTCAATTCGCTTCTGAAAGTCAGGAATGATCGCCGCCGGGAGGAAGTCCGTCAGATCCGCCTGATAACGCCCGATCTCCTTGACCGCGCTCGAGCTCAGATACATGTAACGATCCTCCGCGGTCAGGAACATCGTGTCGAGCCCCGGATTGAGCTTCCGGTTGATAATTGCCATCTGGAATTCCGCTTCAAAGTCCGTAATGGCGCGCAGACCTTTGACCACGACACAGCCGCCCTTTTCCCTGGCATAGTCGGCGAGCAGGCCGCAATAGGATTCCACCGATACATTCGGCAGATGTTTTGTCACGCGCTTGATCAGAGCAACACGCTCTCCTGCCGTGAACATCGGGTGCTTTTCCGAGTTGACCATCACGCAGATAACCAGATGGTCAAAAATCCCAGCTGCGCGTTCAATGATGTTCAGGTGGCCCAGGGTAACCGGGTCGAAGCTGCCCGGGTAGATCGCATCTCTCATGGGATTCCTCCGTTGGATCAGTTCCGGCGGAAAATCGTCACAAGCGTTTTGCCGTAGCGATAGTCCTTGGAACGCATCAAGCCGTCAAAATCACAGTCGAGCTGCTTTTCCGTCGGTCTTTCGCACACAATTATACCACCATCCGACAAAATGTCAATTTCGGATATGACGCGCAGGCTGTTTTCCAGGAAATTTTCTGCATACGGCGGGTCAAGCAGAATCAGATCAAACTGCCGGCTGCAGCTTTGGAGATAGGCCAGATAGTCCGAAACCACCATCTGAGCGCGATGCATCAGCTTTGTTCGCCGGAGATTTTCCCGAACAAGGGCCGCAGCAGCCGGCGCCGCGTCGACAAAGACGGCATGATCGGCGCCGCGGCTGAGCGCTTCGATGCCAAGCTGCCCGGATCCGGCAAACAGGTCAAGCACCGAACGCCCGGGCAGGTCAAACTGCAGCGCGCTGAACACGCCCTCTTTGACCCGGTCACCCGTCGGGCGCGTGCTGCGCCCATCCGGCGCAGCCAGGCGCACACCGCGTGCCTCCCCTGCGATCACACGCATGGATTACTCCTCCTCTTTCTGCTGTGGATGAAAGTGCCGGTAGACCGCATCGGCTGCGTTTGCCGGCAAAACCTCGCGCAGCGCATCAGGAGTTGCCGCGCGGATCGCGGAAATGGAACGGAAGTGCCGCAGAAGCTGCTGCTTGCGCTTCTCGCCAATACCGGCAATTGCATCGAGCTCGGAATATTTCAGCCGCTTTGAGCGCAGCTTTCGATGATACTCGATCGCAAAGCGGTGCGTCTCCTCCTGAATGCGGCCAACCAGTGCGAATACCGCCGGTGTGCCGGAGATGCCGATCTCATTGCCCTCCGGTGTGATGAGTGCCCGCGTCCGGTGCCGCCCATCTTTGACCATGCCAACCGTTCGCGGATGCAGCGCCATTGCATCAAGTGTCTCCCAAACCGCTGCGGCATGCGCTGCGCCGCCGTCGATCAGCAGCAGATCCGGCATTTTTTCAAATCCTGCGTCCTGCGCGAGATAGTGCCGGAAGCGGCGGGTAACCACCTGCCGCATCGCACCATAGTCATCCTGGTTGTCCATTCCTTCAAGCTTAAAGCGTTTGTAATCCCGTTTGAGTGGCCTGCCGTTTTCAAATACCACCATTGACGCGACAATGTCAGTGCCTGCCGTGTGGGAGATGTCGAACGATTCGATTCGCACCGGCGCCGGGCAGCCGAGCAGATTGCCCAGCAGTGTCAGTGCACCGCTGATTCGATCTTCCCGGGTGGTGACGCGCTCGGCCTCCTCCCGGGCATTCTCGTTGGCACGTGCAACGAGTTGTACGCTGTCGCCGCGCTGCGGTACACGGATATGAACCCGGCGGCCATACTGCTGCGTGAGCAGCTGTTCCAGCACTGTGTCGTCTTCGATTGCGCACGGCAACAGGATCTGTTTCGGCGTGGTCCCGCGTGAAAGGTAGTACTGCTTTAGCAGTGCACAGACGGCATCGGCCGCACTGTCTGCCGGCTCAAGAAGCTCATAATCCTTGTCGAGCAGATTGCCGCCAACGTAGTGCAGGACAGCAAAACACGCCCGGGCTTCGCTCTGGTAATAACCGATCGCATCAGTGTCGGCCAGTGTCGCTGCTGTGACAAGCTGCTTCTGCCCAAGCGCTTCGATGGCACGCAGCCGGTCGCGCAGCTGCGCCGCCTGCTCAAACCGGAGCTGCTCGGCTGCCTGTTCCATCTGTTCACGCAGCATGCCGGCAACCTGTGCATACTTACCCTGCAGAATCAAACATGCCTGTTCCATGCGGGCGTGGAATTCCGTCTGCGGCATTGCGCTGCGGCACCATGCGTCACATAATCCCATATGGTGATTCAGGCACGGCCGTTCTTTATCCAAATCACGCGGGAAAACCTTGGCGCAGCCCGGCAGGTGAAAAACCCGGTTGATCGTCTCAATCGCACTTTGCGTCATGCTCCGTCCGCCGTAGGGTCCGTAATATGATGCGCCGTCGTTGGCTGTCTGGTTGACCAGTGTCATTTTCGGATAGGCTTCACGCAGGTCGACGCGAATATACGGATAGCCCTTATCGTCCTTAAGCAGAATATTGTAGCGCGGCATATGGCGCTTGATCAGCGAGCATTCCAGTACCAGCGCCTCAAACTCAGACGCGGCAATGATCACGTCAAACGATGCGATTTTGGAAACCATTTTTTTGGTCTTGAGTGAATGCGAGGCGGAAGCTTGAAAATATTGGCTGACACGGTTTTTCAGTTTTTTTGCCTTGCCGACATAGATCACTTGCCCGGTTTTGTCCATCATCAGATAGACGCCGGGCGCAAGCGGCAGCGAATGTGCCTTTTCACGCAGTTCATTAAAGGTCATGGCGTATCCTCTAAAAAAGCAAGCCCAAAAGGAACTTTCGGGCTTGCAGCAATGTATCATTCCGAATGACGATCAGTCGAGAACCGCCACGGAAAGCTGGTCGATCAGCTCGTTTACCGCCTGTTCGGCATCCGCTCCCTCTGCGCAGACGCGAACTCTGGTTCCCTGAATGATGCCGAGAGAAAGCAGCCCGAGCAGGCTCTTTGCGTTGACGCGGCGGTCGTCAACCTCCACCCAGATCTGAGCAGAAAACTCATTCGCTTTCTGGATAAAAATTGCCGCAGCCGTGTTGTGCAGGCCCGACTCATTGCGGACAATGCCTTCTTTGCAATACATCGCAGACACTCCCTTTCAATTATCAAAAAACATTATAGCATATCCAAAATTTCGATTCAATCGTCATTTTGCAAGAGAAATGATCGTCACGCCGTCCTCCCCCTCGCCATAAACGCCAAGGCGAAAATCGGCGACACCGCGCCGGTGGCGCAGGTGCTCCTGAATGCCCTTGCGCAGCGCACCTGTTCCCTTGCCATGGATGACACGCACCGACGGAAGGTTGGCCATAATCGCGTTATCCAGAAAGATGTCGAGCACACCGATGGCCTCATCCACCGTCATGCCGCGCAGATCAATCTCCGGTGAGACCGGCGCGCTGCGCATATCGCGCGAGGCCCGTTCGATGTGTTTTTTGACTGTTTTCTGCTGCTCGCCCTCGAGCAGATATACTTCCTCCGGCTTGGCGCTGATTTTCATGATGCCGGCCTGCAGCTCGAGCATGCCGTCTTTTCCCACCGAGAGCACGGTGGCCTTTGTCCCGAGACGGAGCAGCTCAACCGTGTCGCCCGGTCTTGGGTCGCGTGATGGTTTCGGCCGCACCTTTTCCGCCTGCTGGGGTGCGAGATTGCGCTCCGCCTCGTTCAGGCTGCGCCGCAGCTGTGCCTGCTTTTCGTTGATGCCCTGCGCGTCGGCTGCGTCTGTCATCTGTTTGCGCAGCTGCTTCAGCTCATCATAGACCTGATTTGCAGTGGCACGCGCCTCATCAATGATCCGCTGCGCCTCCGCGCGCGCCTTCTCCGTTGCTTTTTCCCGCTCTTTCTGGATCTGTGCGTAGTATTCCTCGGATTTCTTCTTATTTTGCTGCGTCTCCAGCCGGAGCTGTTCGGCTTCTGCCCTCGCCTGCTCCATCGCCTGCCGCTGCGCTTCAAGCTGTGTAAGCACATCCTCAAAATCAAGATCGTTCTGGCCGACCAGATTGCGTGCCTTTTTTATAATCTCATCCGGAAGTCCGAGCTTGCGCGAAATGGCAAACGCGTTTGATTTACCAGGTACGCCAATCAGCAGCCGGTAGGTCGGCTGGAGTGTTTCGACATCAAACTCGCAGGAGGCGTTGGTAACGCCGGACGTGCGCATTGCGTAGATTTTCAGCTCTGCATAATGCGTTGTCGCAGCGACCTGAGCACCCATCTGACGGCAGAACTCGATGACAGCAATCGCCAGCGCTGCGCCCTCCGTCGGATCGGTACCGGCGCCAAGCTCGTCAAACAGGACAAGAGAGCCGCTGTCGCAACGTGCAACAATTTCTGTGATGTTTTTCATGTGCGCGGAAAAAGTCGAGAGCGACTGCTCGATCGACTGCTCGTCGCCGATATCGGCATAGACCGCGTCGAACACATTGATGCTGCTGCCGTCGTCAGCCGGAATGTGCAGGCCGCATTCGGCCATCAGTGTCAGAAGGCCGATGGTCTTGAGCGTCACCGTCTTGCCGCCGGTGTTCGGACCGGTGATGACAAGCGTATCAAACGCGCTGCCAAGCTCGAGCGTGATCGGTACGACTGACTTCGGATCGATCAGCGGGTGACGGGCACGGCGCAGTTCCAAGCTGCCATCGGTACGCAGCGCCGGCTCCATTGCCCGCATCTGCATGGAAAGCCGTCCGCGTGCAAAGATAAAGTCCAGCTCTGTCAGCACCTGATAATCGCTGATGATGTCATCTTTGTGCCCGGCAGCTTCGGCAGAAAGCTCGGCCAAAATGCGCTCAATCTCTTTCTGCTCACGTAGCAGCAGCTCGCGCAGCTCGTTGTTTGCGTTGACCGACTGCATTGGCTCGATAAAAAATGTGCTGCCGGATGACGAGACGTCATGTACCAGGCCTGGAATACTTCCCTTGCATTCCGCTTTGACCGGTACGACGTAGCGGCCGTCCCGCATGGTGATGATCGGCTCCTGCAAAAACTTTGCATAGGTCGGCGAGGAGATGATTTTCTGCAGACTCTCGCGTGCACGCGCGCTCTGCACACGCATATGCCGGCGAATATCAGCCAGCTCGCTGCTGGCGGCATCGGCAATCTCATCCTCCGAAACAATGGAAGTCGTGATGCGGTCCTCCAGATAACGATTGCCGTGCAATGTAAAAAAGAGCGGATCAAGGCAGGTTTCCTCTGTGTCGGTATCGGAATAGCTTTTGACGCCGCGTGCACAGCGCAGCACGCCGGCAATGCGCAGCAGCTCAAGCGCGGACAGGCTGCCGCCGCGGTCAGCACGGTCGAGCGACTCCGCGACCGGTTTTACCTCCTGAAACGAAGGCGAGCCCTTGCGGATGATCAGCCGGCAGGCGGCTGACGTCTCAGCAAGCGCGTCACGGATCTCGTCAGCGCTGCCCAGCGGGCGCAGCGCGGTGCAGCGCAATTTCGCGGCCTCACTGACGGCGCAACCGGAGAGCATTTGCAGCACGCGGTCAAGCTCCAGCGTCTGCATGGATTTTTCGTAGAATTCGTTCATTTCTGATCACCGTTCTCATAAAGAAACAGACTTTTATAAAAGTCGAGCGTGGAAAAGCCGCGCTCGAGCTGACTGAGCAGGTAAGCTTCTGTGATGGTCGACAGCTCGCGCAGCGGCTGCTCAGCCAATTGAAATGAAAACAGCCGGTTGTCCGGACAGCCAACCAGGTACCGCAGCGCGGCCAGTACAGGCGGCGTCACCGGAACCCGAATCGAACCGGTAGCCTCTCTGGCACAGGATTCGCACAGCAAAACACCCTCGCGCAGCGCAAAGCGCGAAGGATCTTCCCCGCCGCATCCAGCGCACCCAGTCAGATCCGGCGCATACCCCAGTATGCAGGCGGCGCGCAGCTCAAACCCGGCCTTGACCTGCAGCTGTGGCTTGCCGAGCGAACTGAGTGCGTAGATCGCGTTAAGCGTCAGCGACAGCAGCGGTGCGTTCGGTTCGCCCTCCATGGCGGCGACCTCAGCAACCTGAGCGAAATATGACGCGAGTGAAAGCAGCTCGAGGTCGCTGCGCAGACCGGTGAACATCTCAATTGGTTCTGCTTCTGTAATGGCATAAAAGCCGCTGCGCTCTGAGATCGTAAACTCCGAATAAGCCAGCAGCTGACAGGCGCTTTTCAGAAGCCGCCTAGATTTGCGCACGCCGCGCGCGCGAAGCGTCATCTTCCCGTATTCCTTTGTCAGCACGGTCAGCAGCCGATCTGCGTCTTTGTAGTCGACTTCGCGCAGAACTAGCCCTGCGGTTTTGAGAAACATCGCTATGTACGGAACGTCATGCCGAAACCGGCATGCGCTCCCGCTCCTCCTGTGCTTGCTGCGCCTGCCGGTACAGCAGGTAAAAGACAGACGCGCCAGTCTGTGCAAACAGCCGCAAATTGCATCCGGTTCCATCTGCATCCCTCCGCAGTTCAACTGCAATTAGGATTCGCCTGACGCCGCCGGCGCATACAAGGGGATTTCTGCACACATTTCCGTCATTATATCGGCTGTGCGTTGGAAAATCAAGCAAAGCGCCTCAGCAAAAAGACCGGAGCAAAGCTCCGATCTCTTCCGGTCTTACCCGTTCAGACCGGCCCATAGCCAAAATTGCGGATCAGGCCGGCGTTTTCGCGCCAATTCTCTTTCACTTTCACCCAGGTTTGCAGGTAGATCTTGGCGCCCATGAACCGCTCTGCATCGACGCGCGCCATGGAACTGATTTTTTTGAGCATCGCGCCGTGTTTGCCAATGATGATCCCCTTGTGGGAGTCTTTTTCGCAGTATATCGTGGCGTCAATGTCGATCACGCCGTTATCCCGCTCAGAGAATCTGGTGATTTCCACGGCGGTTCCATGCGGAATTTCCTTATCCAGGCACCAAAGCAGCTTTTCACGGATGATCTCGGCGATCACTTGCCGCTCGGGCTGGTCGGAGGTCATCCCGTCAGGAAACAGCTGCGGGCCGGGTGTTGCAAACTGCTCGCACACATTGAGCAGCTCTTCCACACCGTCGCCGGTTTTGGCCGAGACCGGGACAATCTCCGCAAACGGAAACACCTGTCGATAGGCAGCGATCACAGCAAGCAGCTCGTTCTTTTCAACGGTGTCAATCTTGTTGATCACCAGAACGGCCGGGACGCCGCTCGCCCGAATCTGCTCAATCAGCGCCTGTTCCTGTGCGCCGACCGAGGCAATTGGCTCGACGATCAGCAACACGCAGTCGACATCTGCTACGCTTTCACGCACGACCTCGACCATATAATCGCCCAGACGCGTTCGCGGCCGGTGAAAGCCCGGCGTGTCCATAAAGACAAGCTGCGTTTGGCCGCGATTGACAACGCCGCAAATGCGTGTGCGCGTCGTCTGCGGCTTGTTGGATACAATTGCGACTTTCTCGCCGACAAATGCGTTGGTCAGCGTAGACTTACCCACATTGGGCCGGCCTGCGATGGTGATCATCGCCGTCTGTTCAATCATCATTTGGCTCCTCTTTTGTTTTGGAATATGGCAGTACACATACTGCTGTCGCACTCACCGCGGCCCATGCCAGCAGCGCCCAGCGCGGCCAGATCTGTTGCCGGAATGCCTCGCGCAAATTCTGCTCATTGAATGGCTCTTGCAGCAGTATGATCAACCAGATTACGACCGAGGCGCAGGCTGCAATCAGCACAGCGCTGGCGGCCGCGTCCTTTGCCAGCGCAATCGATGGGCTGCGCGCCGGATGAAGCGCATCGCAAGCCGCCTCCAGCGCGGTATTGACCAGCTCTAGCGCGATCACAAGCGCACAGCAGAGCAGCTCCACAGCCCAGGCCGCCGCGCTCAGCTTCTGCCAGATGCCGGCAAGCACCACAAATACAGCCGCACAGCCATGGATGCGCAAATTGCGCTCGCGCATAAATCCGGCGGCGATGCCGCGGCCGGCGAAACGGAAACTGCGCACGAGTGACCGGAGCGTGCTCATCGCGGCAGCTCGACGTCGGCCATGATCCACTCTTCTCGCTCCCGCATCTTCCGCTTTTGTTCGCCCTCGTCCATATGGTCGTACCCCAGTAGATGCAGCAGCGAATGGACGGTCAGATACCCGACCTCACGCTGGATACTGTGCCCATATTCCTCGGCCTGCACCGCAGCACGTTCCAGCGAGATCGCCATGTCGCCGAGCGGAAGCAGGCCCGTATCGCTGTCAGTCATCAGCGGGAGCTCCGCCGGCAGCTCTCCGGCTACCAAATCAAACATGGGAAATGAGAGTACGTCGGTTGGACTGTCCACGCCGCGGGCGGCCTTGTTGATTGCCTGAATCCCCGCATCACTGGTCAAAAGGACGTTGACCTCGCACGGAACAAACATTCCCTCCGCATCCAGTGCGGCGCGAATGCACGCTTTGATTTTCCGGACCAGGAGCGGATTTTTCATCACCCCCGCATCATAACGGACGGATATCTCAGGGGTTGGTTTTGATGTCATTTTCTCTGTCTCCTTCCGGCGGCTTGTCCGGGGTGCGCCGCACGGGCGTTTTTGTGTTCAAAGGACTCATACGCAGCGATAATCTTCTGCACCAGTGCGTGGCGGACCACGTCGGAAGCCGTCAGGCGGCAGATTGCGATGTCGTCGACGCCGTCAAGGATGCGGATGGCATCTTTCAGGCCGCACACCTTATCGGACGGCAGATCAATCTGCGTGATATCGCCGGTGATGACAATTTTGGAGTTGAAGCCGAGCCGCGTCAGGAACATCTTCATTTGCTCGCGCGTTGTGTTCTGGGCCTCATCCAGGATGATAAAGCTGTCGTCGAGCGTTCGGCCGCGCATATACGCCAGCGGTGCAACTTCAATATTTCCGTGCTCGAGATACTTATTGTAAGTCTCGGGGCCAAGCATGTCAAACAGCGCATCATACAACGGGCGCAGATATGGGTCAACCTTGTTCTGCAGGTCGCCCGGCAGGAAGCCGAGCCGTTCGCCGGCCTCAACGGCCGGTCTGGTCAGAATAATCCGGTTGATCTTTTTTGCACGGAATGCGCTGACAGCCGCGGCGACCGCCAGATAGGTCTTACCGGTGCCGGCTGGTCCGACTGCGACGGTGACCGTATTCTGTTCGATCGCTTTCATATACCGCTGCTGACCCAGCGTCTTGGCCTTAATGGGCTTTCCCTTGGCTGTAATGCACACAACGTCACGGGCCAGCTCGCCGATCTTATCGTCCTCTCCCCGGTTCACCAGATCGACTAGATAACGCACTTTCTGCGCATCGATCACTTCACCCTTCCCGGCGAGGCGCATCAGGCCCTCAAGTGCACGCGCGCCGCGATCGGCAGCCTCCTCATCCCCAGATACTTTCAGTTCCGTACCGCGGTTGGCAATCCGGACAGAAAAAGCATCCTCAATATAGCGGATATTTTCGTCAAGTGAACCGAACACATTGATCAGCTGTTCCATTCGCTCGGCGTTGACCGTTCGTTCAATCATCAGCATCTTCCTCTTCAGGCTCTGTCGGCATTTCCAGCGCAATCTGTTCGACACACTCGGCAACCGAAGACAGCCGGTACAGACCGGCATCCTCTGTGATCGTCGCATCAAACTGCACAATCTCCCCGCCAACCAGCCCGGAGAAGACATATGACTTCGTAAACTCTGTCAGCTGCGTTTCGGCCGATGCAGCATCAACATCGGTCTGCTCTGTTGTATAGAAGCGGTACGTCTCTTCGATCAGGGTAATCGGCAGCGTGATGCCGCCCGGCAGGGTTAGAATGCTCGTATGAGTCATTTTATCACAGATGCCCTCCGGAATTCCACTGTTTTGATAGAAATTGATCCGTTTATTGCCCAAAACGATTGCATAGCGTGTCAATGTCTCGCCCGTATAGTGTTTTACGGTCTGTGATGACGGGGTCACTGCTGTCTGCTGGTGCCAGGTTCTGGCATAGATTTCTGCCATGGCGTGCGTTACCTGCACACCGGTCGTACTGTCAAAATATCCGGAAACCAGGAGCTCACCTCGCAGCACAGTCTGCCCCTGCTCAACAACAGGCTGACCAGACAGCACCAGCATCTGCTCGATAATGCCGGTGCGTGAAGCAACGATATTGACTTGTTCTTTCCGGTCGATCAGTTCCGGTACCTCCGTCCGCTCCTGAACCAGTACGGTCGCGCGACCACCCGAGAGATTGACCGCGATCCATTCCAGCTGCGGCAGCAGAACAAGCATGTGGTTCTTGACCGTCTGCGAATCAATGGACGGTCCCCAGGTGCCAAAGCCAATCCCAAGCGACTCCAGCGCGCGGAGGACCTGCTCCTCGTGCAGTGTTTCGCAGCCCTCCACCTCCAGCGTCCAGACGAACTGCGGCAAGATGCAAAGTGCAGCTAAAATCAGCGCGGCGCAGACGATCAGCGCCGTCCGGCAGCGGATGGCGCCGAACTGCCGACGGAAGCCGTATTCGCCGGTCACCTGCATATCACACATGGCGCGCTGTGCCGCGCGCGCTGCGCGCTGCCGGTCTTTTGCATAAATCCGCACCGAATATGTGAATTCGTCGTGTTTTTCCGTGTCCCAGAATGCGATCTTCTGTGCAGCAAAGCGGTTCAGGCACGACTCCGGCCATGCGCCGGTCAGCGAGAGACGAATTGTGCCGCGAAAGAAGTTGATTATGGCGCTCACGTTCCGTCCCCCTCCAACGCAACGGCACGGATTCTTCCAGTGACTGCGATGCGCTTATCATTCATCTGCCGGATGATCAGACCGTCGCCTGTGATCCGAATCATCCCGAGGCTGACACGGACCGTGATTTCCTCCGGGGCATAGCGCTCAATGCCGCGGTGCTGTTCGAGCACCAGCTCTCCAAACCCCGTCAGCTCCAGCTTTGGTACGCCGGCGACCAAATCGCCTGGCAGCTGCAGCAGTGAAGCCAGACGCGCAAGCTGACGGCGCAGCTCATGCTCGGCCATTGCCCTCACCTCCTACAATATAGTTACGGTCATAGGCACGGCAGCCAGCCGTGTCTATT